>JAEUKZ010000333.1 GCA_016793045.1 Alphaproteobacteria bacterium
CCGCGTCGTCTCCGCCGAGGTCCGACAGCCCAACGGGCAGTACGTGGCGATCGACCCCAACGCCACCTACACCGTCGCCACCAACAACTTCGTGCGCCAGGGCGGCGACGGCTACAGCGCGATGCGCGACCGCGCCATCGATCCCTACGACTACGGCGAGCCGCTGGAGGATGTGGTCGCGGCCTACATCAACGGACACTCGCCGCTGCGCGTGCAACTCGACGGCCGCATCACGTCGCGCTGAGCCTGCGCGATGCCTAGTCCCCGCCCGGCAGTGGCGATCGCCGCTGCCGGGCTTTTTCTTTTGTCCGGCTGCGCATTTCTTCGCGGGGCCGGCGACGTCGCGCGTGAGGTCGCGGAAGGCGTCCACGGCGTCGTGTTCGTGGCTACTGCGCCGGTCTGGCTCCCGGCCTACGTGATCGCCGCGAGGCCGACATGTCCACCGATGATGCGCGGCGCGATGCCGGAACCGCCGGCGCGCACGGATGTCGACGCATTCTCTGTCCGCCGGCTGCCGCCCCTGCCGTCACCGGCCGGCCTGAGCGATCCGGCCGCCTTCGCCCTGGTGGGGCCGGGCGGCGCGATTTCGGCCGGGCCCGACCCGTCGACGGTGATCGTGTCGCGCCATGACATCTCGACCGTGCTGCTGCTGCCCAAAGCGCCCGCCGGCCAGCCGCGATGGCAGCACTTCGAATACGCGGCCGCCACCGATGGGTGATGCGCCGGCGCCCCGTTCACCCATCAACCGGGCCGCGGCACCCGTCTGATCGACGGAAGCGAGGTCATCACCCGCGACCCGCCGTTCATATACGCGCCACCGCCGACGGCCCTGACCAGCGATACGTTGGTCACCGCGATGCCGGCGCCCAGCCGCTACGACCTGCCGGCCTATGAACCAAGGCGCTGGCAGGGCGGCGGTGAGGCCCCGCCGCATCGCTTCGTCGGACAGCTGCCCGGCGGAACATGGGTCGCCATGACCGAGTTCAACCGCCGCAACGAAGCAGCTCAACGCTGGCAGCGAACCGTCAGGGTGATCGCCCAAGCGGTCCGGCGTGACTTCGCTCTGCCCGTCGAACCGGCGGCGGCCGTGACCGCGCAGGTGCTCGGCGACGGCACGATGCTGATCGCCGAGACGATCGGCCGCGCGATGCGCAAACATGGCTGCTGCGCCGGGCGCAGATTCCGGCGGGCCGCGACGACGGCGAGCTGGAGCTTTCATCCCCCATCATCGTCGCACCTGCGACATTCCCGACCCTCATCCTGGAGAGCGTCGTCGGTCAGGTCGAGACCGGCGGCCATCTGCGGCTTCACCTGGGCCTGCGGCCCCGCACGAGCCTCGGCGGACCGCCCACGGTGATCGCCGCCTATCGAATGTGATCTCGTGCCGACCTGCTTCCGCAGGATCACGGCGCCGTCGGGTCCGTTTGCGGCCCCGTGCAGGCGCGCTGCACGGTGACGACCGGCACGCCGTTGCTATCGGCACCGACATCGGCTTCGACGCCGTAGACCGCGCGCAGCATGGCGGCGGTGAATACCGCCCGCGGCTCGCCCGTCGCGTGCAGCCGCCCGGCGCACAGCACGGCCACGCGGTCGGCGAAGCGCGCGGCCGTGTTGAGGTCGTGCAGCGAGACGATCGTCGCCAGGCCTTTCTCGCGGGTGAGCCGGCGCACCAGGCCGAGCAGTTCGAGCTGGTTGCGCAGGTCGAGGGCGCTGGTCGGCTCGTCGAGCAGCAGCACGGCCGGCACGCCGGCCAGCACCTGGGCGAGGAAGACGAGCTGGCGCTGGCCGCCGCTCAGCTCGCCGATCAGCCGATGCGCGAGCTCGGCGATACCGAGCCGGCCGAGCAGCAGCGCGGCGGCATCGACGTCGTCGCGGTCGACGCGCAGGGCAAGCGTCCGGAGCCGGCCGAGCAGCACGACTTCGAGCACCGAGAGCGCCGCGCGCGAGCCGAAATCCTGCGGCATGAAGCCGACGCGGGCCCCGCCGGCGAAGCCGATCCGGCCGTCATGGCGCGCGAGGCCCGCGACCGCGCGCATCAGCGTCGACTTCCCCGAGCCGTTCGGGCCGACGAGGGCGACGACCTCTCCGCGCGCGACGTCGAGCGAGACCTCGCACAGCGCGACATGGCCGCCATAGCGCACGCCCAGGCGTTCGAGCGAGAGCATCACCAATAGGCCCTCCGCGCGCGCAGGATCAGCACGACGAAGAACGGCACGCCGATCATCGCGGTGACAATGCCGATCGGGAACAGGGCGCCGGGGACGATCAGCTTGCTCGCCGCCGATGCGGCCGACAGGATCGCCATGCCCGCCGCCGCCGAGGCCGGCAGCAGGAAGCGCTGGTCCTCGCCGACGAAGATCCGCGCGACATGCGGCGCCACCAGGCCGATGAAGCCGATCGTGCCGACGAAGGCGACCGCCACGCCGGTGAGCAGCGAGATCAGCGTGAAGGCGCGAAGGCGCAGCGACTTGACGTCGACGCCAAGCGCCTTCGCCCGCTCGTCGCCCAGCCGCATCGCGGTGAGCCGCCAGGAATCGCGCAGCAGCGCCGGCACGCACAGCGCCACCACGGCGGCGACGATCGCGAGCTTCGGCCAGGTCGTGCGCTGCAGGCTGCCGAACAGCCAGAAGACGATCTGCTGGAGCGCCTCCGGCGAGGCGACGTATTGCAGAAGCGACAGCAGCGCCTGGAACAGGAACAGCAGCGCGATGCCGGCGAGCACCAGCATCTCCGGCGTCGCGCCGCGCACGCCGCCGATCAGGCTCACGCCAGCGCACGCGATGCCGGCGAAGATGAAGGCGCTCGCCGGCACCGCATAGGCTTCGGACACGGGCAGCGCGGCGCCGAGAACGATCACCAGCGCGGCGCCGAATCCCGCCCCCGCCGAGATGCCGAGCGTGTAGCTCGACGCCAGCGGGTTGTTGAGGATGGTCTGCATGATCGCCCCCGAGAGGCCCAGCGCCGCCCCGACCGCGAGCGCCATCAGCGCCACCGGCAGGCGAATCGACCACACGATCGCGTCGACCGTGCGGTCTTCGGCGAGCCGGGCCAACGAGCGCCCGACCGCGGCGAGCGGCAGGAAGGCCGGGCCGGTGGCGACGTCCAGCAAGGTCGTCGCCACGATCGCCGCCGCCGCGGCGAGCAGCACCGCCATGCGCCGCGCGGCGCGACGGCGGTAGCCGGCCCAGACAAGATCCGCGGCGCTCATGGCCGCAGCGGCAGCATCCACGTGCCGCTGAACGCGACCGGCAGGAAGCGATCGTGATAAGCCCGCAGCGAGCGGATCGGGTCGACGTCGGCGAAGCGCTCCGGATACAGCCGCTTGGCGATGTACTGCATCGCCGTGAAGTCGAGCAGTGAGCGGCCGAGCCCGTGCTCGATCGCGTGGATCTCGCCGTTGCGGATCGCGGCAAGGCCGCCCCAGCCGGGCCGCGCGGCGTAGGGGGCGAGGCCGCGCCGCGTCGTCTCGGCATCGACGTCGTAGCCGGTGCGCACCGCGTTCGGCCGATTCACCCACGACGAGCCGCACATGAAGATGAAGTCGGGGTTGGCGGCGAGCACCGCTTCCGCCGCGATCGGCCCCCACGGCCCCGGGATACGCCCGTCGGCGAGATTTTCCGCCCCGAGCGTGGTCGCGACCTTGCCCCACATCGTGCCGCGATAGCTGTTGCCGATGGTGCCGGCGCCGGCCTGGGCAAGCTCGAAATAGACCTTCGGCTTGCGCCCGCCGCCGTCGCCGACGCGGCGCAGGATGTCCGCGAACTCGCCCTGGTAGAGCGCGGCGAGCGTCTCGGCTCGCTCGGACGTGCCCATCACCGCGCCGAGCGCGCGCGTGCTGGCGAGGTGGCGTTCGAGCGTCTGGGCGTTGTAGTCGATCACCACCACGGGAATGCCCGCCGCGGCCATCTGGGCGCGCGCGGCCGCCAGCGCGGTGAACGACCATTCGGCCATGAAGACGATGTCGGGCCGCAGCGCGATCACCTTTTCCGCGCTGAACGTGCCGTCGTCTGTGTGGCCGACATCGGGCATTGTCTCAAGGTTGGGAATCGCCGCGCTGTAGCGCGCGAAGATCGCCGGCCGCCAGCTTGCCCACGGCGCGCGCGAGATGCCGACGACCTTGGCCCAGGCCGCGGGGCCGGCGACGGCGGTGAACTCCTCGTAGTTGAACATGACGACGACGCGGTCGACCGCCGCCGGAACCTCGACCTGGCGGTCGAGCGCATCGATGACGGTGCGGGTCTGGGCGAGTGCGCGGGCGGCGAGCAGCGCCGGGGCGGCAAGGCCGGCGGCGCCGGTGAGGAACGAACGTCGCGAGAACATGGGCAGAGTCCTTTTGGGTGCGCGCAAGCTGCGGCGAGACGGCACGGCACGCGCGATCGGCCGCGCGAGCGCGCGGGCGACGATCAAGCAAAGCCGCGGCGGGGCCGCGGCGGCTGTTCAGACGATGGAGAACCCTGCCGGCGGGCCGCGCGAGGTCGCGCGGAAAATCGACAGCGTGGGCGCCGCCGCGTGCGGCACGACGACAGCCGCGAGCGCGACGGCCGAAGGCGTACGCGGCGCCGGCGCGCCGGCCGGGAGAAGCCCGGGCGACGCCGCAAGCCGGCAGGCGTCGCAGTCGCGGCCGGTGCCGGCGTGATGGCCGGGCTGATCCGGCGCATCAGTGGCGCAAATGACCGCGGGCGTGCCGTCGGGAGCGGCGAAGGCCGCGAGCGGATTGACCGGCAGCGCGCCGCGATGGGCGAAGCCCAGCGTGATCGCCGCCAGCGCGTAGAGCGCGACGATCAGCGGCGAACAGCGGAGGAGAGTCGAACGGCGCACGAGCGCGATCCTACGCGCAGCGCCGGGCAAGTCAATTCGCCGCCGCGATGGCGCGCCGATCTATCGCGCGGGCCGTGCCGGCTGGCGTTCCACCGCGATCCGGTAGAGCATCATGCCGGCGATCATCGCGGCGACGAAGACGAACGTCTCGCCGCGGCCGAAGGCGAGCCCGGCGAGCGCCGGCCCCGGGCAGTACCCCGCCAGCCCCCAGCCGATACCGAACAGCGCCGAGCCGGCGACGAGCCGCGCATC
>JAEUKZ010000337.1 GCA_016793045.1 Alphaproteobacteria bacterium
TCGTGCAGACGGTACGCGTGGTGCCAGGCATGGAGCGAAGCGGCGTCGGGATCGACCGATGACCCGCCGCCTCCGGCGATGCGGCGTTCGATCTCGGCGAGGTTGATCGCGAAGAGAAGCTGCTCGCGCAGTGCCGCGTCCGCCGCCGCCGCCAGGGTCGCGCCCGCCGCCGTTCCGATGATCGGCCGCTTGCCCCGCCCGTCGTCGGTCAGGCAGGCGACGACGGGCACGGCGAAGTCGGTCGCGAGTTGGAGAAAGATGGCGCGGCGCCCGGCCTGCGCGAGCCACGCGACGACCGCGCGCAGCCACGGCGACGGTGCAAATGCGGCCGCGGCGGGGCGCTCGTGGCCGTACCACCATCGCGCCGTCGCGTCGCGTTCGACGAGTTCGCACAGCGCACGCCGGGCGGCGTCGGCAGGCGAGCGCCCGAGCGCCGCGCCCGCGCTCGTCGCCCCCGGCCATCCGTGGCGGTCGCGCTCCGGATGTCCGAGGAGGACCATGCTGGCGGGGGCGTACAAGGCTGCGGTGCTCAGCCTTGGCGCGGGCAGCAGCCAATCGACCGCAGCGGCGACGTCGACGCGCGGCGGAATCTGGTGCCGCCCGGGGTGTCGCAGGTTCCACAGCAGCCGCTGGTCGTACTGGCGCTCGCTGATCAGCAGCAGATCGGCGGGCGCGGTGCCGTCGCCGCCCATCGCCTCCGGCGAAGCGCGCCGGTCCGCAGGCTGGCCGCGAAAGCTCGCGCAATATCGCTCCACGGCCTCGGCGGCCGTGCGGAACGCCGCTTCCTGCAGGTCGGCCCCGCAGCCGGACACGACGCGCTGGCGCAGGCCGCTGCGCGGCCCCAGCGCCGGCTCCGGCAGCGCCACGCCGGCCACGCAGGCGCGGAACGGGGCGTGCGGCGGCAGCGGCACGTCGTGCAGCCAGAGCACGACCGATCTTGCGGCGCGCAGCAGGCGCTCGCGAAACGGGGAATCGGCACCGGGCGCGCGGAGCGCGGCGATGCCGTTCGGCCATGCCTGGGATGCCGGCGGTGGGTCGTCGGACACGATCGCTCCTCGGCGATGCGACGTCGCCGATCCTGTAGTATCCTCACCGCTTCGAACAACCGCAATCGTCGGGGGTGGTCATGGCACGCTTTCAGGTCAAATCGAAGTCGTCGCTCAAGGCCGTGGGGGAAAAGGTGATCGCGCTCGCGCGGATGAACAACCGCGAGTTCGGACGGATCAAGAAAAATGCGAACGGGTACTTCTCCGATGTGTTCGACGTCCCCGCCGGCGTCCAGATCAAGCTGGTCCGCGACGGCAAGACGGTGCGGCATGTCGTCGTGCCGCACTATCCCGCCGATCCGGCCGAGTTCGTGCCGAACCCCGAACTCATCGGCGTCATCACCATCTGCGGCTGCGCGGATTGATCCGCGTCCGCGCGGCTTCGTGACGGCCATCGGGGCGGGCCGACCATGACCGACAACCGGTCGGGCGAGCGCGTTCCGATCGAGCGCCGGGTTCTGGCGGTGCTCGCGGCGGACGTGGTGTCGTTCAGCCGGCGGATGGAGCGCGACGAAGACCGCACGTACGACGCGCTCGTCGCGTGCCGCGGCCTGATGGCCTCGGCGGTGTCGGAGAATCGCGGTCGCATCGCGTCCTCGCCGGGCGACTTCATCCTCGCCAGCTTCGACGATGCCGGCGACGCGGTCGGCGCGGCGCGCCGCTTCGTCACGGCGCTGCGCCACCGCAACGCGGCGTTGAGCGAACGCGACAGGCTGGCGTTCCGGCTCGGCATCGGCTTCGGCGAGGTGATCGAGACGTCCAGCGATCTTCTCGGCACCCCGGTCAACATCGCGGCGCGGGTGCAGCAGATGGCCCAGCCCGATCAGATCCTGGTCGCCGGCGCGGTCTACGATGCGCTCCAGGACCGCCCGGGCATCGCCTTCCGCCCGCTCGGGATCGTGCGGCTGAAGAACTTCGAAGAGCAGGTGCGCGTCTACGCCGTCGTCGACGAGCGGATGGACGGCGACGATCCGGCGCGCGGCGCGCGCGAAGGCGCTGCCGGCGCCGCGTCCGCCGATGCGCGCAACCGCGTCTCGATCCAGATCGTGTCCTTTCGCGCGCTGAGCGAAGGCGCGGATGCGACGCTCTTCGCGGAAGGGATGACGCAGGAACTCGTCGCGATCCTCGGGACGCTGTCAGGCGCGGTCGTCATGATCGAGGGGAGCGAGCGCGAGCCGCCGCAGGAAGCCTTCGCGCTTTCGGGCACGGTCCGGCTGGGGAGCCGGCTTCGGGTGACCGCAAAGCTCGTTCGCCTTCAGTCGGCCGAGACGATCTGGGCCGACCGCTTCGACTACGACCCGGACGACACGTTCGACGCGCAGGAAGAGATCGCCCGCAACGTCGTCGCGGCGCTCCAGGTGCGGCTGACCGAGGGCGAGCAGGCGCGGCTCTGGCACAGCGGCACGCGCTCGGTCCGCGCGTGGGAATGCTTCCAGCGCGGCCACGATCTCGAGCGGCGCTCGCGCCGCGAATGCCACGAACAGGCGATCGAGCTTTACGCCCAGGCGCTGCGGCACGACCCGCACTACATCGCGCCGCTGGTGGCCATGGGGTTCTGCTACGTCGACCAGGTCCGCTTCGGCTGGTCGGACGACGACGCGGCCCTGCTCGCCAGGGCGGCGGAATGCGAAGGGCGCGCGGCCGCGCTCGATCCGAATTTCCCCGACCTCCACGCGCTGCGCGGCTTCATCCTCGCCCTGCAGGGGCGGCCCGGCGAAGCGCTCGACGCGGCGCACGTCGCCGTCGGCCTCGCGCCGCAGAATTCGGAGATGGCCGGCTATCTCGGTGCGCTCTATCGGATGCTCGGGCGGCACGCCGAGGCGATCGAGTGGTACCAGCGCGCGATGGAGTTGAGCCCGCTCTATTCGGTCTGGCTCGCGACCAACATGGCCAATGCGCTCACCCTGCTCGGGCGCAACATCGAGGCCGCGCGCATCTACGAGACCGCGCTCCGCCACGATGCGAACTTCGTCAATGCGTATGCCGGCCTGACGATCGTCCGCATGCGGCTCGGCGATCGCGACGGCGCCGTCGAGGCGGCGCGCAAGGTGATGCAGATCGACCCGCTGTTCCGCATCAACCGGTGGGCGCGCCGGCATGCGATGCTCGACGCCGCGACGCAGGAGGCCTTGAAGCGCGACCTGCTGGCCGCCGGCCTTCAGTAGCCTACCGGATGACGATCCGCGGCGCGGCGCGCTCGGCGCTCTTGAGCTTGCCTTCGATCTGCCCCCACACCGCGTCGGCGATCGCGCGATAGGCCTGCGAATGCGGGCTCGCGGGATCGCTCACCACGATCGGGCGGCCGCCGTCGGAGGTCTCGCGGATCGCGATGTCGAGCGGGATCTCGCCGAGGAACGGCACGCCGAGCTTCTCCGCCTCGCGGCGCGCGCCGCCATGGGCGAAGATGTCGGTGCGGTGGCCGCAGTTCGGGCAGCTGAAATAGCTCATGTTCTCGACGATGCCGAGCACCGGCACGTCGACCTTGCGGAACATGTTGAGGCCCTTGCGCGCGTCGAGCAGCGCTATGTCCTGCGGCGTCGAGACGATGACCGCGCCGGCGAGCGGCACGCGCTGCGCCATGGTGAGCTGCGCGTCGCCGGTGCCCGGCGGCAGGTCGACCACCATGACGTCGAGCTCGCCCCAGGCGACGTCGCGCATCATCTGCTCGAGGGCGCCCATCACCATCGGCCCGCGCCAGATGATCGGCTGCTCCTCGGGCAGCAGGAAGCCGATCGACATGCACTTGATGCCGTAATTCTCCATCGGCTGCATGATCTTGCCGTCGAGCGACTTCGGCCGACCGGTGATCCCCATCATGCGCGGCTGCGACGGACCGTAGATGTCGGCATCGAGCAGCCCGACCTTGAGCCCCTTGGCCTTGAGCGCGAGCGCGAGATTGACCGCGGTGGTCGACTTGCCCACGCCGCCCTTGCCGGAGGCGACCGCGATGATCGCGCGCACGCCGGGGATCAACGCCTTGGCGCCCGCCGCCTGCGCGCCGCCCGCGGGGCTATGGCTGTGGCCGTGCGCGTGGCCGTGGCCGCCGGTCTGGCGCGGCGCGGCGCCGGCCTTCTCCGCGGTCAGCACCGCCGTCACCGACAGCACACCCGGCAGTGCGTCGACCGCCTTCTCGGCTTCGCGGCGCAGCGGCTCGAGCTTGGCGCCGCGCGCGGCGTCGACCTCGATCGAGAAGGCGACGTGGCCGTCCTTCGCCGCAAGGCCCTGAACCATGCCCAGGCTGACGATATCCTGGCCGCGTTCGGGGTCGATGACGCGCGCGAGGGCGGCAAGAATCTGGGCGCTGGTGGGGGCGCTGGCAGGCGGGGCTTCGGCGGCCACGGGGGTTTTTCCTTGAATTCCAGCGGTTCGAGCCAATATGACACTTCACCGCGCGGGGCTGGATCGGACGGCTCCCGAGATATAGGGTCGGGCGTGGTGTTGTCAAAGCGGGCGCTCGACCTAGCGTAGCCGCCCGGGCGGATTTTGTGACGAGCAAGAGGCTGATATGCCGTGGAATCAAGGTGGGGGCGGTCCCTGGGGCGGCGGTAGCGGCGGGGGCGGCGGAGGCGGAGGCGAAGGCGGCGGAAAGAATCCGTGGGGCCGGCCCGGTGGGGGTGGCGGCTTCGGGCAGCAGCCGCCCAACATCGAGGAACTGCTGCGCAAGAGCCAGGAGCGCATGAAGCGCTTCATGCCGGGCGGCGGCGGCAATTCGACCCTGATGGTCGGCGTGATCGTCGTGGCCGCGCTGGCGCTGTGGCTGGCGAGCGGCTTCTACCGGGTCGATGCGGGCGAGGTGGGTCTCGTCACGCGCTTCGGCGTCTACGTCAACCGCACCGAGCCCGGCCTCAACTGGCACATTCCCGCGCCGATCGAATCGGTGACCAAGGTCAATATCGCGCGGCCCAACAACATCGCGGTGCCCTCGCGCGGCGCCGGCGACATGCGCGGCACGCGCGGCGGGCCGCAGAACGCCAGCGTCTCGATGCTCACCAACGACGAAAACATCATCGAGATGCAGTACAACATCCAGTGGCGGATCGCCGATCCGGCGCTGTTCACCTTCAACATTCGCAGCCAGGAAACGCTGATCCGCTACGCGACCGACAGCGCGATGCGCCAGGTCGTGAGCCAGACGACCGCGCAGCGCGCACTCACCGAGGGCCGCGCGCAGATCGCCGAGGAAGTGCAGCAGCTGACCCAGCGCGTGCTCGACGGCTACCAGGCCGGAATCGCCATCACCGACATCCAGCTTCAGTCGGTCGAGCCGCCGCAGCAGGTCATCGGCGCGTTCCGCGACGTCCAGGCCGCGAAGGCCAACCGCGAGCAGGCGCGCAACGAAGCCGAGGCCTATCGCAACAACGTCGTGCCGCGTGCGCGCGGCGAAGCGCAGGCGCTGATCTTCGAGGCCGAGGCCTATCGCCAGCGTGTCATCGCCGAGGCGCGCGGCGAGGCGAACCGCTTCCTCGCGCTGTACGAATCCTATCGCCTGGCGCCTGATGTGACGATGCAGCGCCTCTATCTCGAGACGATGGAGCAGATCCTGCGCAATGCGAACAAGGTGATCATGGATCAGACCGGCGGCGGACAGGGCGTCGTACCGTACCTGCCGCTGTCCGAACTGCGGCGCCCCGCCAGCGGCGCGCCCGCAGTCCCCGGCCAGCCTGCGAATGTCGGCAGCACGGGAGGCCGCCCATGAATCGCACCCTCGCGATCCTCGGCATCGCCGCGCTCGCCGGCATGACGATCCTCTACAACGCGGCGTTCACGGTCCGGCAGGACCGCCAGGCGGTGGTGCTGCGCTTCGGCGATCCGCAGCGCGTCATCCGCGATCCCGGCCTCAACTGGAAGATGCCGTTCGTCGACAACGTCGTCACCTTCGATCGGCGCGAACTGATGCGCGACATCCAGCATCAGGAAGTGACGATGCAGGATCAGAAGCGCATGCTCGCCGATGCTTACGTCGTCTACCGCATCGTCGATCCGCTGACCTTCCTGCGCCAGTGGCAGACGGTGGAGAACTTCGAGCTGCGGCTCGACGCGATCAGCGGCAACATCCTGCGCGGCGCGCTCGCCCAGATGCAGTTCGCGGCGATGCTCACGCCGCAGCGGCTGGACTTCAACCAACGGGTGACCGAGGCGGTGCGCGCCGAGACGCGGCGCTTCGGCGTCGAGATCGTCGACGTGCGGGTGACGCGCACCGACGTCCCCGATGCCAACGCGCCGGCGATCTTCCAGCGCATGGTCTCGGAGCGCCAGCGCGAGGCGGCGCAGGAGCGCGCCGAGGGCGCGGAAATCTCGCAGCGGATCCGCGCCGAAGCCGACCGCGACCGCATCGTTCTGGTGGCCGAGGCGACCCGCCAGTCGGCGGTCGCGCGCGGCCAGGGCGACGGCGAGGCGACGCGCATCTATGCGGAGGCGTTCAACCGCGACCCGCAGTTCTACGCCTTCTGGCGCTCGCTGCAGGCCTATCGCTCGGCGCTCGACGGCGGCGGCGGAACGACCATGGTGCTGACGCCGGACAGCGACTTCTTCCGCTATTTCCGCGACATGCGCGGCGCTCCGGAAACGGCGCCGCGTCCCGGTGCTGCGCCGGCCGCACCGGCGGCTCCGGCCGCCCCAGCGCCAGCGCCGGCCTCGCAGTAGCGGCGTCGGGGCCGGGCGCTTGCGGCCGGGGGGGCGGTTGGATTACACCCCTCCGGACAGGCGCCCGGCGCCGTGCCAAGGAGATAGCATGATCGAGTTCCGCGCTGCGCCCGGCCGGCTGCGCCGCCTGGCGGTGGGGGCGGTCGCAGCGGCGGTCGTCGTCTCGCATCTGGTCGGCGCGTTCGCGTCGCCCGCCCAGGCGCAGCTGCGCCCGTCGAACGGCGCGCCCAACAGCTTCGCCGACCTCGCCGAACGGCTGCTGCCCGCGGTCGTCAACATCTCGACGACGCAGGTCGTACGGCAGGAACGCCAGCCGACCCCGCCCGGCGCCCCTCCCGGCGAGCGCCGCCGCGGCCCCGACGTGCCGCAATTCCCGCCCGGCTCGCCGTTCGAGGAGTTCTTCCGCGACTTCTTCGACCGCCAGGGCCGGCCCGACGGCGCGCCGCGCCGCCAGCAGTCGCTCGGCTCCGGCTTCATCATCGATGCCGCCGGCTACGTCGTCACCAACAACCACGTCATCGCCGAGGCGGACGAGATCCGCGTCATCCTGCACGACAACACGCAGCTCAGCGCGCGCGTGGTCGGCCGCGACGCCCGCACCGATCTCGCCCTGCTGCGCGTCCAGACGACGCGGCCGCTGACCGCGGTCGGCTGGGGCAATTCGGACGCGATGCGCGTCGGCGACTGGGTGCTGGCGATCGGCAATCCGTTCGGCCTCGGCGGCACGGTCACCCAGGGCATCATTTCGGCGCGCGCGCGCGACATCAACGCCGGCCCCTACGACGACTTCCTGCAGACCGACGCGGCGATCAATCGCGGCAATTCGGGCGGCCCGATGTTCAGCCTCCAGGGCGAGGTCGTCGGCATCAACACCGCGATCTATTCGCCCACCGGCACCTCGGTCGGCATCGGCTTCGCGATCCCCTCGGCGCTCGCCCAGCCGGTGATCGCACAGCTGCGCGAGCACGGGCGCGTGCGCCGCGGCTGGCTGGGGGTCAACATCCAGACCGTCAACGAGGAGATCGCCGAAAGCCTCGGCCTCGACCGGCCGCGCGGCGCGCTGGTCGCGCGCGTGACCGAGCGCGGCCCCGCCGAGGCCGGCCAGATCCAGCCCGGCGACGTCGTGCTGCGTTTCGACGGCCGCGAGGTCACCGACATGCGCCGCCTGCCGCGGCTGGTCGCCGAGACCCCGGTCGACAAGACCGTGCCGGTGGTGGTGTGGCGGCGCGGCCGCGAGGTCACGCTCGACGTGCGCGTGGGCGAGCTGCCCGACGACCAGGACCAGGCCGGCGGCGCCCAGCCGCAGCAGCCGCCGCGCGAGCGCACGCCGCCCGCGCCGCCGCCGCTCGAGGCGCTGGGCATGAGTCTGAACGTGCTGACGCCCGAGCTGCGCCAGCGCTTCGAAATCGGCGAGCGCATCCGCGGCGTGCTGATCACGCGCGTGCAGGAAGGCAGTTCGGCGGCCGAGCGAGGCCTGCGCGCCGGCGACGTCATCGTCGAGGTCGGCCAGGAAGAGGTGACGACGCCGCAGCAGGTCGCCGCCAAGATCCAGCAGGCGCGGGCGCAGAACCGTCGTTCGATCCTGGTGATGATCGAACGCCAGGGCGAACAGCGCTTCGTCGGCCTCCAGGTCGAACCGGCGGGGTGAGCGCGGGGTTCGGCCCTCCGTCGTGAGGGCCGCCCGCTTGAGCCGATCGAAGGGCCGTGCCGTCCGGAAGGCCGGCCCCCGCACGTGCGTCGTCCGACGCCCGGCGATTGTCACCCGCTTCCGCGCTGACTAAAGTCTGCGTTCCGGCCGCGCCCGCATTGCGCGGCGCAAATCAACACAACAGGGAAGGCGCCGAGATGTCCGATACCGTCAAATACGTGCTCTCCGAAGCGGACATGCCGAAGGTCTGGTACAACATCATGGCCGACCTGCCGCGGCCGATGCCGCCGGTGCTGCATCCCGGAACCGGCAAGCCGGTCGGCCCGGCCGATCTGGCGCCGCTCTTCCCGATGGAGATCATCAAGCAGGAGGTCGCGACCGAGCGCGAGATCGCGATCCCCGAGCCGGTGCGCGACATCTACCGCCAGTGGCGGCCGTCGCCGCTCTATCGCGCCCGCCGCCTGGAGCGCGCGCTCGATACCCCGGCGCGCATCTACTACAAGTACGAGGGCGTCAGCCCCGCCGGCTCGCACAAGCCCAACACCGCGGTGCCGCAGGCCTTCTACAACAAGCAGGAAGGCGTCAAGCGCATCACGACCGAGACCGGCGCCGGCCAGTGGGGCTCCTCGCTCGCCTTCGCGGGCGCGCTGTTCGGCATCCAGGTCGACGTCTACATGGTCAAGGTCAGCTACAACCAGAAGCCCTATCGCCGGGCGCTGATGGAGACCTACGGCGCGCGCTGCGTCGCCAGCCCGTCGGAGGAGACGCAGTCCGGCCGCGCGGTGCTGGCGCAGAACCCGAACTCGACCGGCAGCCTCGGCATCGCGATCTCCGAGGCGGTCGAAATGGCCGCGCAGCGCGACGACACCAAGTACGCGCTCGGCTCGGTGCTCAACCACGTGCTGATGCACCAGAGCATCATCGGCCTCGAGACGATGAAGCAGCTCGAGCAGTCCGGCGACGATCCCGACATCATCGTCGGCTGCACCGGCGGCGGCAGCAACTTCGCGGGCATCGCCTTCCCGTTCCTCGGCCAGCAGCTGCGCGGCGGGCGCACGCGCCGCATCGTCGCGGTCGAGCCGGCGGCGTGCCCGAGCCTGACCCGCGGCAAGTACGCCTACGATTTCGGCGACACCGGCCACCTGACGCCGCTCGTGAAGATGCACACGCTCGGCTCGACCTTCGTGCCGCCGGGCTTCCACGCCGGCGGCCTGCGCTATCACGGCATGGCGCCGCAGGTGAGCTTCCTCAAGGAGCTCGGCCTGCTCGAAGCCGTCGCCTACAAGCAGACCGAGGTGTTTGCGGCGGGCGTCATGTTCGCCCGCGCCGAAGGCATCCTGCCGGCCCCCGAGGCCAACCACGCGGTCAAGGGCGCGATCGAGGAGGCGCTGAAGGCCAAGGCCGAGGGCAAGGCGAAGGTGATCCTGTTCAACCTGTGCGGCCACGGCCATTTCGACATGCAGGCCTATATCGACTACTTCGGCGGCAAGCTGAAGGACCTCGACTACGACGAAGCCGAACTCGCGATGGCGCTCGCCGGCCTGCCGTCGGTGGCGGCGGAGTAGTTCGTCCTTCCCCTCCCCCGCGCGAGCGGGGGAGGGGGAGATCGACGGCATGACCACCGAGTCAGACATCCTCATCGTCGTCGACGTGCAGAACGATTTCTGCCCGGGCGGCGCGCTCGCCGTGCCCGATGGCGACGCGGTCGTGCCGGTCATCAACAGGCTGGCGCGGCGTTTCGCGCATGTCGTGCTGACGCAGGACTGGCACACGAAAGGCCATACCTCGTTCGCCTCGGCGCATCCCGGCCGGAAGCCGTTCGACGCGATCGAGCTCGCCTACGGCACGCAGGTGCTGTGGCCCGATCACTGCGTGCAGAACACGCCCGGCGCTGCGTTCCACGCCGCCCTCGACGTGCCGCGCGCCGAACTCGTCGTGCGCAAGGGCTTCCACCCGACGATCGATTCCTACTCGGCGTTCTTCGAGAACGACCGCCGCACGCCGACCGGGCTGTGCGGGTATCTGCGCGAGCGCGGCTTCCGCCACGTCTATGTCTGCGGCCTCGCGACCGACTACTGCGTGCGCTACACCGCCGAGGACGCGCGCGGCCACGGCTTCGAGACGACGGTGATCGAGGATGCCTGCCGCGCCATCGACCTCGCGGGCTCGCTCAAGGCGACCTGGGCGAGCTTCCAGGCCAACGGCATCGCCCGCGCGAGCGCGGACGCGGTCGCCTGAGCGCCGGTTAAGGCTTTGCTCATCCCTGGCCGGCCAGGATCGCCGCCCATGCCGGTCGTTCTGCTGATCCTCGCCCTGCTGCTGGGCGCGATTTCGCCCGCGCGCGCCCAGCCGGCGGCGGCGTGGGCCGATCCGCGGCTCGTCGACGACTTCATCACCATCGCGCTCGGCCGCGAATTTCCCGACGAGCAGACCAATGCCGGCCGCCTGGTGCGCTGGACGCGGCCGATCCGCGTCTCCGCGACCGGCGCGCGGCCGGAGGAGTGGGCGGATGCCTTCGCCGCGCATGTCCGCCGCCTGTCGCGCATCACCGGCCATCCGATCGAGCTGCGCCGCGGCGGCGAGGTCGACGTGCTCGCGGTGTTCGTGCCGACGCTCACGGCGGCGGCGATCGCGCCCTATGCCGCGACCTATCGCCGGCTGTTCAGCGACGAGGCGCGCTTCCGCACCCACATGGACCGCATCGAATCCGGCGCGCTCAACGCGATCTGCCTCGCCAACATGCGGGTGACGCGCGAGTTCGCGGTGGTCGCGGCGGTCGCCTTCATCCCGCTCGACCAGGGCCCGCGCGTGGTGCGCCAGTGCATCGTCGAGGAACTCAGCCAGGCGCTCGGCCTGCCCAACGACGACGACGCGGTGGCGCCCTCGATCTTCAACGACCGCTCGCGCTACGTCGAGCTGACGGCCAAGGACATCCTGATGCTGCGGCTGCTCTACCACCCCGCGCTGCGCCCGGGGATGAACGCCGCCGAGGTCCGCGCCGCCGCCCCGCGCGCGCTGGCCGATCTGCGCCGACGGCCGTTCCGGGACTAGCGCGCGGCCCCGCCTCACGCCGCCCTGAACCGCCACAGGGCCACCAGCGCCACCGCCGTCGCGAACACGCCCGACATCACGATGGCGTCCTGCACCGGCACCACCGCGAGCAGCTCCGACGAGATCACCGCGCCCACCAGCAGGCCCAGGCTGTCGGCGAAGATCCGCATCGAATAGACCTGGCCGTGCTGCGAGGGCGGGAAGTCGCGCTGCATGAGGGTGAGGAACGGCACATCGTTCATCGGCCCGCCGAAGGAGGAGAAGAAGGCCGCCGCCATCATCAGCGTGAGGTCGGGGGCGAGGCCCATGCCGACGATGCCGAGGCCGTAGCACAGCCGCCCGCCGAACATCACCAGGCCGAAGCGGCGCACCCGCATGCTGGCGATCAGCACGTTCATGCCGAGATTGCCGACCCCGTAGGCCGCGAGCACCGCGCCGTAGGCGCCGATGTCGCCGGGCATGGTGCGCTGGATGTGGAGCACGAGGCCGAGCGTGAACACCGTCGTCCAGGCGATGTCGGTGATCAT
>JAEUKZ010000393.1 GCA_016793045.1 Alphaproteobacteria bacterium
CGACGCGCTGTTCGCGAAGCCCCTGCATCCCTACACGCAGGCGCTGATCAGCGCGATCCCGCTGCCCGACCCGCCGGTGCAGCGCGCGCGCAAGCGCATCATCCTCACCGGCGAGATGCCGAGCCCGGCCAAGCCGCCGCCCGGCTGCCCCTTCCACACCCGCTGCCCGATCGCGACCGAAATCTGCCGCCGCGAGGTGCCGAAGCTGGAGCCGAAGTCGTCAGGCGCGAACGTCGCGTGCCATCTGGTGGCGTGAGGCGCGCGTCTCGGCTGCGACCGCGCGCCTACCCTCCGTAGACGCGCGCCGCGGTCGCCTTGTCGATGCGGCCTTCGGCGATGTCGCGGGCGACCTGCTCGCGCGGGCGCTCCGCCGGCCTGCCGTAGCCGCCCGCGCCCGGCGTGATGATCTCCAGGATCTGGCCGGGCAGCAGATGGCCCGAGCCGTGGTCGAACGGCGTCACGCCGTCGCCATAGGCGAAGCCGCCCTTGCCGCCGGCAAGGCCGCCGTCGAGGCCCCACGGCGCCGAGCGCAGCCGCGAGCCGTCGACGCGCACGCGGCATTCGCCCTCGGCGCGGTAGACGCGGCGCAGGCCCATGCCGCCGCGCTGCTTGCCCGGCCCGCCCGAGCCGTCGACCAGCTCGTAGCGCAGCAGCGTCAGCGGATACTCCATCTCCAGCGCCTCGACCGGCAGGTTGGAGGTGTTGGTCATGTGGACGTGGACGCCGTCGAGCCCGTCCTTGGTCGCGCGTGCGCCCGAGCCGCCGCCGATCGTCTCGAGATAGACCCACAGGCTGCCGTCGGGCTTCTTGCCGATGAAGGTCGCCGAGGCGCAGGCGCCGTTGGCGGCAGCCATCACGCGCTCCGGCACCGTCGCGGCGAGCGCGTGGTGGATCATGTCGACGACGCGCTGGCAGGCGACGAGCCGCCCGTTGACCGCGGCGGGATGCTCGCAGTTGAGCACGCTGCCCTTGCGCGCGGTGATGGTGAGCGGCCGCGCGAGGCCGGCATTGGGCAGGATGGTCGGGTCGACCACGGTCTTGACCGCGTAGTACACCGTCGAAAGCAGCGCGGTGTAGACCATGTTGATGCCCGCGCGCACCTGGTCGGGCCCGTCGAAGTGGAGCTTCATCTCGTCGCCGGCGACGGTGATTTCGCAGGTGAACTCCATCTCGCCGTCGATCTCGGGATTGTCGAAGCGGTCGGTGGCGCGATAGGTGCCGTCGGGAATCGCGGCGATGCCGGCGCGCATCTTGCGCTCGGCATAGTCCTGCAGCGCGCTGCCGGCGGCGAGCACGGTGGCGCGGCTGTACTTGCCGCACAGCGCGGTGAGGCGCTCGACGCCGAGCCGGTTGGCCGCCATCTGCGCGCGCAGGTCGGAGACGCGCTCGCGCGGAACCTGGCAGTTGAGCAGGATCAGCTCCTGCACGTCGTTCTGCAGCTCGCCGGCGCGATAGAGCCGCACCGGCGGGATGCGCAGCCCCTCCTGGTAGATGTGCGCGTGGCCGCGGTCGGCGAAGTCGGCGTGGTGCGCGGTGTTGATCGCCCAGGCGGTGATCTTGCCGTCGACGAAGACCGGCTCGGCCAGCACGATGTCGGGCAGGTGGGTGCCGCCGCCCTCGTAGGCGTCGTTGCCGATGAAGACGTCGCCCGGCTTCATCTCCTCGAGCGGGAAGCGCTTGACGATGTTGGGGATCATCTCGAGGAACGAGCCGAGATGCATCGGGATGTGCTCGGCCTGGCAGAGCGTCCGGCCGGCGACGTCGAGCAGCGCGGTCGAGCAGTCGCGCCGCTCCTTGATGTTGGTCGAGTGGCTGGCGCGCACCAGCGCCTCGCCCATCTCCTCGACGATCGAGGCGAGCGCGCTGCCGATCACTTCGACGGTGATCGGGTCGACCTGCGATGCGGGCGCGGGCGCGAGGGTGGGCGCTTCGATCTTTACGGGGCTCATGACGCCTCCAGGATCAGGTTCAGGTACGGCTCCACCCGGCCGGTCATGCCGGGCGGGATGACGGTGGTCGCGTCCATCTGCTCGACGATGGCCGGGCCGGGGATGCGGTGGCCGGCGTCGAGCCTGGCGCGATCGTAGATCGGGCAGTCGACGTAGCCGTCGCCGCCCGGCAGCCAGACCTGGCGGCGGCCGACGATGGCGGCGGAGGCGTCGGCCTTGCCTTCGGGGCGCGGCTGGAACGTCGCCTTGTTGACGAGGCCGGCGGCCTCGACGCGGAAGGTGATGAGCTGGACCGGATCGTCCTTCGCCGCGAAGCCGTACATGCGCTTGTGCGCCGTGGCGAAGCCTTCGGCGAGCGCCTCGAGCGTCGCCAGCGTGATCGGACCTTCGGGCACCGGCACCGGCAGTTCGTAGTTCTGCCCGGCGTAGCGCATGTCGACGGTGCGGGTGGTGCGCTGCGCCGCCGGCGCGATGCCTTCCTCCGCGAACCACGCGCGCGCCTGGCCGAGCAGCGCGTCGAAGGATTCGGCGACGTCGGCGAGGCTCTTCTTGGTCAGCACCTGCGGCTTCGAGGTGGCGAAGTCGGCGCGCAGGTCGGTGAGCAGCAGGCCCATCGCGCAGAGGATGCCCGGCGTGCGCGGCACCAGCACGCGCTTCATTTCGAGCTCGCGCGCGAGATAGGCGGCATGCAGCGGCCCGGCGCCGCCGAACGCGACCAGCGCGTAGTCGCGCGGATCGTGGCCGCGCTGCACGGAGATCACGCGGATCGCGCGCACCATGTTGGCGGTGACGACCGAGATGATGCCCTGCGCGGTCGCCATCAGCTCCATGCCGAGCTTGTCGGCGAGGCGGCGGATCGCCGCCTTGGCGAGGTCCTGGCGCACCTTCATGCGCCCGCCGAGCAGGTATTCGGGATTGAGGGTCTGCAGCACGACGTTCGCGTCGGTCACCGTCGGCTCGTCGTTGCCCTTGTCGTAGCAGACCGGGCCGGGGGCGGCGCCGGCGCTGCGCGGGCCGACCTTCATCAGGCCGCCCGAATCGACGTAGGCGATCGAGCCGCCGCCGGCGCCGACGGTGTGGATGTCGAGCATCGGCGCCTTGATCGGATAGCCGTGGACGACCGCCTCGCTCGCCATGCGGCACGCGCCGCCCTGGAGCAGGGCGACGTCGGTGCTCGTCCCGCCCATGTCGAAGGTGATCAGGTCGTCCATGCCGGCCATCTTGCCGACCGCCTGTGCCGCGACCACGCCGGTCGACGGGCCCGACAGCACCGTGCGCACGGGCAGGCGCGCGGCCTGCTCGAAGCCGATGACGCCGCCGTTGGACTGGGTGAGATGCGGCGTCGCCTTGAGGCCGAGCGCCGCCAGCCGCTCGGCGAGGCGGCGGATGTAGCCCTGCATCACCGGCCCCAGATAGGCGTTCACGACCGCGGTCGACATGCGTTCGTACTCGCGGAACTCCGGCGCCACCTCGTGGCTGGTGCACACGAACGCCTCGGGGAACTCCTCGGCGAGGATGCGGCGCGCGATCTGCTCGTGCTCGGGGCGGACGAAGCCGTAGAGGAAGCTCACCGCCACCGCCTTGACGCCGGCCTTCTTGAGCGCGCGCGCGGCCTCGCGCAGCGCCTGCTCGTCGACGGCCGTCTCGACCCGGCCGTCATGGTGCACGCGCTCCGGCACTTCGAGGCGGAGGTCGCGCGCGACCAGCACCGGCGGCTTGTCGGCCTGGATGTCGTAGAGATCGGGGCGCTTCTGGCGGCCGATCTCGAGCAGGTCGCGGAAGCCCGCGGTGGTGATCAGTCCGGTCGGCACGCCGCGATGCTGGATCAGCGCGTTGGTCGCGACGGTGGTGCCGTGGCCGAAATAGGCGACGTCGGCGGGTTTGGCGCCGACGCGCTGCACGCCTTCCTCGACGCCCTGGGCGATGCCGCGCGACGGATCGTCGGGCGTCGACGGTACTTTCCACACCTCGACCCGACCGCTCGCGTCGTCGAACAGGCAAACGTCGGTGAAGGTTCCGCCGGAGTCGACGCCGATACGCCACGCCATGAAATCAGTCCTCGATCGTGATCGCGAAGCTTACGTCGCCGCCTTCCCGAATCGCCATACGGAACACCCCGGAGGCTGCGGAAAAGTGCCGCGGAATTCAGTCACGGGCGGGCCGGCCCGGACGGCGTCTCGCGCCACGGCCGGCCGTGTCCGAACGCGCCCTGCCAGGTGCAGATGCGGGCCGCGTTCTCGGCCCCGCGCAGCAGGCAGTCGGCGGGGGCGGCGCCGGCGAGCAGCGCCATCAGGAAGCCGGCGATGAAGCCGTCGCCGGCGCCGAGCGTGTCGACCACCGTGGTCGGCACGACGCCCTGGCGCAGCAGCTGGCCGTCGATGTGCGCGATCGCCCCGGCGGCGCCGCGCGTGATCACGGCGACGTCGACGTCGCGATCCGCACATGCCGCGAGCAGGGCGGTGCAGGCGGCGTCGGGCTGGCCGGGGTAGGACAGGAAGGCGATGTCGAGATAGGGCAGCGTGCGGGCGAGATAGTCGAGCGTCCAGCGCTCCGAAAAGTCGAAGGACAGCAGCGGCGCCGCCGCGGCGATCCGCGGCAGATCGGGTTCGAGTTCGCTGTAGATGCTGCTGTGCGTCAGGTCGTGGCGCGCGATGTAGGCGTAGTCGGCGTCGGCGAGGTCGTAGCGGCCGCGCACCCCCGGCGTCGAGCCGATGAAGCGGCGGTCGCCGCCGTTGTGCGCGATGCGGGCGCGCGCATTGGCGCCGTCGATGCGCCGGCATCGCGCGACGTCGACGCCCTCGGCGGCGAGCGCGTCGCGCAGCAGATCGCCCGCCTCGTCGCCGCCAAGGCAACCCAGATAGGCGCTCCGCGCCCCGAGCCGCCGGCACAGCACCGCGACGTTGACCGCGTTGCCGCCGGGAAACTGCAGCCCGGAATCGACGTAGGTGTCGACGGTGTTGTCGCCGAGGCCGAGGATGCGCGGATCGAGGACGCCGGGCATGCGCGCCGCCTCAGTAGTCCGACTTCCACATGTAGCGGCGCGTCGACAGCGGCTTGCCGTGGAGGGCCGAAAGCCGCGCGGAGATGCGCTTGAGCGCCGCCTGCAGGATGTACGGGGCGAGGACCGGCCGGATCGCGGGGTCGATCCCGGTCATCGGATAGTCGCGCGAATCGTAGATGAACAGGCGGTCGCTGTGCTTTTCGCAGAACCGCAGCGCGCGCTCCATCAGCGGCCGGCTCGGGTCCTCGCCGAGGATCAGGATCAGCGGCGTGCGCCGTTCGACGATCTCGAACGGCCCGTGGAAGAACTCCGCCGCCTCGACCGGATAGGCGTGCAGCCACAGCATCTCCATCAGGATGCAGACGCCGAAGACGTAGGCGGTCGTGAATCCGGGTCCGGAGGCGAGCAGATAGAGGTTGCGGTCGTCCTTCAGCGCCTCGGCATCGGCGGCGCCGCGTGGATCGCTGATCGCCGCGGTTTCGACCACGGCCTGCGGCAGGGCGGCCAGCGAACGCAGCAGCGCGTCGTCATGCGGCCAGCCGTCCTTGGCCGCAAGCAGCCCGCCGACCAGCGCGTGCGCGATCATCGCCATGCCGAGGAAGGATTCGGCGGTCTCGCCGATCAGGAAGTGGTCCCTGACCGCGCGGGCGAGCGGCGACGTCGCGATCTGGGTGATGGCGACCGTGTGGCAGGGCCGGTCGCGCAGGAACTCCGCTGCGGCGACCGTCTCCTTCGTCGTGCCGGACTTCGAGCCGAGGACGACCAGCGTGCGCGCGTCGAGCCGGCGCGGGTCCTGCGCCATGAACTCGGCCGGGAAGTAGCGCCGGACCTCGATCGAGGGGCTGATCCGCTCGATCCAGTATTGCAGCCCCGCCATCGCGCGGTTCGGCGACCCGCAGGCGACGAAGAAGACGCGGTCGACGCGCGCGGCCAGCGAGCGGCCGAGCGCTGCGGCCGACGGCAGGGCCGCGACGGCCTGTGCGAGGCTGCCGAGTACCGCCGGTGCGTCGAAATTTGCGTTCATGGCCAAGCCATCCCGTCCGGTTGCGGAAAAGTGGTATATACCAGTGAATAGACCACGACAACCGCGCCGCCGGCAGCGCTCCTGCGCCGGCCGTGCATGGCACGCGCGGGGGCATCGCGCAATCAGGGGTCGCCCGCGCGTGCGGCCCTCGCCTATAAACCAGGGTTGCCAGCGCCGGACAACAAGGACCAGCCGCCGAACGCCATGGCCGCATCCACCCGCCCAGCCCAGGGCCGCGCCGCCAAACGGCCGGCCGCGCCGCGATTGCCGATCTACCGGGCGATCCAGCAGCGCCTGCAGGAGATGATCGCCGGCCCCGACTTCGCGCCCGGCGACCGGGTGCCGTCGGAACGCGATCTCGCCGAGCGGTTCCGCGCCAATCGCATGACGGTCCGCAAGGCGGTCGAAGGCCTGGTTGCGATGGGCCTGCTCGAGCGTGCCGGCACGGCGGGCACGCGCGTGGCGATGCCCGTGGTGACCCGGCCGGTCGAGGGGCCGGCGGGCGCTGGCATCGCGCGCATCGTCCAGAGCGAAGGCGGCACGCCCGGCAACAAGCTGCTCCATTTCGAAGTCGCGCATGCCAGCGCCAAGATGGCGAAGCGGCTCGGCGTCGCCGAAGGGGCCGAACTCGTCGTGCTGCGTCGGCTGTGGACGGTGAACGCGGTGCCGTTCTGCGTCGAAACCAGCACGCTCGCGGCCGACCGCGTGCCCGGCCTTGCGGCCGAGGACCTGACGGCGGGCCAATCGCTCTACGGTCTGCTGCGCGCGCGCTACGGCATCGAGGCGGCGAGCGGCGAACGCATCATCAGCCTCGCGAACTGCACGGACATGGAGGCGCGGCTGCTGCACCTGAAGCCGGGCGCGCCCGCGCTGCTGCTGCGCCTGCTGATGCTCGACGCCAAAGGGCGGCCGATCGAGTACATGACCTCGCTCAACCACCCGCAACTCGTCGCCTTCAAGACCGCGAAAGCGGAAATGACCTGGTAGCGGCGAACGAAGAAGGCCGCGATCGCCGCCGGGATAACCCCGGTGCGATCGCGGCCCCGCAGCCAGCCGTCGGGACAGGGAAACCGCCGGCCGATCGCGGTGTCGAACGGTCTGCCGAGAGATGAAACGTCCGCGCGCCGCCGGGGTTGCAGGCCCCCCGCGGCAGCGCGCCGTCATCTGGTCTATACCAGCAGGTCGACCAGGGCAAGGCCGCCTTCGTCTTTGGTCTAGGGTGCAAATGCGATGGCCGGCATGCGCGGCGCGGGGGCTGGCAGGGGAGCGGGCCGGCGCTAGCATGGGCGCCGACGCGTCGCCGAACCGGGAGTGATCCGCATGCTGCCGCCGATCGATGAAGTGCCGGGTGACCAGACCGTGCCGCGGCGGACCGAGGTGGTGGTGATCGGCGGCGGCATCGCCGGCGTGTCGACCGCGTTCTTCCTCGCCGAGCGCGGCGTGCCGACGGTGCTGTGCGAGAAGGGCCGCATCGGCGCCGAGCAGTCGGGGCGCAACTGGGGCTGGACCCGCGTCATGGGCCGCGACCCGCGCGAGATCCCGCTGGCGCTCGAGAGCCTGCGGCTGTGGCGCGACATGAACCGGCTGACCGAGGCGGAGACCGGCTTCCGCCAGGCCGGCATCGCGTATCTCTGCGCGACCGACAGGGACGTCGCGCGCTACGAGGAATGGCTCGCCCATGCGCGGTCGTTCCAGCTCGATTCGAAGCTGCTGCCGTCGGATCAGGTGCAGAGCGTCCTGCCCGGCGCGTCGCGGCGCTGGGCGGGGGCGCTCTACACCGCGAGCGACGGCCGCGCCGAGCCGCAGAAGGCGGCGCCGGCGATCGCCGCGGCGGCGCGCCGGCGCGGCGCGGTGGTGCTGACCGATTGCGCGGTGCGCGGCGTCGAGACGACGGCGGGCCGCGTGTCGGGCGTGGTGACGGAGCGCGGCCGCATCGACTGCAGCAGCGTCGTGCTCGCCGGCGGCGCGTGGTCGCGGCTGTTCTGCGGCAATCTCGGCATCCATTTCCCGCAGCTCAAGGTGCTCGGCTCGGTCCTGCGCACCCAGCCGCTCGACGGTCCGCCGACGGTCGCCGCCGGCGCCGGCGACTTCGCCTTCCGCAAGCGGCTCGACGGCGGCTATACGGTCGCGCATCGCGGCGCCTCGGTCGCCGAGATCGTGCCCGATTCCTTCCGGCTGTTCTTCGACTTCATGCCGGCGCTGCGCGTGCAATGGCGCGAGCTGCGCCTGCGCGTCGGCAGGCGCTTCCTCGAGGAATGGCGCATCCCGCGGCGCTGGGCGCTCGACCAGGTTTCGCCGTTCGAGACCGTGCGCACGCTCGATCCGGCGCCGACCGATTCGATCCTCGACGAGGCGGAGCGCAACCTCGTGCGCAACTTCCCGGCCTTCGCCGGGATGCAGGTCGCGGATCGCTGGGCCGGCCTGATCGACGCGACGCCCGATGCGGTGCCGGCGATCGGGCCGGTGCCGGGCCTGCCGGGCTTCTTCCTGTCGACGGGCTATTCCGGCCACGGCTTCGGCATCGGCCCGGCCGCTGGGCGCCTCACCGCCGATCTCGTCATGGGCGCGCCGCCGGTCGTCGACCCGACGCCGTATCGATACGAGCGCTTCCTGGACGGCTCGTGGCCGCGCCCGCATTGAACGGGCGCGCCGCCATCAGCGGCTGCGCGTCGCCACGAGGCCGCCGGCGAGCGCGGCGACGAAGATCTCGATCTGGGCCCGCAGCATCGCCAGCGGCACGACGCCGAGCTTTTCCTCCAGGCCCAGCGTGACGATGCCGTGGACGGCGGAGAACAGCGTGCGCGCGGCAAGCGCGTGCTGTCCGGCCGCGAGTTCGGGCTGGAGGTCGCGCAGCGGCGCTTCGATATAGGTGAAGAGCCGGCTCTGCTCGGCGACGTACCAGTCCGGCGCCGCGCGGCCATCCGGCAGGCGATGCTCGAACACCGCGCGCCAGCGCGGCGTGTTGGCGGCGACGAATTCGAGATAGGCGACGGCGAGATGGACGAGGCGCGCGGTCGCCGCCTCGGCCGGTGACGCGGCTTTCTTGCGCGCCGGCCGTGCCGCATCGTCGAGACTGCGTTCGAGTGCAGCAAGCGTGCGGCCGTTGACCGCGAAAACGAGTTCGTCGAGGTCGGCAACGGCATTGTAGATCGCACCGACCGCGCAGCCGGCTTCCGCCGCCAGGTCGCGCGCCTTCACCCCGGCGAGGCCGTTGGCGGCGATGGCACGCTCGGCGGCGGCAATCAGCGCATCGCGCAGGTTCTGGCGACGGGTCTCTGTTTTCATTGTGCTTTTTCCTATTGAACGTCGTTCAAGAACGGTCTTGAACAACGTTCAAAATTCCCATATCGTCTCGTTTGAACAATGTTCATAGCGAGGGAAGCGATCATGCTCAAGACCTTTGTCACCCTGATGCGCGGCGCCGCCGCCACCGCCGAGGAGGCGATGGCGGATCGCAACGGACTGCTCATCCTCGACCAGCAGCTGCGCGATGCCGGCGGCGCGATCGAGCGCGGCAAGCGGGCGCTGGCGCTCGCAATCGCGCAGGACGAGGCGGAAGGCCGCCGGCTCGAAGCAACGCTGGCGCGCCTCGCGGACCTGGAGAGCCGCGCCGTCGCGGCACTGGCAGCGGGTCGGGAAGAGCTTGCTGCGGAGGCAGCCGAGTCGATCGCCGCGCTCGAAGCCGACCGCGACGCGATGCGCACGGCGCGCGCGACCTTCGGGCGCGAGATCGCCCGGCTGCGCACCGGGGTTGTCGGTGCGACCGCACGTTTTGCCGAACTCGAGCGCGGCCGGCGCATCGCGCGCGCGGCCGAAGCCGTGCGCCGCCTTCAGGCCGGCCCGGACTCCGGCGGCCTCGGTACCGCCGCGCTGCGCGAGGCCGAGGCGACGCTGAAGCGCCTGCGCGAGCGCCAGGGCGAGGACGAAGCGGTCGACCAGGCGCTGCAGGCGCTCGACGCCGAGGGTGCTGCGGCCGGCATCGCCGACCGCCTCGAAGCCGCCGGCTTCGGGCCGCGCACGCGCCCGAGCGCCGCCGCCGTGCTGGAGCGGCTCCGCCGCCAGGCGCACGCCGCCGGCGCGCCGTCCTGACCCGATCGCGATCCCGAATTGGAGACCAGCCATGAATCCCCAGATCGCCCGCCATTCCAACGCCTGGATCGGCTTCACCTACGCCTCGTTCGCTGCCTCGGCGGCAATGATCGCGCTCGGCGTCGTCTTCGCGCCGATCGATGTCTGGATGAAGGGCTACTTCGCGATGGGCGCGCTGATGCTCGTCCAGTCGGCGATCACCGTCACCAAGACGCTTCGCGACGTCCACGAGAGCGGCAAGCTGATGAACCGCATCGAGGACGCCAAGACGGAGCGCCTGCTGATGGACATCGAGCGCACCAAGGACGAGCGCCCGGCCTGACGCGACTCCCGCCATTCCCGAAAAGATCGGAGATGCCATGACCTCGAAGCTGATGCGCGCGCGCCGGTTCGCGCCGCTGTTCTGGTGCCAGTTCCTTTCCGCCTTCAACGACAACCTGCTCAAGAATGCGCTCGTCGTGCTGATCGCGTTCTCGATCGGCGGGCCGCAGGCGGATGCGCTGGTTGCGCTCGCCGGCGTCGCCTTCATCGCGCCGTTCTTCCTGCTCTCAGGGCTCGGCGGCCAGCTTGCCGACCGCTACGACAAGGCGGTCGTCGCGCGCGGTCTCAAGCTCGCGGAGGTCGGTGCCGCCGCCGTCGCCGCGCTCGGCTTCGCGCTGGCGTCGCCCGCCATCCTGTTCGCCGCCCTGTTCCTCTTCGGCGTCGTCGCGGCGCTGTTCGGACCGATCAAGTACGGCATCCTGCCCGACCATCTGCCGGCCGCAGAGCTGCCTGCCGGCAACGCGCTGATCGAGGGCGCGACCTTCCTCGCGATCCTGCTCGGCACCGTCGTCGGCGCCGTGACGGTGCGGGCGGGCGCGGACCTGTCGGGGGTCGCGGCCCTGGTCGGTGTCGTCGCGGCGGCGTGCTGGGCGATCAGCCTCAAGATCCCCGCGACCGGCGCTGGGGCGCCCGACCTCGTCATCGACGCCAATCCGTTCCGCTCGACGCGCGCACTGCTCGTCGATCTGCGGGCGTCGCCGCGGCTGTGGTGGGGCGGGGTGGTGCTGAGTTGGTTCTGGGCGGCCGGCGTTGTCGTGCTTGCACTGCTGCCGGGGCTGGTCAAGGACGGGCTCGGCGGCGGCGAGAACGCGATCGCCGCCTATCTCGGGGTCTTCGCGCTCGCGGTCGCGCTGGGCTCCGGCACGGCGTCGTTCCTCGCCCGCGGCCGGATCGTGCTGCTGCCGGTCGTCGTCGGCGCGGCGCTGATGGGCGCCTTCGCGCTCGACTTCGCGCTGGCCGCGCACGGCGAGGCCGCCGCCGGCACGGGCACCGTCGCGATCATGTCGGCGGGGCGCGGCCTGCGGGCGGCGATCGACCTCGCCGGCATCGGCTTTGGCGGCGGCCTTTTCGTCGTGCCGTGCTTCGCCGCGGTCCAGGCGTGGTCCGAACCCGCGCGGCGCGCGCGCACCGTCGCGGCGGTCAACGTGCTCAACGCCGCGGCCATGGTCGCAGGCGGGCTCGCGGTGGCACTGCTGCGCCAGGCCGGGCTCGGCGTGGCGCCGATCCTCGCGCTGCTCGGGCTCGCCTGCCTCGCGGCGGCGGTCGCGATCGGCCGGACCATGCCGGCCGGCGCGCTGCGCGACCTGCTGTCGATGCTGTTCCGCGCGTTCTACCGGCTCGAGGTCCGCGGCCTCGACAATCTCGCCAAGGCCGGGCCGAACGCGATCGTCGCGCTCAATCACGTCAGCTTCCTCGACGGCGCGCTGGCGCTGTCGCTGCTCGACAGGGACCCGGTCTTCGCCATCGACCACACGATCGCGCGGCGCTGGTGGGTACGGCCGTTCCTCAGGATCACCCGCGCGCTGCCGCTCGACCCGTTGCGCCCGCTGGCGAGCCGCACGCTCATCAACGCGGTGAAGGGCGGCGAGACGCTGGTGATCTTCCCCGAAGGGCGGCTCACCGTCACCGGCGGGGTCATGAAGGTCTATGACGGCGCCGGCATGATCGCCGATCGCGCCGACGCGCCGATCGTCCCGGTGCGCATCGACGGGCTGGAGCGCACCGCCTTCTCGCGCCTGACGCGCGCCCAGATGCGCCGGCACTGGTTCCCCAAGGTCACGGTCACGGTGCTCGAGCCGGTGCGGCTGGCACTCGATCCCGCGCTGCGCGGCAAGGCGCGGCGCAAGGCGGCGGGCGAGGCGCTCTACGAGATCGTCTGCGACCTCGTGTTCCGCACCACGCCGACGGACTGCACGATCCTCGATGCGGTGATCGCGGCTTCGCGCCGCAACGGCTCCGGGCGGATCGCGCTCGAAGATGCGGTGTCGGGCGCGCTCAGCTATCGCCGGCTGCTGGCCGGCGCGGCGGTGCTGGCGCGCAAGCTCGCACCGCTGGCGCCGGAGGGCGGCGCGGTCGGCGTGATGCTGCCGACGGCAAACGGCGCGGCGGCGACCGTGCTCGGGCTCATCTCGGCGGGTCGGGTGCCGGCGATGATCAACTTCACGGCGGGCGCGGCGAACGTGCGCGCGGCCTGCCGCGCGGCGTCGGTCACGACGATCGTCACCGCGCGCGGCTTCGTCGCCAAGGCGCAGCTCGAAGATCTCGTGGCGGCGCTGGCGCCCGACATCGCGGTGGTCCATCTCGAGGACGTGCGCGCCGGCATCGGCGCGCGCGAGCGGCTGCGCGGCCTGCTTGCGTCGCGCCGCGCGCTGGTGGCGCGCCGGCCCGACGACCCGGCGGCGATTCTGTTCACGTCGGGGTCCGAAGGCACGCCCAAGGGCGTCGTGCTGTCCCACCGCAACATCCTCGCCAACGCGGCGCAGGCGGCGGCGCGGATCGACTTCGGCCGCGCCGACACGGTGTTCAACGCGATGCCGGTGTTCCACTCCTTCGGCCTCACCGCCGGCCTGGTGCTGCCGCTGGTCGCCGGCGTGCGCGCCTACCTCTATCCGTCGCCGCTGCACTACCGCACCGTCCCGGAACTGGTCTACGGCACCAACGCGACGATCCTGTTCGGCACCGACACGTTCCTCGCCGGCTATGCGCGCGCGGCGCATGCCTATGACTTCCGCTCGCTGCGCTACGTCGTCGCCGGCGCGGAGCCGGTCAAGGAGGCGACGCGGCGCGTCTACATGGAGAAGTTCGGGCTGCGCGTGCTGGAAGGCTACGGCGTGACCGAGGCCGCGCCGGTGCTCGCGCTCAACACGCCGATGTTCAGCCGCTCCGGCACCGTCGGGCGCTTCCTGCCCGGAATCGCGGCGCGCATCGAACCCGTGCCCGGGATCGCCGGCGCCGGCCGCCTGCACGTCAAGGGGCCGAACGTCATGCTCGGCTATCTGCGCGCGGAGAGGCCCGGCACGCTCGAAGCGCCGCCCGACGGCTGGCACGACACCGGCGACATCGTCGCGATCGACGGCGACGGCTTCGTCGCGATCAAGGGCCGCGCCAAGCGCTTCGCCAAGATCGGCGGCGAGATGATCTCGCTCGCGGCGGTCGAGGCGCTGGCGGCGGCGCTGTGGCCCGATGCGCTCTCTGCGGCCGTCGCGGTGGCGGACGCGCGCAAGGGCGAAAAGCTGGTGCTGGTCACGGCCGCAGCGGGCGCGCGGCGGGCGGACTTCCTCGCCTTCGCGCAGGCCCGCGCCGCATCCGAACTGATGGTGCCGGCGGATATCATGGTCGTCGACGCCGTGCCGGTGCTCGGCTCGGGCAAGGTCGACCATGCCGCAGTGGCGCGTCGGGTCGACGCCGCAATCGCGGCACGCCATCGGGCGGCGTGATGCGCGCCGGCGCTCACCGCGCCTTGCGGAAGGTGAGGTTGATGCGCATGCGCCCGAGCCGCGGGTGCTCGCCGTCCTTGAGGGCGAGGATGCCGTGGAAGGCGAGGCGCGCGGGACCGCCCCACACGGCGATGTCGCCGTGGCGCAGCGCGATGCGCCGCGTCGGGTCGCTGCGCTTCGCGCCGCCGAACTGGAACGTCGCCGGCAGGCCGAGCGAGACGGAGACGATCGGCTGGGTGAAATCGCGCTCGTTGGTGTCGCGGTGGAGGCTCAGCCGCGCCCCCGGCGCGTAGCGGTTGACGAGGCAGGCGTCGGGCGCGAAGCCGGGGTGGCCGGCCTCCGCGGCGGCGGCGCCTGCGAGGGCGCGGAAGACGTCCGGCATCGCCGGCCACGGCCGGCCGCTCTCGGGATCGATCGCGTCGTAGCGATAGCCGCCGCGGTCGGTGACCCAGCCGGCGTCGCCGCAATTGGTCATCGCCGCGGACATGGTGAAGCCCGCCGGCACGATCATGTGGCGGAACGGCGCCTGCGCCGCGATCGCAGCCACCGCCTCGATCAGCGCCGCCTCGTGCGCCAGCGCACGGCCGCGCAGCAGCACCGCCCCCGGCGCGATGTCCTCGCGCGCGGGCGGCGGCGGGTCGAGGCCGTCGAACAGGTCGTTCATGGCGCGGCGAGGCTCGCGTGGAGCACGGGGCGGTAGCCTGCCGCGAGCGCCGCGACGGTCGCGGGCGGCGTGAGCAGCCCGTCGAGCGCGGGCAGCCTGCCGGCCCTGCGATAGCCCGACGCGGTCCAGCGATAGGGCACGCCGCGCACGATCGCGAAGGCGTCTTCGCCCGCGGCGACCATCGCGCCGTCCGGCAGTTCGGCGGGCGGCAGCGGAAGCGCATGGATCCGCTTGGCGCGGCCGTCGAGCCGCTCGTCGTGGAGGACGCGATCCATCGCCGCCGCGCTCGGCCTGCCGCCGCCGCGGCCGCGCGCCCAGGCGTCGCGGAACGCGACGGCCGCGTCGCGCCGGCAGAAGAAGCAGGGCCGGTGCCCGGCCGCGAGCGCGGTGGCTTCGTCGAGGAAGAACAGTTCCGTCCAGCTCCGCCGGCTCATCACGTCGCGGTGCGCGCCCTTGAACTCGAGCAGGCAGACGATCCAGGCCGTGGTCGCCCAGCGCCGCCTGAGCAGCGTCCTGGTCGCGGGATCGTGGATGATCCCGCGATTGCCGGTGAACGTTCCCCGGTCGGCGACGGCGACGATGTCGCCGAACGGCGTGACTCGATTCTGCAGCGGCATGGCTTTGGACCGGCGGCGCGCTCCCGATGAACTCCGCGAGGACGGCTGTCATCGTAGCCGCGCGCCCGCCGCAAGCGCGAGGGCCGTCGAAACGGTCGTCCCGCCGGGCGCGAGGCGGCCGGGCGTCTCCCGCGTCAGGCGGCGCGGCGGACGCCGTCGGCGCAGTATCCCTCGATCCAGCGCGTCCGCCGCCCATCCGTCGTCCACAGGATCGGGAAATAGCTTTCGTCGAGCGTGGGGTCGCCCGTGCGCTGATAGCGACGGTAGATGTAGCCGCCATGGCGGTCCGAGAACCGCACGTCCGCCGGCGTCATGTGGATGCCGATCGCGCGGCGCATGCGCTCGGCGCTGCGGTTTGGCGCCGAGCCGTGCCAGATCTCGCCGGCATGGAAGACGCACGACCCCGCGGGCACCTCGATGAACGCCGGCTGCGGATCGGCGATGCCGGCGGCCGCGGCCGCGCGCTTCATCAGCGCGCGATGGTCGTCGGGCGCGTGGAAGCCGGCCGGGATCGGCGTGAGCGGCCAGCGGTGCGAACCGGGCACGTACTCGAGCGTGCCGGCGTCGCGATGCGTGTCGTCCAGAGTGACCCAGCAGGTGATGGTCTGCGGCGGGTCGAGGAAATCCATGAACGACGAGTCCTGGTGGTAGGACACCGCCTTGGTCTGCGGCGGCTTCCACCAGATCGTGTCCTGGCCGAGCCGCACCCCCGCCCAGCCGGTGAGCAGCGTCGCCGCGCGCCCGATATCGGCGGACAGGGCGAGCTGCGCGACCGTCAGGTCGGCCTTCCAGGCGTTCGCCATGTGACGCGTCACGTCGGGCAGGCTCATGCCTTCGCGCCAGTACCATTCGTCGGGATAGACGCCGGTATCGAACGTGCCGGCGAACAGCTTCGGAAAGCTGGCGCGCAGCGCCTCGACGCGCTCCGGCGAAAGAATCCGCTCGACGACGAGATAGCCCTCGCGCGCGAAGCGCTCGACATCGGCCGGCCCGAGCGCGGCCAGTCGCGGCAGATCGGTGGTCATCGAAGCCGGCCCTCCATGACATTCGCCTGCGCGCCACGCTACGCGCGCGGCAATTCTTGTCCATCGAATGATTTCCGGCCATTGTTCCGGAATGGACCAGTTCGACCGAATTGACTTCGCCATCGTAGCCATCCTGCAGAACGACGCGCGGCTGCCGAACAAGGAGCTCGCGGCCCGCGTCGGCCTCGCGCCGTCGAGCTGCCACGAGCGCGTCAAGCGGCTGTGGAGCGAGGGGCTGCTGCGCGGCGCCCATGCGACGGTCGACGCCAGGAAGCTGGGCGTCGGCCTCGAAGCGCTGCTGTTCATCGAGCTGGCGAAGCACGAGCGCGGCATCGTCGACAGCTTCCTCGCCGACGTGGTGACCATTCCCGAGGTCCGCTCCGCCTTCCTGATCACCGGCCACTACGACCTCGTCGTCCACGTCGTCGCCCGCGACACGACGCATCTCAAGGACGTCGCGCTCGACAAGTTCACCAACCGGCCCGGGGTCACCCGGATCGAGACCTCGATCATCTACGAGGCGCGTTTCCGCGCCGAAGTGCCGCTGCTCCTCCCGCGCGAGCCGACGGCGCGCGCGGCCTCGAAGGCCGCTGGGCCGGCGCGCCGCGCGCGCTCCGCCCGCCCGCCCGCCCGGCCGCGTCGCGGCGTTCCGGGCTAGCTCGCCGCCGCGCGGGTCCGCGGCGCCGAGGCGGTCGCCCTGCAGGGTCCTGTCGATTGAACCGCGGCGAACCGCAACCATTGCGTTTATCAAACGTCAAGACTTTGCAATCTACGCTGCCGCTCATGTTGCCGGACCATACCGACGTTCTCATCGTGGGCGCGGGCCCGACCGGCCTCGCGCTGGCGATCGCCCTGCGCCAGGCGGGCATCGATCATCTGATCATCGACAAGCTCGAGGGCGGCCAGAACACCTCGCGCGCCGCGGTGATCCACGCCCACACGCTCGAGGCGATCGAGCCGCTCGGCGTGTCGGAGGCGCTGATGCGCCGCGGCCTGCCGATCACGCGGTTCGCGATCCGCGATCGCGACCGCACGCTCCTGCAGCTCGGCTTCGATGCGCTGCCGTCGGCCTATCGTTGCCTGCTGATGATCCCGCAGGACGTGACCGAAGCGGTGCTCGGCGACCGGCTGACCGCGCTCGGCGGATCGGTCCATCGCGGCCACGCCGCGCTCTCGGTGACGCAGCGGCCCGACGCGGCGACCGCGCAGATCGTGTCGAGCCGGGGCAGCCGCGCGGTCACCGCGCGCTACGTCGTCGGCGCCGACGGCATGCACAGCATCGTGCGCGAGAGCGCGGGGATCGCGTTCAAGGGCAGCACCTACGAGGAATCGTTCGTCCTCGCCGACGTGAAGATGGACTGGCCCCTTGGAACGGGCGAGGTCACGCAGTTCTTCTCGCCGGCCGGCCTCGTCGTCGTGGCGCCGCTGCCGGGCGGCAGCTTCCGCGTCGTGGCGACGCTCGATCAGGCGCCGGAACGCCCGGCGAAGGCCGACATCCAGCAGCTCATCGACACGCGCGGGCCCGCCGGCCCGCGCACCGAGGTGCGCGAGGTCACCTGGAGCTCGCGCTTCCGCCTCCATCATCGGGTCGTCGACACCTACCGCAACGGCCGGCTGCTGCTGATGGGCGACGCGGCCCACGTCCACAGCCCGGCGGGCGGCCAGGGCATGAACACGGGTCTCGTCGATTCCGTCGTGCTCGGACAGTCGCTGGTGAGGATTCTCGCGGACGGCCAGCCGGACGCCGTGCTCGACGCCTATGGCGCGCTGCGCCGGCAGGCGGCGGTCGAGGTGCTCCGCCTCGCCGGCCGGTTGACCGGCATCGCGACCATGCGCAGCGGTCCGCAGCGGATGCTGCGCAACGGCCTGCTGCACGTCTTCGGCGCGCTGCCGCCGGCACGGCAGAAGCTGATCATGAATCTGTCGGGCCTGAGCCGGAAGGCGCTGGCGAAGGCCGCGTAGTCCGCGTTCGCCGCGCGGCCGGAGCGCGCGAAAGCGGGCCCTCAGCCGCCCGCGCCGTGGGTGCGCGGATAGGCGCTGGGCGACGGCGGCGACCATCCGGCGAGCGCCGCGGGCGCGGGCCGGTAGATCTCGACCTTGAGCGGGAAGCAGGCGGCGGCGTCGCTCGAATGGGTGGCGCTGCAGTCGCCGCCAGGGCAGGCGGACAGCGCGCCGATCAGGTCGATCTCGGCGAAGAACTCGATGAAGTCGCCCGGGCGGACCGGGCTTGCCTTCATGAAATAGCGGTGCGTGTCGCGGGTGAAGCCGGTGCACATGAAGACGTTGAGCACGTCGTGCACGTGGGC
>JAEUKZ010000454.1 GCA_016793045.1 Alphaproteobacteria bacterium
TAGCTGATCATGCCGCCGAGCACGGCAACGATGAATGTCGGCTGGCGGCCGATTTCCCGCAGCGACCGGCCCTGCCCGGCGCGTTCCACTGCAGCCGGCGGCGGAATGTCGAGAAACTGCAGCAGCGCGAGCGCAAGCACGGCGACGCCGGACAAGGCGACGAACGATCCCGCAAACGTATAGGGATCGAGCATGTGCTGCGTAAGCTTGGCGAGCTCCGGGCCGATCGCGGCGGCTATCAACCCGCCGGCCATGACGTACGAGATCGCCCGGCCGCGCAGCGCCGCTCCAGCTCCATCGGCGGCAGCGAAGCGATAGAACGTGCCGAAGCCGTTATACGCGCCGTTGAATGCCGCGCCGAGGCAGAAGAGCCAAAACGACGCCTGGATCACGCCCCATGCGGCGATCGCGGTGCCGATGATCCCGAGCACCGCGCCGATCGAAAACCCGGCACGACGGCCGATGCGCCGCATCAGGAACGACGCGGGAAACGTGGTCGCCATGACGCCGATCTGCTGCAGCGCGAGCGGCAGCGTCGCCAGCGCCTTGTTGTCCGCGAGCATGTGTCCGACCAGCGCCGCCTCGGCGATCATGGTCGAGGTGCCGACGGTCACCAGGCCCTGCGAGAGGGCAAGGATAAGGACATTTCGACGAGCAGGGTCGCGCAACATGAGGGCGCGATCCTGTCAATCTCGAAGGAACGGTGCAATCGACAAACGGGGCTGCAGCCGGCGGGGCTGCCCTGCGCTCTACGAAGGGCGGCGCACGAAACTGCGATGGACGAGGACATCGAGGACGACATGCTGTCCCAGCACCTGGCCGCTCGCCGTCGCGAGCCCGCGCTTGACGCGCTCGAGGTCCGGCGGCGCCGTGTCGTCCTGCCGATCGGCCAGGCGCGCCAGCGCCCGCAGATAGGCATCGCGCAGGCGCGGCATCATTTCGCGAACGCGCGCACCGGCCGCGGCGTCGGCGACTTCAAGTTGCACGACGAAGATCAGGTGGCGGCGAACGTCGCTGCCGCGGATGAGCGGCACCACGAGCGGATCGATCGGAACATAGAGTGGTCCCGCGGGCGCGGGGGCATGGGCGTCCTCGGCATGGGCAAGGCCGGGCCATGTCGGCCCCGCGAGCGCCAAGACCAAGGCAAGCAATGCCGCAAACCGACGCTCCATTTCTTCCCTCCTCCGGTCCGCCGAACCGGGGAAAGCATCGACGTTCAATGTAAAAATACGATGAAGAGGCTAAAAGTGCCGGAAGCCGGCACGCTCGATCCGCATCTCCTGCCCTGCGCCATCCAACACGCTGACGCCGGAGCCGGCGACGATGCTGCCGATCCGAGTGACCTGGACATCCGCCGCGGCCGCGAAATCGAGCACGGTCGCGCCCAGCTGCGGCGGCGCGGTAAACAGGATCTCGTAGTCGTCACCCCCGCCGACGACGTCGAAGAATCGGCCCGGATCGCGTTCGACGGCGCGCCGCACCGGGGCCGACAGGGGAACCAGGGCGGCCTGGACGACGGCCCCCACGCGTGAAACCGAGCAGATGTGGCCGAGGTCCTGGACCAGGCCGTCCGAAACGTCCATGCCCGCACTGGCAACACCAACCAGCCGATGCCCGATCGCCACGCGCGGCTCCGGGCAGCGATAGCGCTCGACGAGGAATTTGCGGTCCTTTGGACCGGCCCCCGGCAGCGCATTGCGCCGGACGGCGAGCCCTAGCGCAGCGTCGCCGATCGTACCGGTCACCCACAGGTCGTCACCGGGACGGGCGCCGCTACGTCGGATCATGGCACCTTCCATCACCTCGCCCATCGCCGTGATCGCGAGCGTGAGCGGCCCCGGCGTCTTGCACGTGTCGCCGCCGATAAGGTGAATGCCGAATGCCGTCTGATCCTTCGCCAGCCCGCGCGCGAACGATCCGATCCACGCTCCGGTCGCCGTGGGCGGCAGGCAAAGGTTGAGGAGATAGGCCCGCGGACGCGCGCCCTTCGCCGCCAGGTCGGACAGATTCACGCGCAAGCTCTTGCGTGCGATCAGATCCGGCGGGTCGTCGGGAAGAAAATGAACGCCCTCGATCAACGCATCGGTCGTGACCACCAGTTCGTGCCCCAGCGAAGGCGCAAGCACCGCGGCGTCATCGAGCAGGTTGAAGGCGCCGGGAAAGCCGACGGCCAACGGCGCAAAGTAACGCCGGATCAGCTCGAACTCACCCGGGGGTGCTGGATCCGACATGCCCAGACTCGAACTCGCCGGGTCGCAAGCGGCGCGCGATCTTGTCGAGCACCGCGTTGACCACCCCCGCCTCGGAGCCGCCAAAGAACCGCTTTGCTACCCCGACATACTCGTCGATCGCCGCCCGCGCGGGTATGTCCGCGCGCGCGACCAACTCGAATGCGCCCGCGCGCAGGCAAGCGCGCAGGACCGGGTCCAGGCGCTCGACGCGCCATCCTTCGGCAAGCGCCGGTGCGATCATCGCATCGAGGTCCGGCAGGCGATCGACGACGCCGTTCACGATGTCGGAAAAGAGCGCCGCATCAAGCTTGCCGGGAACCATCGCCTCGTCACCGCCGGGGTCGGAGAAGCGGTGGCGTGCGAACTCGTCGATCACCCCCCCGGCGAAAGCACCGGTGAACTCGACCTGGTAGAGCGCCTGTACCGCGGCGAGCCGCGCCGTGCCCCGCTTGCCATGCGCTGACGAACCGCGACTCATTTCGGCTGACCACCCAGGGCGGCCTTCAGCGCAATCATCGACAGGCATGCATGGGCCGCATCCCCGCCCTTGTCCTGCCGGTCCATCCGCGCCCTCTCCCAGGCCTGGTCGAGGTTCTCGACCGTGAGGATTCCGTAGCCGATTGCCAGCCCGCGCTGAATTGCAAGATCCTGAAGCCCGCGTGCGCTCTCGCCGCACACATAGTCGTAGTGCGAGGTCTCCCCGCGGACGACACAGCCCAACGCCACGAAGCCATCGAACGGCCGACGCGCGCCGCCTTCGCCGGCGCGCGCTGCGAAACCGATTGCCGCAGGAATCTCGAAGGCTCCGGGAACCGCGTGCCGCTCGAAAGTCGCGCCCGCTTCGATGAGCAGCCTTTCGGCGCCGCGTGCCATCTCGTCGGCGATGTCGGCGTAGAACCGGGCCTCGACGATCATCACCCGCGGGGGTGCCGCGAAGCGCGGCACGACACGATCGCTTGCGCGCAACGCCATGATCAGCCCTCGCTGCCGCGGATCGGACGCCGCTCGATGATCCTGAGCCCGTAGCCCTCGAGCCCGATCACCGTGCGCCGGTTGTTCGAGAGCAGGACCATATCGCGCACGCCGAGATCGAGCAGGATCTGGGCGCCGACCCCGTAGTCGCGCAGCTCAGTGCCGATCACGTGGGCGACCGCCGCCGCGGCGCGGCCATGCTCCGAGAGGTGATCGCCGAGCGCCGCGACATTGCCGGGCGTGTCGCCCTGGCGTGCACGCACGCGATCCGAGATGCTCGACGCCTTGGGTTCGCGGATGAGCACCACGACGCCCCGCTCCGCCGCCGCAATCATCCGCATCGCGTCGTGCAGCACTTCGCCACGTCCGGCAGACCGGTCGCCGAGCACGTCGTCGAGAACGTTGAGCGCATGCATGCGCACGAGGACCGGGCCGCCGCTCGCGACATCGCCCTTCACGAGCGCAATATGCTCGGTCTGCGAGATCTCGTTGACGTAGACGATCATCCGGAAAGCGCCGCCGTAACGGCTGTCGAGACGGCTCTCGACCGCGCGCTTGACCAACCGGTCCTTGCTGCGGCGGTAAGCGATGAGATCGGCGATCTTCGCGATCTTCAGTCCATGCAGCTGGGCGAACTTCACGAGGTCGGGCAGCCGCGCCATGGTGCCGTCATCGTTCATGATCTCGCAGATCACGCCGGCTGGAATCAGGCCCGCCAACCGCGCCATGTCGACAGCAGCCTCGGTATGGCCGGCCCGGACCAGCACACCGCCGTCGCGGGCGACCAGCGGAAACACGTGGCCGGGGCTCACGATGTCGCGCCGCCCCTTGGTCGGGTCGATCGCGACGGCAATCGTCCGCGCGCGGTCCGATGCCGAGATCCCGGTGGTGACGCCCTCGCGTGCCTCGATCGATACCGTGAACGCCGTCGTGTGCCGGCTCTCGTTGTCGCGTGACATCAACGGCAGGCCGAGTTGATCGACTCGATCGCGCGTCATCGCGAGGCAGATCAGCCCGCGCGCATGCTTCGCCATGAAGTTTATCAGCTCGGGCGTCGCCATCTGGGCGGGGATGACGACGTCGCCTTCGTTCTCGCGGTCCTCGTCGTCGATGAGGATGAACATCCGGCCGTTGCGTGCGTCTTCGATCACGTCCTCGATCGGGGAGAGAACGTCGAGATCGTCCGACCGCGAGGGATAGGCGGGATCGCTGTTCTTGATCGCCATGGGTCAGCTGCCTTTCAGGCGGTCAACGTAGCGCGCCAGCATGTCGACTTCTACATTCACGCGCTGCCCCACCCGGGCCGTGCGAAACGTCGTCTCGCTGCGTGTGTGCGGGATGAGGTTGACGCCGAATCGCGTCGCATCGCCGTGGTCCTCGACGTCATTGACGGTAAGCGACACGCCATCGACTGCGACCGACCCTTTCGACGCCAGATACCGACCCATCGTCCGCGGCACCGAAAATGAGGCGCGCACGCTGCCACCTTCAGGGGACCACGCTTCGACCATGCCGACGCCATCGACATGGCCGCTGACGATGTGCCCGCCCAGCTCGTCGCCGAGGCGAAGCGCCCGTTCGAGGTTGATCGCGGTGCCGACGGCCCAATCGCCCAGCGTCGTCCGCGCCAGGGTTTCCGCCGACGCCTCCACCGCGAACCAGTCGTCGCCGCGCTCGACCACCGTCAGACAGACTCCGGAACACGCGATCGAGGCGCCGAGCGCGAGCGACCCCGCATGGTGCGGAGCCGCGATCTCGAGCCGCGTATCGGCAGCTGCGGCCGCGCGTCGGATCGACCGGACGAGGCCCACTTCGGTAACGATTCCCGTAAACACTCTATCGACTCCTGCGCCAACACTCGAGCACATCGCCGTCGCAACGCGCGAGGTGCTCGAGGATAAACTTGGGTGCGGCGCGCAATTCCGCAACTCCGAACGGCGCAACGACCGGCACGCCGTCGCCGCCGATTACGGATCCTGCATTGACCACGACCGCACGATCGATGAGGTCCGCTGAGAGCAGCGACGCGACCAGCCTGCCGCCCCCTTCGACGAGAACGCGGGTGAGCCCGCGCCGTCCAAGTTCGGCAGCGACCGCCGCGAGGCCCGGCCGACCGTCGTGGGCCGGCGCGATCGCGACGATCTCGACTCCGGCTGCGGCAAGCGCAGCACGGCGTTCTGCAGGTGCATCAGGCACGGTCACCACCCAGGTCGGACAATCACGTGCCGAGCGGACGAGCTTGCACTCAGTCGGGATACGCAAGCCGGTGTCCACGACGATCCGCACAGGAGAACGGTCCGCAAGGCCTGGCAGGCGGCATGTCAGTTCGGGATCGTCCGCGAGCGCCGTTCCCGCCCCGACCAAGATCGCGTCATGCGTGGCGCGCAGCTGATGCGCCCGCGCGCGCGCCGCTGCGCCCGTGATCCAGCGACTCTCGCCCGTCCGCGTCGCAATTCTGCCGTCGAGCGTTGTGGCGGCCTTCCAGGTGAACAGCGGCCGGCCCTCGCGCAGCCGGATCATGAACCCCGCGTTGAGCGCGCACGCCTCGTCCGCCATCAGTCCGACGTCAACGGCAATGCCCGCGCCACGCAGGCGCGCAATACCACTGCCGTTGACGCGGGGATCGGGATCCTCGGTCGCGATGACGGCGCGCGCAATGCCCGCCGCGATCAATGCAAGGCTGCATGGCGGCGTCTGACCGTGGTGGTCGCAAGGTTCGAGGCTCACATAGGCCGTGGCGCCGCGCGCGTCGCTTCCGGCGCGGTCGAGCGCCTCGCGTTCGGCATGCGGCCGTCCCCCCGGCTGCGTCCAGCCGCGCGCGACCACGCGTCCGTCCTTGACGATCACGCAGCCGACGGACGGGTTGGGCCAGGTCCGTCCCAAGCCGCGGCGCGCCAGAGCGAGTGCCGCGGCCATGTGGCCTGCGTCGGAGGGGTCAGTCCTTGTCGCCACCCAGCTTGCCCACGAAATCCTCGAAGTCTTTTGCCTCGCGGAAGTTGCGATAGACCGACGCGAAGCGGACATAGGCCACCGGATCGAGCGTGGCGAGCGCATCCATGACCATCTCGCCGACCACGGTCGACGGAATCTCGCTCTCGCCCAGACTTTCGAGTCGGCGCACGATGCCGTTGACCACGCGCTCCACGCGGTCTGCGTCGACCGGCCGTTTGCGGCAGGCGGTCGCGATCGACCGATGCAATTTGTCGCGATCGAACTGCTCCTTCACCCCGTTCTTCTTGACCACGACCAGCTCGCGCAGCTGCACGCGCTCGAAGGTGGTGAATCGCGAACCGCAGGCAGGGCAGAACCGCCGCCGACGGATGGCACTGTTGTCCTCCGTCGGCCGGGAATCCTTCACTTGAGTATCGTCATGGCCGCAAAACGGGCATCGCATGTCCGGACTCTTTTCTGTTTGGTCGTCGCGCCCGGCTGCTCACAGACCGGGATAGATCGGAAACCGTCTGCACAGTTCGCGCACACGCTCACGCACCGCATGCTCGACCCTGCTGTTGTCGCCTGAGTTTGCAGCGGCGAGGCCGGCAAGCACCTCGCCGATCAGAGCGCCGACCTCGCGGAACTCGGCTGCGCCGAAGCCGCGCGTCGTCGCCGCGGGCGTGCCGAGCCTGATGCCGGAGGTCACCATCGGCTTCTGCGGGTCGAACGGAATTCCGTTCTTGTTGCAGGTGAGCCCTGCGGCATTGAGGCTTCCTTCGGCCGCCTTGCCGGTCAGGTTCTTCGGCCGCAGGTCGGCAAGCATCAGATGATTGTCGGTCCCGCCCGAAACGATCGCAATTCCCTGTTCGACCAGCGTTGCGGCCAAAACACGCGCATTCTCCACGACGGCGCGCGCATAGGCCTTGAACGACGGCTGAAGCGCTTCCCCGAATGCCACCGCCTTTGCCGCAATGACATGCATGAGCGGGCCGCCCTGCAGCCCGGGAAACACCGCGGAATTGATCTTCTTCGCGATCGCCTCGTCGTTGCAGAGGATCATGCCGCCGCGCGGGCCGCGCAGGGACTTGTGCGTCGTCGTCGTCGTGACGTGGGCATGCGGAACCGGCGACGGATGCGCTCCGCCCGCAACCAGCCCCGCGATATGCGCCATGTCGACCAACAACCAGGCGCCGACCGCGTCGGCGATCTCGCGGAAGCGCTTGAAGTCCCAAACCCGCGAATAGGCGGTGCCGCCCGCGATGATCAGCTTCGGCTTGTGCTCGTGCGCAAGCCGTTCGACCCGGTCCATGTCGAGCAAGTTGTCGTCGGGGCGCACCCCGTAGGACACGACCTTGAACCACTTGCCCGACATGTTGACCGGCGACCCATGCGTGAGATGGCCCCCGGAATTGAGGTCTAGCCCCATGAACGTGTCGCCAGGCTGCAGCAGTGCGAAGAACACCGCCTGATTCATCTGGCTGCCCGAATTCGGCTGGACGTTGGCGAAGTTACAGCCGAAGAGCTGCTTGGCCCGCTCGATCGCGAGCGTTTCCGCCACATCGACGAACTGGCAGCCGCCGTAGTAGCGCCTGCCGGGATATCCTTCCGCGTACTTGTTCGTCAGCACCGAGCCCTGCGCCTCGAGAACCGCGCGCGAGACGATGTTCTCCGACGCGATCAGCTCGATATCGTGCTGCTGACGGCCGAGCTCGTCGCGCATCGCCTGCCAGATCTGCGGATCGGCTTCAGCGAGCGGTCGCGAGAAGAAGTCACTGGTCGCGGAATGCAGGGGCGTTGCTACGGACATCGATTACCTTTCGAAAGACACTGAGCGGCGCAGTTCAACCGAGCTTGGCGACACGGCGGGCATGGCGTCCACCTTCGAACTCCGTCTCCAGAAAGACGCGAAGGCAGTCCTTGGCCACCTCGCTGCCCACCAGCCGGGCGCCGAGCGCGAGCACGTTGGCGTCGTTGTGGAGGCGCGTCAGGCGCGCCGACGTGACATCATGACAGACGGCGGCACGCACATGGCGGTGCCGGTTCGCCGCGATCGCGATCCCGATACCCGTGCCGCACACGATCACACCACGATCCGTCCGCCCGTCGGCCATGCAGCGCGCCAAGACGTCCGCCATGTCGGGATAGTCGACGCTGTCGGCGGAGTGCGTCCCCAGATCGATCGCGGTACCGCCGGTCGCCTCGAACTCGCGGATCAACGCCTGTTTCAAGTCGTAGCCGGCGTGATCGGCAGCGAAGGCGACAAGCGCAGATGTCATGGCGTCCAGCGGGGGAAAAATATCGGCGGAGTGGGTCAGTTACCATATCTCGCCGCCGACCGCCATATCGGCCCCTACCGGTCGCGCCGGCCCGCGCCGGCGTCAGCGCGCCTCGGGAGTTGTCACGTCAACGTATGGTTATCGGTGGTTAATCTTTGAAGAATGCAGCAGTTTTTTATGGCAGGATTAATGTTGACACCAATACCGGTGAGTATTATTCAAAAAACAACATCATTTCATCGCCCCTCTTAAGATATCGAGCGTCCAATGACCCAATCAGAACAGGATCCGCTCAATCGTGCCGACTTACTGAAGATGACGGCGCAAATAGCGGCAGCCTACGTCGGTAAGAATACGGTCGCGAGTGCACAGCTTCCCGAAGTCATTCGGGCCGTCTATGCATCGATGGCAGGGCTGGATTCTCCATCCGCGCCCGCGGGCTCGCCCAAGCCTGCGATCGCCTTGAAGAAGTCGATCACGCCCGACTACATCGTGTGCCTGGAAGACGGCAAGAAGCTGAAGATGCTCAAACGGCATCTGCGCACCGCGTACGGAATGACGCCGGAGCAGTACCGCCAGAAGTGGGGCCTTCCGGCCGACTACCCCATGGTGGCGCCGAACTATGCCGAACAGCGATCCGTCTTCGCCAAGAAGATCGGTCTCGGCCGCAAGCCCGGCCAGACCCGCAAGGGTCGCGGCAGACGCTGACCTGCAGCACGATTTCGTCACCAGAACCAAAAAGGCCCGGCGGAACGTCCGCCGGGCCTTTTCTCATTCGTGAGCCGACGCAGAGGTCAGTTCACGTAGTCGTAGCGGCCGCCGCGCCAGACATAAACGCGATAGGCCGGGGTCGACGTGTCACCCTTCTCGTTGAACCGGATATTTCCCAGCACCGTCTGGAATTCCCGCTGGCGCAGGATCGGGATCAGGTTCTGGGTGGTCGTGTTGCCTGCCGCAGCGACGGCCTGCGCCCAGGTCTGGATCGCGGCATAGGTGTACAGCGTGTACCCTTCCGGATCGTAGTTCTGCGCGCGGAAGCGGGCCACGACCGGAGCCGCGACCGGATTCTTGCGCGGGTCGGCATCGAACGTCATCAGCGTGCCCTCGCCGGCGGCACCGGCAATCGACCAGAACTCCTGCGTGACCAGCGCATCGCCGGAGACCAGAACCGCCGTCAGGCCCTGTTCGCGCGCCTGCCGCACCAGCAGGCCCGCCTCGGTGTGGTAGCCGCCGAAATAGATGACCTCGATACGCGCCGCCTTCATGCGGCTGATCAGTGCGGCGAAGTCGCGATCGCCCTGGTTGATCTGCTCGGAAACGGCGATCGCGACATTGAGCCGCTGCAGTTCGGCCCGGGTCACGTCGGCGAGGCCCTTGCCGTATTGCGAGCGGTCATCGATCACCGCGACCGGCTTGCCGCGGAAATTCTCGGCGATGTAGGCCGCAGCGACCTGGCCCTGCTGGTCGTCGCGACCGCAGACGCGGAAGACGTTGGCGAAGCGTGCGCCGCGGTCGGTGAGCACCGGATTCGTCGAAGCCGGCGAGATCTGCAGGATACGCTCTTCGGCATAGACTTCGGAGGCCGGGATCGACGACCCGGAGCAGAAGTGCCCGGCCACGAAGGCGACGCGCCGGCTTACCATCTGGTTCGCCACGGCGACAGCCTGGCGGGGGTCGCAAGCGTCGTCGCCGATCTCGAGCCGCAGCTGACGACCAAGGACGCCGCCTGCCGCATTGATGTCCGCCACGGCCATCTGCGCACCGCGGCGCATCTGTTCGCCGAATGACGCATACTGCCCGGTCATCGGGCCGACGGTGGCGATCGTGATTTCCTGCGCGCTCGCCGCACCGGCGCCGAGCCAGCCTAGTGCTGCGACAGCCGTCCCTATCAGAAGCTTCCGCATGGGTTATCCCCTCTGTTGGTGATTTCGCCCGACCCGCAGGAGGTGATTGAAGCGGCGGATCGATCCCCGGAGTCTTGCCGGAAGCGCAGGGCGAAATCCAGCCCCACGTCGGTCACGTTTGCGTCGCGCGGGTCAGGCCTTCTCACGCCAGCCGAACAGGCCGGAACGCTCGTACAGCCAGGGATACTGGTGGACCATCTTGTAGGCAAGCGTCAGACGCCAGGCGACGAACGCGACGGCCCAAAGATAGAGGAATTGGACAATCGTCCCCAACGGCGAGAGCAATGCCCCCTCGAACAGCGCGAAGGTAAGGAAGCGCGCTCCGAGTGCGAGCCCGATAGCCGCAGGCAACAATGTCATCGCCGGCAGCCACTTGCTCGCGACCGCCTGACCGGCCAGGAACGCCGCGAACCCGAACCCAATGCCGGTCAAGCCGATGAAGACGCCGAGCGAGGTTCCGAGGAGGGAGGTCATCGTCAGTGTCCGCCCTCCAGATAGGCTGCGCGGATCCGCGGATCGGCCAGCAAGCCGGCACCGGTGCCGGACATGATGATGCGCCCGCCCGCCATGACATAGCCGCGCGATGCGAGCTTCAGCGCGTGGAACGCGTTCTGCTCGACGAGCAGTACGGTCACGCCTTCGCTGCGATTGATCTCCCCGATGGTCTGGAATATCTGCTTCACAATCATCGGCGCAAGACCGAGCGACGGCTCGTCGAGCAGCAGCAGCCGGGGCCTGCCCATCAACGCGCGGCCGATCGCCAGCATCTGCTGCTCGCCGCCCGACAACGTACCGGCGCGCTGTGCGCGGCGGTCCGCCAGCCGCGGAAAAAGGTGCATCACCCGGTCGATGTCGCGCGCCGGATCGCCGCCGCCCGCCGCGGTGGCGCCGATTTGGAGATTCTCGAGCACGGTCATGCGGCGGAAGATGCGGCGTCCCTCCGGCGCATGGGCGATCCCGCAACGGATGATGTCGTGAGTCGGCATCCTCGTGATGTCGCGGCCGTCGAAGATGACCCGTCCGTCGCGCGCCTGCGGACGGCCGCAGATCGTCATCAGCAGGGTCGTCTTGCCGGCCCCGTTCGCGCCGATGAGGGTGACGATCTCCCCCTGCTCCACCTCGACGTCGATGCCCCGCAGCGCCTCGATGTGGCCGTAGAAGCTGCGGACGCCGGCGAGCGTGAGCATCGGCATGGCTAGGCCCCCGCTCCGGCCGCGTAGTCCTCGCCCAGATAGGCGCGAATGACGGCGGGGTCGCTGCGCACCTCGAGCGGCGTGCCGTCGGAAATCTTGCGGCCGTAGTCCAGCACGATGACCCGGTCCGAAACGCCCATCACCACACTCATGTCGTGCTCGATCAGCAGGATGCCGATGCCTTCACGTGCCGCCATGTCGCGCAGCAGCGTGTTGAGCTCCGCCGATTCGCGCGGATTGAGCCCGGCCGCCGGCTCGTCGAGGCAGAGCAGCACCGGGTCCGTGCACATCGCGCGCGCGATCTCGAGACGCCGCTGGTCGCCGTAGGGAAGGCTTCCCGCCTCGTCATTGGCGCGATCGACGAGGCCGATGCGCTCGAGCCAGCCATGCGCGAGCTCGATCGCCGCGCGTTCGGCGCGCCGGTGCGACGGCCATCCGATGAGCCCGAGCGCCGTGAAGCCCGAGGCGCGCATCAGCTTGTTGTGCTGGGCGACGACAAGGTTCTCGACGACCGTCATGCCGGGGAAAAGCCTGATGTTCTGGAACGTGCGCGCAACCCGGGCCTGCTGGGTGATTCGAAAGTCATCCATGCGTTCGAGCAGGAACTCGCCGCCCTCGTGGTTCAGCGCGAGCCGGCCGACGCTCGGCTTGTAGAAGCCGGTCAGGCAGTTGAAGACCGTGGTCTTGCCGGCGCCGTTGGGTCCAATGATCGCCGTGATCTTTCCGCGATCCGCTGTCAGCGACAGATCGTCGATGGCGGTCAGTCCACCGAAGCGCATCGTCAGATGCTCGACGGAAAGCAGGGGCGCGCTCATTGCCCCCCCGCGCCCGACGCGGCGCGCACCGGCACCTTGAGTGCGACGCTCGGATCGCGCCGCGACAGCAGGCCACGCGGCTTCCAGATCATGATCGCGATCATCGCGCCGCCGAACAGCAACATTCGGATGCGGCCCAGGTCGAGGTCGATCCCGAAATCCGGCAACAGGCCGAGCGCGACGCGAACGACGGTCGCGGCCGGCTCGGGGAACATTCCCGGCAACGCGGCGACCGATCCGCGCCCGAGTTCAGGCAACACGACCAGCACGACCGCGGCGATCGCAACGCCGACCTGGCTGCCCATGCCGCCGAGCACGACGATCGCGAGGACCATGGCGGATTCGATGAAGGTGAAGCTCTCCGGGCTGATGAAGCCCTGCCGGGTCGCGAAGAACGCGCCGGCGAAGCCGCCGAACATTGCGCCGATCGCGAACGCCGTCAGCTTCGTATTCGTCGGGTTGATGCCGAGGGCGCGTGCCGCCACTTCGTCCTCGCGCAGCGCCTCCCATGCCCGCCCGACCGGCAGGCGGCGGATCCGTTCGGTGAACAGGAAGGTCAGCGCCGCAAGGCCGAGAATCACGTAGTACAGAAATGCGATGCGATGGAACGTCGCATACTCGATGCCGAACAGCTGATGGAACGGCACCTGCCCGTCCTCCGGAAAGTCCGTGAACGGGTGGCCGAAGAAGGTCGGCCGCGGAATCGATCGCACGCCGTTCGGACCGCCGGTGTAGGCCTGAAAGTTGATCAGCACGATGCGGATCATCTCACCGAAGCCGAGTGTCACAATTGCGAGATAGTCGCCCCGCAGGCGCAGCACCGGAAAGCCGAGGAGCACTCCGAACATTGCCGCAAAGAATCCGGCGAGCGGCAAGCACTCCCAGAAGGTCAATCCGAAGTCGCGTGCCAGCAACGCGAAGCTGTAGGCTCCGACGGCGTAGAACGCGACATAGCCGAGATCGAGCAGCCCGGCGAGCCCAACGACGACGTTGAGGCCCCAGCCGAGCATCACGTAGATCAGGATCGTCGTGCCGAGATCGATGATGTAGCGATCGGCGAGCGGCGTCAGCGGCAGCAGCGCGGCGCAGACGATGAGGGCGACCGCGAGCCAGCGGTCGAGCCGGATCGCCGCTGGCGAGCGCACCGCCTCCCGGCCGTTGCGTGACTGGAACCGCGCACGCAACGCAACAATGGCCTGCAAGACGAGGCCGACGGCAAGACCGGCGACGAGGCGATCGACCCGGAAGGGCCGGCCGTTCCACCAGTCGGCGGCGATCGCGATGAACGTCACGAGGCCGACGCCGACCCAAATGCGCAGGTGCGTGCCGGGTATTGCAGGCCAGAGTGCGATGATCAGCCGGCCGAGAACGATGATCGCGACGGCCTTTGCCACCCAGTCCCACCGCATCGCGATGCCAAGGCCCTGCGGCGTGTCGAGCGTCTCGAGACCGACCAGGGGGACCGCGAGAACAAGTGCGGCGATGCCGCCGAGTGCCGCAGATCTGAAGGCCGACTCAAGCGCCGAGCGGACGGAGGCGGCTGCGGGCATCGGCTCAGACTTTCTCGACGTCCGGTCGGCCGAGCAGCCCCGTCGGCCGGAAGATCAGAACGAGCACCAGGATCGAGAACGCGGCGACGTCTTTGTAAGCGATCGAGAAATAGGCGGACCAGTACGCCTCGACCAGGCCGATGATGAGCCCGCCGAGCATCGCGCCCGGCAGCGAGCCGATGCCCCCGAGTACCGCGGCGGTGAAGGCCTTGATGCCGGCGACGAACCCCATGAAGAAGTCGACCACTCCGTAATACATCGCCACCATCACGCCGGCGACTGCCGCGAGCGCCGCGCCGAGCACGAAGGTGAACGAGATCGTGCGGTCGACATTGACTCCGACCAGCGCCGCCATGGTGAGGTCCTGTTCGCACGCCCGCTGGGCGCGTCCGAGCGAGGTGCGCTGGACGAGCAGCGTGAGGCCGACCATCAGCGCAACCGTGACCGAGATGATGAGAATCTGGATGTAGCTGATCGAGACGGAGAATCCGTCCGCATGCATCAGCTCGATCGATCCGACGACGACGGCGGGGAGCGGCTTGACCCGCGCGCCCTGCAGCAGCTGCACGGCATTCTGCAGGAAGATTGACATGCCGATCGCCGAGATCAGCGGCGCCAGCCGGAACGAGCCGCGCAGCGGCCGATAGGCGATGCGCTCGATCGTCCACCCATAGGCTGCGGTGAAGACCATCGAAACCAGCAACACCAGGATGATCGCGACCGAGACCGGTCCGAATCCGGCGAGGCCGAGCACGGTGAACATGATGACGCCGATGAACGCCCCGATCATGAACACTTCGCCATGCGCGAAGTTGATCATGCCGATGATCCCATAGACCATCGTGTAGCCAATGGCGATCAGCCCGTAGATGGCGCCGAGCGTCAATCCGTTGATGGACTGCTGGACGAAATATTCCACGCGAGAAGCCCCTGACGAGCCCGCATACCGGCGGCTGCTCCTGCCGCTCTTGGCGCCGGGATATCCCGGTCGCGCCGGCCCGCCTCTGTCAACTAGCCTTCATACGTGCACGGGTCAACCCCGCTCGCGCTGGCTCAGCGGCCGCGATCGCGCTTGGCGAGCACGAAGTCGAGGCGACGCAGAGCCTGCTCACGCATGATCGCCTCGCTCGCACCGGCCGGCACGATCACCGAAATCTCGACCTGGGTTGCGACATCGATCGCCGAAACCTTGACGCTGCGGCCGATCTGGCGGAATTCGAAGATCACCTCGCGCTCGGCCATCGCGTTCCCATTTCGTAATCGGCCGCGTTAA
>JAEUKZ010000046.1 GCA_016793045.1 Alphaproteobacteria bacterium
CTCAAGGCCGAGCGCGGCGACGTCACCAAGGGCTCCGTCGAGTATCGCGGCGAGCGCGTCGATCATCTCAACGCCTCGCAGCTCGTCACCCGCGGACTGATCCAGGTGATGGAGGGCCGCCACGTCTTCCCGCACCTGACCGTCGAGGAGAATCTGCTGACCGGCGCGTACACGCGGCGCGACGGCCGCGCCGCGATCGATGCCGATCTCGAGCTCTGCTACCGCTACTTTCCCCGGCTCAAGGAGCGCCGCAGCTCGATCTGCGGCTACACCTCCGGCGGCGAGCAGCAGATGTGCGCGATCGGCCGGGCGCTCATGTCCAAGCCGCGGATGATCCTGCTCGACGAGCCATCGATGGGCCTCGCCCCGCAGCTCGTCGAGGAGATCTTCGAGATCGTCGCGCGGCTTAATGCCGACGAGAAGGTGAGCTTCCTGGTCGCCGAGCAGAACACCTCGATCGCGCTGCGCTACGCGTCCTACGGCTACATCCTGGAGAACGGCCGGGTGGTGCTCGACGGCGACGCGGCGGCGCTGCGCGAGAACGCCGACGTCAAGGAGTTCTATCTCGGCGTCGGCACCGCGGGGCGCAAGAGCTTCCGCGACATCAAGAACTACAAGCGGCGCAAGCGGTGGCTGGCGTAGACGGCGATCCTGCGGCGGTGGTCGGCGCGGTCTACGAGCGCTTCGGCCGCGGCGATCTCGACGGCATCGTCGCGCTGCTCGCACCGGACGCCGTCTGGCACCTGCCCGGGCCGGCCGGCATTCCCAATGCCGGGACGTGGCGGGGGCCGGCGGGCGTGCGCGACTGGTTCGCGGCATTCGGCGCCGCGGTGGCGATCGAGGCCTTCGCGGTCGACCGGATGCTGGCGGCGGGCGACACCGTCGTCGCGCTCGGCCGCGAACGCGCGCGGGCGAAGGCGACGGGCAAGGTCTTCGAGACGTCGTTCGCCCATGTCTGGACCGTCGCGGGCGGGCGCATCGCCGGTTTCACCGACACGCTCGACACCGCCGCGGTCGCGGCAGCCTTCGTACGCCCCTGAGCGCGTCCTGTTTCAGATCGCCGGCGACGGCACGAGCCACAATCCCAGGGCGATCAGCCAGAACAGCGCGGCGAAGGCGGCGGCCCAGGTCGCGAACTGAATGTAGGTTTCGTTGAGGATCGCTCCGATCAGGCGCTGGCGGTCGCCCTCCGGCCAGTCGATCTGGCGGCCGAGCAGGATCCATACCTCGGTCTGCTTGTAATTGCGGGTCGGTGCGCGCACCGCCTTGAGCAGCAGGATGGCGCCCGTCATCGTTGCGCCGATGGCGCCCAGGCGGAACGCGTACAGCGGCCAGGTGATCATGCCGAACATCGTCGTGAAGATTGCCAGCACGCCGAACAGGCAGGCGCGCCCGATCGAAAAGAAGGCGAGATCGCGGATGCGGCCGATCGTGTCCATGGATGCTCCGTGCACCCGAACCGGCCGACGATGCCGCAGTGTGGACGGCCCCGCAAGGGGCGGCCGGGTCAGACCATCAGGCCGACGAAACGGACGATGGCGGGGATCGACAGCACGACCGTCACCGCGAGCCACAGCGCCATCGGCGCCGGCGCGCCGCGCAGGCGCGGCGCCGCCGCCTCGAGCAGCGCGGCGGGAACGCCGGCGAGCATCATCGTCGTCGTCGCCGTGATCAGGCTGCTGAAATAGAACAGCAGGCTCGGATCGGGCGGCATCCAGGTCGGCATCCAGATCGGCGCCAGCGCCATCACGACCAGCAGATAGGGCGAGAACACGCCGTTGAGCGCGGAGACCGCGAGGACCGCGGCAAAATAGTGGCTGCGGTTCATGCCGGCGTGACCGTCGGGGTCATCCCCGCCCAGTACATCACGACGAAGACGACGATACGCAGATAGAACACCCAGATCGACGCCAGCAGCGGCACGAAGATCGGCAGGATGAAGCTCGGCGTGATGAAGCGCGTCGCGCGCACCGCCCATTCCGACAGGACATGGAAGGCGCGGTAGATGTAGTTGTTCGGCTGCAGCCGCGGCACGAAGAAGGACAACAGGAACCGCCCCAGGCACGACCACAGCACGATCGCGAGCCCGTAGTTGATGATCCAGAACGGCAGATAGCCGAAGACGAAGTCGGACGAGCTCATGGCTGGGTTCCGGGCGGCACGGCTGGATATGTAGCGGTTTCGGGCGGGCGCGTCATCGCCGCGATGAAGCCCCAAAAAAAGAAGGGCGGGGCCCGCAGGCCCCGCCCCGTCGTCGCTTCGGATCGGGCGGCTACTCCTTGGCCGCCATCCCCGGTGCGAGCCTGACCGCGCCCGAGGGCACGCGGATCGAGTCGATGAAGTCCTGCATCTCCGGCGAGGCCGGCTGCGCCGAGCGGCCGACCAGCCACTGGGCGAGGAAGCCCGCCGGGATGCCGAAGATGCCGACCGAGATGTTGTTGATGCCCCACGGATAGGCGACCTGCCGGCCCCGGATCGGCACGATGTCCATCGGGATCAGCCAGCCGAGCGCGTTCTTGAAGGCCGGTCCGTAGAACTCCGTGAAGATCAGGAAGAACATGCAGACGCCGAAGCCGGCGACGATGCCCCACACGCCTGCGGCATTGCCGCAGCGCTTCCACCAGATCCCCAGCACCAGGCCCGCGAACAGGCCGGAGGCTGCGATCGAGAACGCCCAGGAGACGAGGAACAGGATGTCCGCGCCCAGGGTGCCCGCGGTGTAGGCCGCGATGATCGCCACGATGCCGAGCAGGACGCGCGAGATGATGAGGCGGCGCTTCGTGTCGGCGTTGGGGTCGATCATCTTGTAGTAGACGTCGTGCGACAGCGCATTGGCGATCGCGAGCAGCAGGCCGTCCGCGGTCGAGAGCGCCGCGGCAAGGCCGCCCGCCGCCACCAGCCCGGTGATGACGTAAGGCAGGCCGGCGATCTCCGGCGTCGCCAGCACGATCGCGTCGGTGTGGAGCCGCAGCTCAGCGAACTGCAGGATGCCGTCGCCGTTGCCGCGCACGCCCGCGCAGAGCGGGAAGCGTGCGGCATTGGCTGCGGCGTCCACCAGGTCGCAGGCGCCGACCAGCGCGAGGCCGGGGCGGCCCCACGAGGCCACCCAGGCCGGCAGGTTGGCCATCTGGCTGTTGACCAGCGTCTGGTAGACCTCGAGCTTCGCGAACGCCGCGTAGGCCGGTGCGGTGAAGTAGAGCAGGAAGATGAAGAACAGGCTCCAGCCCACCGACATGCGCGCCTGCTTGACGCTCGGCGTCGTGAAGTAGCGCATCAGGATGTGCGGCAGCGACGCGGTGCCGACCATCAGGCAGAGGATCAGCGCGAAGAAGTTGAGCGCGCCGTTCCACGACGAGACTGGTGCGGCGCCCGGCAGCACCGATATGAACGGTGTGACGTGCGAGCGCGCGATGCCCAGGGTCTGCTCGAAGCCTTGGATGCGCTCGAGCGCCACGCCGTACATGAGCTGCGGGATCGGGACGCCGGTGAGCTTCGCCGACATCACGATGACCGGGATCAGATAGGCGATGATCAGGATGATGTACTGCGCCACCTGCGTCCACGTGACCGCCTTCATGCCGCCCAGCATCGAGCACACGAGGATGCCGATGAGGCCGACGAAGCAGGCGACCTGGAAGTTCATGTCGAGGAAGCGTGCGGTGATGATGCCGACGCCGACGATCTGCGCCACGACATAGGTGAACGAGGCGATGATCAGCACGACGACCGCGAGCGCGCGGGCGGTGTGGCCGCCGTAGCGCGCCCCGAAGAAGTCCGGCACCGTGAACTGGCCGAACTTGCGCAGATACGGCGCCATCAGGATGCCGACCAGCACGTAGCCGCCGGTCCAGCCGAGCACGAAGGCGAGGCCATCGTAGCCGCCGAAGTAGAGCGAGCCCGCCATGCCGATGAACGATGCGGCGCTCATCCAGTCGGCGCCCGTCGCCATGCCGTTGTAGAAGGCCGGCACGACTCGTCCGGCGACGTAGTATTCCGAGACTTCGGCGGTGGCGGAGAGGACGCCGATCAGCGCGTAGACGCCGATCGTCAGGAAGATGAAGAGGTAGCCGAGAATCCGGCTCGGCACCCCGAACCATTCGAGGATGCCCAGGAAAACCACGAATGCTGCGAAACTCCCGGTGTAGATCGCGTAGATCCGACCGAGATTGTTGATGAAGCTTGAACTGGCTGCGGCGCCGGCCATGGTCGGTCCCCCCGGTTATTCGTCAGAAACGCCGAACTCGTTGTCGATCTTGTCCTGCGCCGTGGCGTTCCAAAAGCACAGTATGACGAAGACGATCAGCGAGCCCTGCGCGGCCATGTAGAAGCCCAGCGGGAATCCGAGGATTCGGATCGAGTTCAGCTGGATGACGAAGAAATGGATGACGAAGCTGAAGATCAACCAGAGGACGAGAATCGTCCACATCAGGCTCGAGGTCCGTTTCCAGTACTCGTCCCGTTGCGTGGAGGTCAGTGTTTTTTCGGCCATGCGCAACTCTCCCTTGCGGTGTGTTTTGCGGTTCCGCGACGTCTCGGCGGGAGGTTCGTTCGCTTGCGGGCTCGCGGGCCTGAAAAGGCGCGACGGATCTGGCATCCCCGGAACCCTGAGCGTCTCCCCATTGCAGTTTTTAATCTTCCGCCTTGTCGAATAACACGACCGGCGAAGCAAAAACAACTAGGAATTTCCAAGGGATAACGGGCTTTTTGGCACGAATCGCACAAATAGCCCGGTAAAGAATTATCGACTTCGAAGCTTACGGCAGTCTTACGGCCGCGCTTTATTCGTGTGTTTGCAAGATCGCCAGGATCGAAATAGGGTCAGCGCAGCCACGACCACGGCAACACGGACTTCATGCTGCAGCGCGTCATCGATTACTTCCGCCCGCCACCGATCCGCAGCCGCGCGGCGCTGCAGCCGTTCCTGTCGAGCCAGGCGTCGTATCTGGCCCAGCGCTCAACCTACGAGTTCAGCCGCAACACACTGTCCTACTACGGCCAGGGCGCCTGGCACGATCCGGTCTTCCAGGACCTCATGCGGGTCTGCCGCTGGGAGTCCTTCGCGGCAGTCCTTGCCGACATGATCGTGCTGACCGAGGGGCAACTGCGCCCGGCGTCCGGTGGCGATGCCAACGCCCTGGTCGAACCGCTGGCCGCGCTCTATCGGGCGATCATATCCGCATACCCTGTGCCGGCGCACCGCAGCGATGGCTGGGAGGCCGACATCGCCGGCTTTCGCCAGCGCCTGGAGCGCGCCCAGATGATCGCGCCGCTGCCGCCCGGCGACGTCGCACTGGTCGGCGCGCGCCGCGTCTTCGAGGTGCTGCCGGTCTACAGCCAGTACCGCGAAGTCGACTACCAGGTGATCGAAGGCGCGATCCGCTTCGGCATTATCGCCTTCAACGACCAGCTGCGCGCGCGCCTGCAGGTCGATGCGGTTTTCGCCGATCTGCGGGCGGACCCCACGGCCGCCGCGGCGGCTCCACGCTAGGTTGTCTGCGGCTTACGCCGCGGCGGGCAGATCGTCGGCCGGCAGACGAATGCGGAAGCGGCCGCCGCCGCCCTCGGCATCCTCGTAGGCGACGCTGCCGCCATGCGCATCGACGATGCGCGCGACGATGGCGAGTCCGAGCCCGGCGCCGCCGCCGTCCTGGCGGCCGCGCCAGAAGCGGCGATAGAGATTGGGTCGGTCCGCAAGCGGCACGCCGGGGCCGAAATCGCGCACCGCGATGCTGCCGCCGGGATCGACCTCGATGTCGACGCCGGTGCCTTCGGGCGTGTGGATGAGCGCGTTCTCGACGAGGTTGCGCACCGCATGCTCGATCTCCGGCCGGCTCGCCCGCACCATCACCGGCGCGTCGGCGCCGGCGAGGTGTATGGCGCGCCGGCGCTGCACGGCGAGCGGCGCCAGCTCGGTCGCGACGTCGAGCGCAATGGCGTGGAGGTCGGCGCGCTCGGTCGGGTCGACGACGAAGGTCTCGAGCTGGGCGATGCGCAGCAGCTGGTTGACGAGACGCGTCATCGCGTCGATGTCGCGCCGCAGCGAGCGGGTGACGTTGGAATCGCCGAGCGCATCGACCTGGGCGCGCATGACCGCGAGAGGGGTGCGCAGTTCGTGCGCGGCGTCGGCGGTGAAGTCGCGCTGGACGCGGAAGCCTTCCTCGAGCCGGTCGAGCGCGCGGTTGACGCTGTTGACCAGCGGCGCGATCTCCGACGGCAGGCCCTGCTCGGGCAGGCGCACCCCGGTCGAGCGCGGGTCGATCTGCGCGGCGAGCTGCGAGGCGTCGCGCAGCAGCTGCAGCTCGGCCCAGAACGTCGCCAGCATCGCGGTCAGCACCAAGATCATCAGCGGAATCAGCACCCAGCCGATCTTGGCGAAGAAGGCCGTGAACGGGTCCTCGATCGCCGCGTCGGGCTCGGTGAAGTCGAGCACGACGGTGACGTAGAACGTTGCCGCGTCGATGGTGGTTTCGAGCGTCGCCGCGCGCGATTGGTTGCGGTGCTCGGGCGAACCTGCGGCATAGAAGGCGATGGCCGGGCGGTTGCGCGCGGCGCCGGGCGCGAACGGGCTGTTCGCCTGGTCGGCGCCGGGAGGAGCGGGGAGGATCAGCGGTTCGGGCGGCGGAAATCCGCCGCCGGCGAGGACGATGTGGCGCTCGGCGGTCGCGACCGAATAGCGGTGCGGCACCTGCGTCGCGGTCGAGATCTCGGGGGCGCGCAGCGACACCGTGCCGCCGGCCCCGACGAGCAGGCGCCCCGCTATGTCCTCGGCGAGGACGAGGAGGAGCTGGTTGCGCGCGGTGTCGGCGGTCTGCGATATCTGCGTGAAGACGATCGCGACCCCGAGGACGACCAGCGCCACGGCGATGCCGACGATGCGCCAGCCGGCCACCACCATCAGCGACGGGCGCAGCGGGTCCGCTTCGGCGCCGCCCGCGCGCACGCGCTCGGCTTCCGCCGTCATGACACGTCCAGCAGGTAGCCGACGCCCCGCAGCGTCGTGATCGCCACGTCGGCGCCGGCGCCGCTCAGCCGCCGGCGCAGCCGGTGCATGTGGACCTCGACCGAATTCGAGGCGATGTCGTCGTCGAAGCCGTAGAGATGCGTTTCGATGTCGCTCTTCGAGACGACGCGGCCCTGGCGGCGCATCAGCTGCTCGAGGATCGACAGCTCGTGGCGCGGCATCGTCAGCGTCTTGCCGGCGACTGTGACGTCGCGCGTCGCGGTGTCGAAGAGGACGTTGCCCGAGGCAAGCTGCTTGCCGAGCGAGCCGCCCGGCCG
>JAEUKZ010000074.1 GCA_016793045.1 Alphaproteobacteria bacterium
ATCGTCAGCGCCTCCAGCCCCTTGATCATCACGCTGCGGCACATCTTCACCGAGGAGGCGGCGCCAACGCGGTCCGAGTAGACCCGCGCCGCATGCGGCCATGTCGCGATCGCGTCGAGCAGCGCCGGCGCATGCCGGCCGCCGAGCAGGATGGGCGTCTTGAGTCCCTTCGGCGGCACCGGCGCCATGACCGCCGCCTCGACATAGCGGCCGCCGGCACGATCGACGATCGCCGCAGCCTCGACCTTGGTCGCCGGCGCCACCGAATTGAGATCGAGGAAGAACGATCCGCGCCCGAGCGATGCGGCGCAGCTTACTGCCGCATCCAGCGCCGCCCCGGCGGTGACCGCGCTGATCGCCAGGTCGGCGCCCGCCAGCGCCGCACGTGCCGTCCGCTCGACGCGGACGGCAGCACCGAGCGCCGCCTTCGACTGGCGGCTCTGCGAATCGGCGAAGGCAATGTCGAAGGCGCGGACATCGGATACGCCGGCCGCCGCGAGTTCGCGCGCAAGGATGCCGCCGACCTCGCCAAAACCGATCAACGCGACCGCGGATATCGTCGCCATCACACTTCCCTCCAGGAGACGTCGGGTACGAAGACCTCGCCGGACATCAGCTTGCGGCATGTCCGCAGCAGCGCGGAGCGCAGGACCCTGACCTCGTCGCCGGCCCGCTCGATCGCCATGTCGACGCTGAAGAACCCGGTCGGATGCTCGACGTCGACGCGCTGCGCATCGCGCGTGCGGTCGATCCGTGCCGTGTCGGCCGCAACCGAGCCCGGCACCAGGCACGCCGTGGCGACGCTCACCGCGCCGAACACGCCGATCGCCTCGTGGACCCGATGCGGGATGAACGTGCGCGTCGAAACGGCGCCGCCCTGCGCCGGCCCGGCGATCAGCGACATCTTCGGCACGGTCTTGCGCGCGACATCGCCGAGGTTCATCAGCCGGCCGCAATGCAGGCGGATCGCCTCGACCCGGGCGCGCAGCGCGGCATTGGCCTCGAGTTCGGCCGGCGTCTCGGCGCCCGTGCAGCCGAGATCGCGCGCGCGCAGCAGAACGACCGGCATGCCGTTGTCGATGCAGGTCACCTCGACTCCTTCGACGACGTCGGCGGCGCGCCCGGTCGGCAGCAGGGCACCGCAGGATGAGCCCGCGACGTCGAGAAAATCGATGCTCACCGGCGCCGCCGTGCCCGGCACGCCGTCGATACGGGCGTCGCCGTCGTAGGTCACACGTCCGCCGGGCGTCCGGATCGACGCAACGGCGATGCTCTGCGTGTTGACCATGTGAATGCGCACCGGCGTCAGATCGCCGGCCGCTGCGATCAGGCCGCGCTCGATCGCGAAGGGGCCGACGCCGGCGAGCATGTTGCCGCAATTCTGCGAGACGTCGACGCGCGCGTCGTCGACGACGACCTGGAGGAACAGGTAGTCGACATCGGCATCGCGCCGCGTCGACGGCCCGACCACGGCGACCTTGCTGGTGAGCGGATGCGCGCCGCCCAGCCCGTCGATCTGGCGGATATCCGGCGACCCCATCACCGCAAGCAGCACGCGGTCGCGCGTCGCCGCATCGGAGGGCAGATCGCGGGCGAGGAAATAGGGCCCCTTCGACGTGCCGCCGCGCATCAGCGTGCAGGGAATCGCGCGCATTGCCGGCCTACCCCTTCGTCCGGGGATCGCCGTGATCGACCCAGACCAAGCCCTTCGCAGCCAGCTTTTCGCGCATGCCGTAGATATCGAGTCCGAGTTCGCCGGCCGCGAGGCGCGCACGCGTCGCCGCTTCCTTTTCCTCGCGCTTGACCGCGGCGCCACGCGCGGCCGCGATCTCCGTGCGCGGCACGACCAGGACGCCGTCGTCGTCGGCGACGATCGCATCGCCCGGACGGACGAGCTGCCCCGCGCAGACGAGCGGCACGTTGACCGAGCCAAGGGTCTCCTTCACCGTGCCCTGGGCAGAGACGCACTTCGACCACACCGGGAAGCGCATCTCCGTGAGCGCGCGCAGGTCGCGCACGCCGGCATCGATCACCAGGCCGCGAACGCCGCGCGACGACAGCGACGTCGCGAGCAGTTCGCCGAAATAGCCGTCGTCGCAGGGCGAGGTCGGCGCGACGACCAGCACGTCGCCGGCCCGGCACTGCTCGACCGCGACGTGAAGCATCGTGTTGTCGCCGGGCGCCACCGAGACGGTCACGGCCGCGCCCGCAATCGCCGCGCCCGGCCAGACCGGGCGCAGCCTTGCCGCCATCAGGCCCCGTCGCCCCGTCGCTTCGTGGAGCGTCGCGACGCCATGGCCGGCGAGCGCATCGAGATCGGCCAAGTCCGGGCGTGGCGGATTGCGGACGACGAGGGCGCTCACGCCAGTGTCCCGGTCACGTGCGGGAAGATGCGCTGATAGCCTTCGCCGTAGGTGACCTTGCGGTCGGAGTTGCGTGCCGCCTGGACGCCGCGCTGGAGCGCGACGCGCGTGTAGTAATCCCAGAGATGCTCCTGGCCTTTCATCGCCTCGATGGCGCGGCGCTTCCTCTCCCACACCGGCGAGATGTCGAGCAGGATGTCGGGCCGCCATTCGCACTGTTCAGTCTGGTGCGGCTCGAACAGATAGACCGGCGGCGCCCCGATGACGGGCGCATCGGGCCGATAGCCATGCGCCTGCGCGACGATGCGCGCTTCCTGCGCCAGATGCGTCGCCAGCGGATGGTCGAAGTTGTAGGGGTCCTTGAGCGAGTGGCTCAGCACGAACGCCGGGCGCAGCGCGCGGTAGAGGTCCGCCAGCCGGAACAGTACCCCATCGTCGACGCGCATCGGATAGTCGCCGAGATCCCAGAATTCGATGTCGCCGCCCAGGATCTGCGCCGCCTGCTCGGCCTCCTCGCGGCGGACGCGCTTCACCTCTTCGATCGTCATGGCACCCTTGCGCCACAGCTTCGCGGACTCGCCGCGCTCTCCGTAGGAGAGGCAGACGATCTTCATCTTGAAGCCCTGTTCGGCGTGCAACGCGATCGCACCGCCGGCGCGCCAGACGAAATCGGCGGAATGGGCGCTGACGACCAGTGCTGCTCTCTCGGGTAAGGACATGGGCGCACTCTGGCAGGTTGATGGCGCGCCACTGCGGCGCGGTCCACCGACCTTACCGGGATCGGCGCCGGCCGACCTATTCCCTTGACCGGCGGAGCGATTACCGACCGGAATGCCCCACGCTTTCGATCGCCGCCCGCAGGCAGGCGACGAATGCTTCGGCACTCGCCGACAGGGTGCGGCCCGGCAGCCGGATCAGGCCGGCCGGGCGCGGCGGCGCTGCGAACGGCAACTTCACGACCGCGATGGCACCGCGCGCGATGTCGCCGGCAAGGACGTTGCGCGGAATGATCGTGAGCGCGTCGCCGGTCAGCAGCATCTCGCGGATCAGGCTGACGGAGGAGGTGCGCACCGGCGCGCCGGCTCCCACCACCCCGAGCGCGGCAAGAACGCGCTCGATGTCCTGGCCGACGCGCTGGCTGATCGTCGGCAGCACGAGGGGGAACCTGGCGATGTCGCACGCCTCGACCCGAACCTGTGCGAGCACGGGATGATCGCTGCGCGCGAGGACCGAGATCGGCTCGTCGTAGAGCGCTTCGCGGACGAATTCGTCGGGCAGCACCGGCGGGTAGAGCCGCCCGACGACCAGTTCGACATCACCTGCGGCGAGCGCGGGCAAGAGCTGGTCGGTGACGCCCTGCACCAGCCGCACGACGATTCCGGGGTGGCGGTCGTGAAGCACCGCGAGCGCCGCCGGCAGGATGCCCGCCGCCGCCACCGGCAGCGCACCGATGGCAAGACTGCCGGCGCTCGCGAGGGTGACACGATCAAGATCATCCTCCAGGCGCTGGGCCTCGGCCAGCATCCGGCGCGCCGCGGCGGCGACGACTTCGCCGAGCGCGTTGGGCTCGGTGCCGCGGGCGTGGCGCTCGAAGATGCGCGCGCCGAGCATCTCCTCGAGTTCCTGCAGCGTCTTGGTCAAGGCCGGCTGGGTCAGCCCGAGCGAAGCCGCGGCGCGCTGAAGGCTGCGATGCGTCGCGATCGCGTCGACGACGCGCATCTGGCGGAGCTTGAGGCGCTGGCTGAGAAAGCGCTGCATCGATCGCGTTGCCGCCCGTGCTGCACCGGGGTGCGGCGTTCCTCCGCCGGCTGCACCCGGAATGATCGGTCGACGCTATCACCGGCTTCCGCCGGTGTCGATTTCGGGCAATCCCGGGGCGGAGCGCCGCTGCGCAGTGTGTTGCCGCTCCGGTCTTTCGGTATACTCGGTACCTCATCCGAAGATGGAATCGATGACCGACTATCTGATCGCCAACACCACGCGCTACCCGCACGAGACGATCGACGGCGAAACACTGCTGATCGACAGCGAAACCGGTCATCTGCTGCTGATCTCCGGCATCGGACCGAGTATCTGGGACAGGCTGGTCGCCGGCGTCGCCGCCGAACCGCTGATCGCCGAGGTTTCCGTCCTGTTTGGTGCGGAAGCTGGCACCGCGTGCCGCGCCTTTCTCGACGCGCTGGCCGATGCGCAGGTCGTGGTCCGCACCGAGTCGGTATCATCACCAGCGAGCGCGCTGGCGTGGCCGGCGGCCTATGCGCCGCCCGTCCTGGAGCGCTTCGACGACATCGCGAACATCATCGCCATGGACCCGATCCACGACGTCGACCAGACCGCCGGCTGGCCGCGGCAGCGCCGCGACGCCGCCGGATGACCGGCTGGCGGCATCAGCTCGTCCTCGCCGGTCGAAGCCTGCGCATCGAAGGCAACAGCGAGGCGGCGCGCGAGGCGGTCGCGCCGGCGCTCGCGCACCTCCAGCGCGACCTCGACGCGCGTCACGCCGAATCGGGGCTGCAGTGGATCGTCGAGGACGCGACCGACGACGACCGGCGCACCGATGCGCAGGGCGTCTACCGGCTTCCGGGCGGCGGATTGACGATGGTGCAGCAAGACCCGTTCAGCATCGTCACGTTCGCGCCCGACCGGGGGATCCGCCTCGCCGCGTCGCCGGCCGGGTTCGCATCCGGCGATCTTCGAGCGCATCCGGGCAGCATCGCACTCGGCGCCTGGTTCTCCGGGCCCGCCGCCCAGGTGCTTCACGTCGGGGCAGTCGCCTTCGGCAGCTGCGGCGTGCTGCTCGTCGGCGCGAGCGGCGCGGGCAAGAGCACCAGCGTGCTGGCCTGCGCGCTCGCCGGCGCCGACTTTCTCGGCGACGATCTCTGTCTGGTGACGGTCGGCGACGATCCGAACGCGCCGCCGAACGTCCACAGCCTGTTCGCCACCGCCAAGCTCAATCCCGACAGCGCACGCCGCCTCGGCGCCGATGCGTGGCCCACACTGGGGACAACGCCGAAGGACAAGGTCGTCACGCACCCGCCACCGCCCATTCGCATCATTCCTTCGGCCCCGCTCGTCGCGGTTGTCGTCCTCGCGCGGTCCGGGGGCGGGCCGGGCGCGCCAACACCGCTCCGGCCGGCCGAAGCATTCGGCGCGCTCGCCGCGACTGGCGCCTCACCCTGCTCCGGCGCCTTGAGTCCGTCGTTGTGGTTCAGCGCCATGTCGCGACTGGTCCGGCGGGTCCCGGCGTATCGCCTGCCGATCACCTGGGACCTCGAACGCGTCGCAGGCGACATCCGGCGGATCGCCGACCATGCGGCCCGCCGGTTGAACGCCTGAGAATCCGCGACACGCGATGACCGCCTTCACGACGCCGGTCGCCCTTTTCGTCTTCAATCGCGAGGCCCCGCTGCGCCGCCTGCTCGGCGTGCTGGCGAACGTGCGGCCGGCACTGCTGCTGATCGTTGCCGACGGGCCGCGCGCCGCGCATCCGGACGATGCGGCCCGTTGCGCCGCGGTGCGTGCGCTCGTCGAGCGCGTCGACTGGCCGTGCGAGATCCGCCGACACTACGCGGACGAGAATCTGGGCTGCCACCGGCGTATCGCATCGGGGATCGACTGGGTGTTCGGCGAGGTCGAAGAAGCGATCTTCGTCGAGGACGATCTGCTGCCCGATCCCGGCTTCTTCGGCTGGTGCGCGGCCATGCTCGATCGTTACCGCGACGTCGCGCATGTGCTGCAAGCGGTGGGGAGAAACGAGCTCGTCCGCTGGGATGCCGCGCGGAGCGACCATCTCCTGGTCCACCGCGTCAGTCCCTACGGGTGGGCGACCTGGCGGCGCGCGTGGTCGGCCGCCCGCGGCGTCGCGTTGCCCGGCGATCCGGCCGCGATCACCGCGCAGGTCGACGGCGGCACGCTCGACCCGCTGGTGGCCGAACACTACGCGATGCTGCATCGGCTCGCGGTGCAGGGCCAACTGGCTGCATGGGACAATCAGTGGGCGCTTCGCCGGGCGCTCTTGGGCGGGCATACCGCGATCCCCAGCGTGAACCTGGTGGCCCACGACCTCTTTGACGACGATGCGACGCACAACAAGTTTGCCGGCAACATACGTGGATTGCAGACGATCGACGCACCCCCGGCACCGACGCGACGGCGCCGAGCGGAAGTCGACAACCGGCTCGATCGCTGGGCGTTGCTGCTCGACCTCCTGGCCACCTGTCGCAACACTCAGTTGGCGGAGAAACTGTCGCGTGCTCCGGCATTGATCGCCGACGAACGGCTGCGCCATCACCTCGCGCCCTTCGTCGCGCGCGCCGAAACGGTGGCCGCCTTGCGCCACCTACGCCCCCTTGCCAAGGATCCGGCCGCACTCGATCCGCTGATCGCGCTGCTCGACGGCGAAGTCGCCGCCGGCCGGGCGGCGGTGGGCCCCTGATGTCGTTCGACGACGAGGCCGGCGATCTCCAGGCCATGTATGCCGACCGCGGGCCGCCGCCCGGCGTGTTCGCCCATGCATAGTCACGACGCGGTTCCGGTCGTCCTGACCGTGTTCAATCGTCCGGACTGCGTCGAGAGGCTGGTGGACGCGCTGCGCCGCGCCAGGCCCAGGCGGATCTTCGTGCTCGCCGACGCGCCGCGTCACGATCATCCCGACGATGCGGATGCCTGTCGTCGCGCGCGCGCGGCCCTCGCCGCGATCGACTGGCCGGCGGAGCTGTCGTGGAAGGTGGCGACGGCAAATCTCGGCTGCAGCGGCTCGACCCTCCAGGGCCTCGACTGGGTGTTCGCGCAGGTTCCCGAGGCGATCGTCTTCGACGACGACACCGTGCCGGCGGCCGACTTCTTCCCGTGGTGCGCCGCCATGCTGGCGCGCTACCGCGACGCACCGGACATCGGCCATGTCGGCGGTCGCAATCATCTTGGCGCGTGGCCGAGCGGCGATGCCGACCACATCCTGGTGAGGCGTGGCAGCTTGTGGGGTTGGGCCACCTGGAAGCGCGCATGGATGGCGTTTCGGGCGACCGACCTGAGAACTGCGGCACGCCCGTCGGCCGGCCTGCACCCCGATCCGCTGGTCGCCCAGCATCTGGCACTGACGCACGACATGGTCCGCAGCGGACAGTCGCTCAGTTGGGATTTGACGTGGTCGCTCGCCGCCGCCCTCGCAGGAAGGTTCGCCGCGCTGCCGCCGGCCAATCTGATCGCCAATATCGGCTTCGGCTCGGGCGCGTTGCACACCACGTTCGCCGGCGACTTTCGTGGTGCGCTTCCGACCGGCACCGCGAAGGCCGGGTCGTCGGGCGCGCGACCGCTGCCCGATTCGCGGTTCGATCGCTGGGCCCTGCTGATCGAGCTTCTTGCGGCGCAGCGCGACAGCAAGATGTTGCTGCGTCTCGCCGAGGCGCGCCATCTGGTGGGCGATGCGAGACTCAGGTTCCACCTCGCGCCCTTCGATCACCTCGAAGACTCGGTGGCCGCCTTGTGCAGCGTGGCAGCGTTCGGCACCCGATCGCCGCATCTGGACGACATCCGCGCGCGGATGGAGTTCGCCGCGCAGCGGCGGTTGCGCACGACGCCATGATTCCGGCCGGGTCGCCGCCGCTCGCCGTCGTCGTGCCGGTGCGCGACGCCGCGCCCTTCATTGCGGCTGCGCTGGCGAGCGTACTGGCCCAGGTGCCTGCAGGAACCGATGTGGTCGTCGTCGACGGCGGGTCGCAGGACGGCAGTGCGGCCATTGCCGCCGGTTTCCCTGGCGTGCGGGTGGTGCGGCAATCCGGACGCGGCCTTGCTGCGGCACGGAACCAGGGCTTGCGCGCGGTGCAGGCCGACCTCGTCGGGTTCTGCGACGCCGATGATCGCTGGAGCGACGGTGCCCTCGCGGCACGGCTCGCGCATCTGATGACGCAGCCGGATTGCGACGCCGCGATCGGACAGGTCGTCGTCGAGGAACTCTCCGGCACGACGGCAACGCCGCAGCAGCATTCGCGCGTGGGTCGCCCGGTGCCCGGCTTCACGCCCGGTGCGTTGCTCGCCCGGCGCCATGTATTCGAGCGAATCGGCCCATTCGACGAGACGCTGACGATCGGCGCCGACAGCGACTGGTTCGTCCGCCTGCAGCAGTCCGCGCTGCGGCTCGCGATTCTTCCGTTCGTCGTTCTGCACAAGGGCGCGCGCGCGACGAGCCTCTCGGGCGACGTCGAGACCTATCGCCGGGAGCTTCTGCGCGTCGCCCGCGGATTCCTCGCGCGGCGGCGCTCCGTGGACGGCGGGCGATGAGGCTGTTGCACATCATTCCGCGCTTCGTCGGCGGCGGACCGGAGAGATCGATCCTTGCACTCGCCGAACGGGACCGGCGCCTCGGCCGCGCATGGGCGCACACTATCGCGGTTCTCGAGGCGCCGGTGTCGCCCCGGCTGTTCATGCACGCCAAGCGGCTCGGCGTAGGGCTGGCGATCCGTCCCGCAGCGGATGCGTTGCTCCGCGCCGCAGAGGCTGCGGACCTGATCCAGATTCACTATTGGAATCATCCTGGGTTGACGAGCCTGCTGCGCAGCATCGACCTCCCGCCTGCCCGAATCCTGCTGTGGGCGCGCATCCTCGGAACACGCGCGCCGCAGGTGCTGTTCGGCGAACTCGGGCGGTATGCCGACCGCCTCATCCTGACCAGCGAGCTCAGCCGTGCCAGCGAAGCGGCCAGCGCCGCGATGGAGCGCGGCCGCCCGGTCGATGTCGTGCCGAGCGTTCTCGACACGTCGCGCCTCGACGGGTTTGCCGCGCGCCCGCATGACGGCGTCTGCGTCGGCTATGTCGGCCTGGTCAACCCCAGCAAGATGCACCCGCGCTTCGCGGAGATGAGCGCCGCGGCGCGGGCACCGGGACTGCGCTTCGTGATCTGCGGCGCCGGCGGTGGCGAGGCAGCGTTGCGCGACCGCTTCGCCGCGCTCGGCGCCGCAACACGCCTCGACATGCGCGGCCATGTCGAGGATATACGCACGGCGCTCGCCGAATTCGACATCTTCGGCTATCCGCTTGCGGAGGATACCTACGCGACCAGCGAGCGCGCGCTGCAGGAGGCGATGTGGGTGGGCATCCCGCCGGTCGTCTTCGCCCATGGCGGCGTGCGGCAGCTGGTGGAGCACGAGCGGACCGGCCTCGTCGCGCGCGACGAGGCGGACTATGCCGCCGCCCTCGATCGACTGGCCGAAGACGCCGCGCTGCGCCGGCGTCTGGGCGACGGGGCGCGACGCTTTGCGCACGCCGCCTTCGATCCGGCGCACTGGGCCTCCGTTGTCGACCGCATCCTCGAAGATTTCATGTCCACGCCGCGGCGGACGCGCGCGCCGCTGTCGGGTATCGGCGAGCCGGCGGCAATCGGCTTCGTGCGCGCGCTCGGCGACCAGGCCGGGCCCTTCGCCATCAGCCTTTCCGGCTGCCCGGCGCACTCCAGCGACGCCGTGGCCGCCGCCGACCGGCGGATCGCCACCGCATCGCCGCTGCTCGCGCGCGGCGAGGGCGGAATTCTGCATCACCGCAATGCCCACCCCGACGACCCGCATCTGCGGTTCTGGAGCGCGCTGGTCAGCGCGGCCGGCGGAAACGCGGCTTTGGCCGAGGACGAAATGCGCGCCGCGGTCGACCTTGGCCTGCCGCCAGAACACACCCTCGCAGCGGCCGCGAGCGCAGCGCCGATCTAGCTGCCGTCCCGATCATGCGCGATCGGCAGGTAGTAGTCGGTCCATGCGGACGGCATCGTGCGCAACGTACCGGTGCGGTGCAGATGCGCGGCGAAGCGCATCGTGCCGCGCGGTGCCGCGATGAAGTCCATCATGCCCGGCTCGCCGAGCAGGCTCACCAACTCGTCGAGGCTTGCACGATCCCGGCTCATTTCGCGGTAGATCGCGATCGCCGCACGCCGGTCGCTGCGGATGAGATCGATCGCCTCGAGCGTCGCCGCACGCACCGCCGCAATCGCGACCGGATTGGCCTCGGCGAATCGCGTCGTGGTGAACATCTGCACCTGCGACGTCGTCGTGCCGGGCGGCATCGGCACTTCGTGGACGCCGGGCACGCTGCGCAGCGTGAAGAACGAATAGGGCGGCGCCGAGAAGTGGCTGTTCACTTCGTGATTGGGATTGGCGAGCGCCGCCGCGGCGTCATGATGGCTGAGCTGCACCGTGACCGGATCGAGCCGTCCCCACTGGTCGGGCCCGAACGTGTCGGCACAGGCCATCTGCAGCAGGATCGCCTGGGTCGATACCCGCACCGTTGGAACCGCGATGCGATCGCGCGCCGAGAAGTCGCGCAGTTCGCGGACATCGGGGTTGCGCGTGAGCAGCGCCAGCGGCTGTGCCGACGTGCTGACGATGCCCTTGACCCCGCCACGGGTCCGGTCCCACAGCAGCAGCAGGCTGCCGATCCCCGTGTTCACGACGTCGACGTTGCCGGACAGCAGCGCATCGTTGCCGACCGTGCCGATCGGCAGCGCCACCCAGTTCACGCGCAGATCCGCGAGTCCGAGCCGCGCGGCGTGCCGCTCGACGAGGCCTGCGTGTTCCGCCACGAGCGTCGGCAGATAGTTGATCCCGAGCGAGCGGGTGATCGTGATTTCGCGCTTCTGCTGCGCGTGCGCCCTGCTGCCGGCGGCAAGCGCGCCGAGCGCCGAGGCGCCCAGAAAGTCCCTTCGTCTCACGATCACCTCCACCTGGCGCCTCGACCCGATCGGACCCGCACGACCCGACCCGCCACTCGTCGTCAAGGCGCCCGCAATGTCTCACGTTAGGCGATCACTTGCATCCGCTGGAAGTGCGGCAGCACGACCGGCGCGTCGCTATACTGTCCAACAAGTGTCCGCGTCGGACGGTGGGGTGGGATCGATGTCAGTCATAGGCGGCTGCGGCGACCGCCGCGAGCGCGGTGCGGCGGCACTGGATGTCGTCGCGCGGGACGTCGACGAGACGCTCGTCGCTTGCTTCGCACGCGTCGTCGGCGCCTGCGGCGAGCGCACCGCGCTGGCGACGGACCGCCGGCGGATCACCTTCGCGGAGCTGGATGCCACTGCCGATGCGGTGGCCGCCGGGGTGCAGAGCGCGGGCGGAATCGGCGCGGAGCGCGTCGCGATCCTGATGCAGCATGACGCGCCGCAGATTATCGCGATGCTGGCCGTCCTCAAGGCCGGACGGGTCGCCGTGGTGCTCGACCCGGGCAGTCCAGAGGCCAGGCTCCGCAGCATCCTGGACGACGCCGATCCGCAGCTGATCGTCGCCGACGCCGCACGGCTTGACCTTGCGGCCGCGGTCGCCGGCCGCGAGCGGATCGCCGGATTCGACGAGCTCGCCGCCGGAACGCGCCGCCCGTACCAGCCGCCGAACAGCGCCCCACGCGACACGGCGGCGCTCGTCTACACCTCGGGAACGACCGGCCGGCCGAAGGCCGTGATGCAGACCCATCGCCACATCCGCGACGTCGCGCTGCGGCTGTCGCATGTCATGGGGCTCGGACCCGGCGATCGGATGGCGCTCGTCGCAGCCCTCAGCGGCGCCCAGGGGCTCTGCACCGCGTGGCAGGCGCTGCTCGCGGGTTCGGCGCTGCACCCATTTGCGACGATGGAACGCGGCGTCACCGGCCTCGCGGATTGGCTGATCGAACACAGGATCACCGCCTATGTCTCGTCCGCGTCGCTGCTGCGCAGCTTCATCCGGACCCTCCACGACGAGGCCCGCATTCCCGACATGCGGGTGCTGCGCGTCGCGTCTGAAATGGCGACGGCCGATGACTTCCGTGCCGTCCAGCGGCATTTCGCGGCGGATTGCCGCTTCGTCCATTCGCTGGCCGCGTCCGAGGTCGGCGCGATCGCCTGCCTCACCCTGAACGCGGGCGACACCGTTCCCGACGGGCGGCTTGCGGTCGGACGGCCGCTCGACGGCATCGAGATCAAGCTCGTCGACGAGCACGGCAGCGACGTGCCGGCAGGCGCGCCCGGCGAGATCATCGTCCGCAGCCGGGCGATGGCGGCCGGCTACTGGCGCAATCCGGCGCTGACGGCGCAGCGCTTCTCCGACACCGCCGATGGCTGGTCCAGCTTCCGGACTGGCGACCTCGGGCGCTTCGACGCCGACGGCAACCTGACGTTCCTCGGGCGGCGCGACACGCGGGTCAAGATCCGCGGCAACAGCATCGAGCTGTCGGAGGTCGAAAACGCTCTGGCGAGACTGCCGCAGGTCGATCGCGCCATCGCCAGAACGTCCGCGCGGCCCGGCAGCAGCGAACAGCAGCTCGTCGCCTACGTCGTGCTGCGCCGCGGCGAGGAGGCGGCGGCCGGCGCGCTGCGGCGCGCACTCCGTACCGCCCTGCCCGGCTTCATGATCCCCTCGGCATTCGTCTTTCTCGACGGCTTCCCGCTCACCGGGCATGGCAAGATCGATCACGAACGGCTGGCGCGCGAGCACCCCATCGCGTCCGTACAGGCGCCCGCCGAAGCGGCGCGGACGCCCACCGAATCCGTACTGGCCGAAATCTGGGCGGCCGCATTCGATCTGGCAGGGATCGGGCGCGGCGACGACTTCTTCGATCTGGGCGGGGACTCGCTGACCGCCGCCGTCATCGCCGCCCGCATCGACGCCACATTCGGCGTCGAGTTGCGGCTCAGCGCGTTCCTCGAGCATCCCACCCTCGCCGCCCTGGCCGCCCGCGTCGATGCCGGCCGGCGCGAGGGCGTGGGCAGCCGCCCTTCGCTGCGCGGCCGCGGCGTCCAGCCCGGCCCGGCGCCCCTGTCGTTTTCGCAGGAGCGCGTCTGGCGCTATTCGCAGACCCCGCAGCAATCGGCGGGCTATACGATGTCCACGAGCTATGTCGTCGACGGGCCGCTCGACGTCGCGGCGCTGCGCGCGTGCATGTCCTATCTCGCCGGCCGGCATGAGATCCTGCGCACGACCTTCGAACGCATTGGCGGCGACGTGCAACAGGTCGTCCATCCGCCCGAGCCGGTGCCGCTGCCGGTCGTCGATTTCGCCGGATCAGCCGTCGCGGAGTCGGAGGCCGCCGCCTTCGTCAAGCGGCAGTCCGCGCGCGTCTTCGACCTTTCGCGGCTCCCGCTGGCGGAGTTCACGCTGATCCGGCTCCGCGAGGACCTGCATTGGCTGCTCTATGTCGGCTTTCACATCGTCAGCGACGGCTGGTCGTGGAATCTTTATTTTCGCGAACTCGCCCAGCTCTACGCTGCGCGGATCGCAGGCGAGAATCCGCCGCTGCCTGCCGTCGCGCCCGTTCAATACGGGGACTATGCGCGCTGGCAGCGCGAAGCCCTGAAGCAGGATGGCCCGGCCTTCGCGGCGTCGCTCGCGTGGTGGAAGGCCCGCTTCGCGGCCCGCCCGCGCGAGCGCGATCTGCCGTTCCGGCGCTGGCGACCGCGCAGCGGCCTCGATCCGGCCGACGGCCAGATTGCCCTTCCGCTCGCCCCGGAAATCGCCCTGCGCCTGGACGCGCTGGCCCGGCAGCACGGCTGCACGCCCTTCATCTGCCGGCTTGCCGCCTTCGCTGCATTGTTGAGCGACGTGACCAGCAGCCCGGACGTGGTGGTCGGCACCTATGTCAGCAACCGCAGCCAGGCCGCCTTGCGGGACCTGTTCGGGTTCCTCGCCAATCTCGTCACGTTGCGCTTTGCGGTCGATCGCCGACGGTCCTTTTCGGACTGGCTCGCGACGGTGCGCTCGGCCGTGAGCGAAACCGAAACCCACGCGCAGATCCCGTACGAGATGTTGCGCGAATGCCTGCAGGCCGACGGGATCGACCTGCCGGAGATCCGGGTGATCTTCGGGTCAAGGACGCTCCATGTGCCGGTGCAGCTCGGCGCCGCGCGGTTGACGCTGCGGCGCAAGCAGCGCGAAACGATGCCGTGGGGCTTCACCGCCTCCATCGGCCACTCGGGCGAGGAAGAGGTCTGCGGCGCCCATTTCGACGCCGGGCTCTACGACCCGGAGGGCGCGCGCGCATTGCTCGCGCGCCTGGTCCGGCTGCTCGACCACGCCTCGCGCGATCCCCGGCCGACGCTCGACGCGCTGCTCGCCCGCAGCCGCGAGGACGCCTGACGCGGCAGGCGGCGCCATCCCGCGGACGTCGGCTTCACTCGCAGCGGACGGCCGGCCGGTAGACCTGATTGAGCAAGGTCCCGCTGCTGCCGCCCACCGCGTCGCCGCCGCCGGTGACGTAGATGAGGCCGTTGGCGAAGGTGGCGCCGGTCACACCGTGGATCGGGATCGCCATGTTGGGCAGCCGCGTCCACGTGTCGTTGCGCGGGTCGTAGTAGTCGTGGTCCGGGAACACGCCGGCCGCCTCCTCCCCGCCCCAGACATGGACGCAGCCATACGCCGTCACGCTGTTGATGCCGCTGCGCGGCCGCAGCATCGGCGCGCCGACCGTCCAGGTGCGCGTCGCCGGATCGTAGATCTCGTGCGCGGCGGTCTTGTCGCTCTGGAAGCCGCCGCCGAGGCGGCCGCCGAAGACATGGATGCGGCCGCGGATGAGTTCGGCGGCGATGTGGTTGCGCTGGCTCGGCAGGTTCGGCAGCGTCTCCCAGGTGTCCGTCGCCGGATCATAGGCGGCAAAGTCGTGGCCGCGCGGCGGCCGGCCGCCGACGACATAGATTCGGCCGTTGTGGACGACGGCGGCGCCGGCGCTGCGACGCGTCGGCATGCGCGCCCGCTCGACCCAGCGCCACGACGCGCGATCGACCCGCGTGTCGAGCGCGTAGACCGTGTCGACATAGGCCGTGTTGGGATCGGTCTGCCCCCCGAACAGGTAGATCACGCCGTCATGCGCGGCGGCGACGCCGTGGTTATTGACCTCCGGCAGGTCGGGACCCCGCGACCACGTATCGGCCGCGATGTCGTAGATCTGCACCGTCCGCACGCTGACGCGCCCGCGCGGATAGCCGCCGAGCACGAAGATCCGGCCGCCGGTGGATGCCAGCGTGAACTCCGAGTTCGCTTCCAGCATCTGGGCGCGCTGGCCCCATTGGCCGGGGACGGGATCGGCGGTCTGAGTCGCCGCGGGCACGGCGACGATCGCGAGACCGATGGCAAGAGCGAGACGATGGAAAACGTTGGCGGACAACGGCGTCTCCCTGAAATGACGGGCGGCGTTGAACGATGACCGGCGGGCTCAGACACTAACGATCGGCTGCGACAGAATCCACAGGCTCAGCATCGTATAGCCGATCATCAGCGCGACCATCGGAAGCTGGCTGCGCAGCGCGAGCGAACCGTAGGCGCGCTGCGCCTCCGCATGCGCGAGCACGACGCCGACGACGTGGCCGATGACGATCGCCGCGACCGCGCTGAGCCAGATGAACCGCATGTCGACGATGCCGATGTCGATCTCGCGCCCGCTCGTGCCGAGCAGATCCCAGCCGAGCGCGAACGGGTCGGAGGCCAACGGCAGCGCCGCCTGCCCCTGGATCAGCAGATAGGACAGGTAGTGGGAGAGGTGATAGGCGATGGCGATCGGCACCAGGCTGAGCACGAAGCGCCGCATCACCAAGCCAGTGCGCTCGCCGGCGATGCGCCCGACGACGGCGCAGGCCGCGCCGTAGATCGCGGCAAGCAGGCACGGCGCGGCGGCTAGCCCGAGCGTCTTGATAAGGCTTCCGGCCGCGACATAGCCGTAGGCGTGGACGAATCCGGCGGCGTACAGGCCCGCCATCGCCGCGCCCACGACCGCCTCCCAGAACGGCGTTTCGGCGACGCCGTCGAAGCCGACCGTCGCCAGGACCAGGAGCACGAAGGCCGTCTCCGAAGCCGACAGCGGGTCGGCCCCGCCGAGGCCCGCGCCGAACGGCCTGACGATCACGGTCGCTCCGCCCTGCGTCGGCGCCGCCGCGACCGGCGCGAAGCGGGCGAACAGGGCGAAGAAGCGCGCAAAGGGATCGAAGCTCTCGCGCCATCGCGCGGCGCCGAACAGCGACATGCCGACCCAGGCCAGAACCGAGTAGGCCGCGATCAGTGCCGCCAGCTTGCGCGGCACGGCATTCTCCGTCCACACGAGTTCGGCCCAGGAAAAGGCGAAGAACAGCACGACGGCCGGCCATGCGCCGACGCCGCCTTGCACGCGCAGGCGTGGCCGCCGCGCGCCGCGCGCGAGCCAGCCCGCGACGGTCCGCCACGGGTCGAGCAGCGTCCAAGCGTCGCCCACGAGCGCGCAGACGAAGGTGAGGCCGACCCACCAGACCACCCAGACGGCGACCGGCAGCAGGTTGCTGTCCCAGTCGCCCTGCTCGCCTGCCACGCCCGCGATCAGCAGCACGACGAAAGCGGCGAGGCCGAGCAGCCGCATTACCGCCGCCGCGGCCCGAGCGACCGCGCCGGGCACGGCGATCGCGGCGCGCGGCATCCGCGGCCATGCGCGCGTCCCTGCGGCCGCGACGATGACGAAAGACAGCGCCACCGTGGCACCCGCGCCGGCAAGGTAGTGCCAGAGCGGCAGCGGCAGGTCGTAGCGCTGTGCGAAGGCGTGGGCGCAGGCCGCCTCGGGCACGGCCAGCGCGCATGCCAGCGCAGGCAACGCGATGAGCCGCCTCACCGCGGATGAATCTCGACGTAGAGGACCGCCGTGTGCCGTCCCGCACGGTCGTGCGTCTCCACGGCGAAGCGCCCGGCATTGCGTGTCGGAACCGCCATCAGCGACGGCGCGCCAGGTTCCACCTGCGCCTCGATGCGGAGACCGTGTAGGTGGAGCACGACCGCACGATCGCTCGTCCAGCGCAGCGCGGCCGCCTCGCCCTGGCGCAGCCGCAGCGTCGGCGCGCCGCGCGCGGGCACGGTCAGATCGCGGCCGCTTGCGCGGCCCTCGCGCAGGTCGACGTCGACGATCCGCCCCGCCTGATCCTGCGCGCGAGCCGGCGCGGCGGCGATCGCGAGAGCGAGGCCCAGGACGGATCGGCGAACGTCGTCGATCGGATGCATGATCGCGATAGTGGCACAGGACCATGCAATCGCCCGACCGCCAAATCGCCTGGCGGCCGGCCTAGACAGCCGCATCCAGGAGGGGCCCCGGCACGACGTCGGCGCGCGCGATGCGCTCGTCCTTCCTGATCGCCCTCAGGAGAATCGATCCGTCCGACAGACAGATCGGCACGCCCGCGACATCCGCCGGCTCGTTCTCGATCTGCCCGTAGCAGTCCGCTCCGCCGAGGCCGTCGAGCGCGCTTCCGGCCGCGAGGTCGCGCTTCGCGTAGCAGACCACCCGGGTGCGCCTGCCGCGCACCGGCTGCAGCAGGCCCTGGCCGAACGCAAGCGAGCGCGCGATGGTGGCGAGGCTTTCGACGTGGCAGAGGTGATAGGGGCGATAGAACACGTAGAACGGCCCGTCGCCGCGTTTGTAGTACCTCATCATCTTCCGGTGATAGCCGTCGTCGCTGTAGCCGACGACGAAGACGCCCCCGTCGGGCTGGGCGCCGAGAACGTAGTCGACGATCGTCGATGAACCGTCCCACAACCGCCCAAGGTCGAAATGCGCCGGCACCCGATCGACATGATCGATGCGCGGGCCTAGCATTCCCGGCCGCAGGCAGACCGCGCCGAACGCGTTCGCCAGGAGCGCCATCTCGATCGACAGCTTCGAGCCGTCGGTGTACGCGCAGCACATTCTCGGATCGAGGTCGCGCTTGCGCGCCTCCGGTTCGATCGTCACCGGCGTCGCATAGCGATCCAGGAACCCCTTGATGTTGCCGAGCATCACCAGCTTGAAGCCCCAGGCGCCGACTTCATCCGCCAGGTTCTTGATGACGCCGTGCTGGTCGCCGTCGATCGACGAATAGATCGCGCCCCGCGCCCGCGCCAGCTCGAGAAACTCGGGCCCGAACTCGAGATCGGCCTCGGCATTCATCATGAAGACGTGGCGTCCGCGATCGAGGACGTGAAGGCAGGCCGCCTTCGAGTCCGCGATCGCGGACGAGGCGTCGATCATCACGTCGGCATCCGCCGCGGATGCCTTGAATTCCTCCAGCGACCGGCAGAAACGGGTCGTGCCGAGGGCGGCGTGCCGATCCGCGAAGGTCCGGGCCGAAGCGATCTTGGCCGGGTCGATGTCGAATGCCGATGCGACGACGAAGCCCTTCGTGAACAGGGTCTGGTGAAGCAGACCGAAGCCCATTGCCCCGAGTCCGAGGATTGCGACCGACGTCATGGCCTCTCCCGATCGTCGATCGTCACTCTATCAGAAGGGGCGCCGGCCCAGAAATGCGGCCACGAGCCGCCATCGCACCGCCCGCGCCCGCGGATGGCGGCGACGCCGGTGCGGGCCTAGACCGCCGGCGGCCGAGACAGCGCCGGCCGCCGGGCGACGCGCAGATAGCGCCACGCGCCGATCGCATAGTACCAAAGCTTCCGGCGGTTCCAGGGCGCCATCGCGGGATCGCGCAGCATTCGCCAGCCGTCCAGGGCGTCCCAGTAGGCGCGGCGCAGCATCGCGCGATCGCCGCGCAGCACGTGCTTCATGAAGAACGCGCCATTGGCGATCCAGTAGCTGCGAAGGGTCGCGCCCACCTGCTCGTCCGTGACCCGGCCGTGATTGTGGAACGTCAGGATGTTCGGCGAATAGCGAAGCTCGCAGCCGGCGCGCCACGCGCGATAGGCGAAATCGGTATCCGACGCCGGGAGCGACGTGCCCGCCCCGAAGCGCTCGTCGAACCCGCCGATGCGGGCGACGACATCGCGATGGAACGACAGATTGCCGCCATGGATGAAGCCCGCGGGATGGTCCATTTCACCGTAGACCTGCTCGTCGGTCCGCCGGAGCAGGAAGTGGGGGTCGTTCCAGCGCTCGACCCGCCCGCCGATCACCCCGCGGCTGCCGAGCCGCTCGAATTCGTGCCGCACCTGGCGGATGAACTCCGGGTCGGGGACCATGTCGTGATCGAGAATCGTGATGACCTCGCCGCGCGCCCGCGCAATCCCGGCGTTGCGCGCGAAGCCGTTGCCCTGCCTGCGCTCGAACACGTACTCGGCACGACCGGGGAGCTTCGCGACGAACGCTTCGATCACCGAGCGCGTGTCGTCGGTCGAGTTGTTGTCGACGACGACGACCTGCACATCCAGGTCTGGCGGCAATCCGCACGCGGCCAGATGCGCGAGCGTCACGGCGAGCGTCGCCGGCTTGTTGTAGGTGGATACGACGATGGTCAGGGCGCTCAGGCGCGCGCGGTCGCTCATCGAAGCGGTACCCCGGCCGATGCCCATGCCGGCGGGAACATGCCCATGGGCGCCGCATAATTCTACAGCCGGACTGTCCGGTTCGGTGCTGCCGGCTTGTCCCGCCGCCGTCGGCCGGCCACGCGCAAGATCCCGACCGCGCCGGCTGACGGCCCGGTCCCCGATACGCACCGCCTCACGAATGCCGGCGCGACGTCGATGTGCTGGTGCCGGTGCGGCCGGCGTGGCGTCCCCTAGGGGATTCGAACCCCTGTTACCGCCGTGAGAGGGCGGTGTCCTGGGCCACTAGACGAAGGGGACCCGCGAAGTGGTCCACTTGATAGCGGAAGCGTCCGGCGCAATCAAGCAGCGGCCGGCGGGTTCGCGCGCGGTCGCCGCCTCCGGTCCGGCTGCGCCGCGGGCCGCCGGCCGGACGTGCAGCCCGCTTGACGGAACCGCCGCATCTAGGGCCATCATCCTAGCCATCGTTCCTCTAGCCCACCGGAGACCCATGATGTTGCGAATTGCTGGCGCCGCCCTGACCTTGGCGCTCGCCGCTGCCGCTGCCGTGCCCGCCAATGCCGCCGGCGCGGCCAGCGGGTGGACCGAGATTCGCCTCAGCCAAAGCGCCTGCATCTCCACCGCACAGCGCGCCGTCAGCGGAGTCGGCTTCGAGGCGAGCGCCGACGCGCAGACGGTCTATGGATGGCGCGGCGAGATGGTGGTCGTGGTCCGCTGCATCGCGAACCGCAATGTCGCGGTCTTCTTCGCCTACGAGACAAGCGAGGCCGAGGCCACCGCGCTCGTAGACCGGCTGCGGCCCTATTTCGCGCCGGCGCCGGCCGGCAAGTAGCCGCGGCAACGGGGCCGGATCCGAGCGATCCGGCCCGCTGCGTCCCCGTTCAGGCGCCGACGCGGATGCCCGCCTCGACCTGGTTGATCGCCTGATTGATGAGGTTGATGGCTCGGGCGCGATGGCCGCCCTTGTTGTGGCGCGCCACTTCGAGTTGCTGCCGCGCGGCGATCAGCGACGACAGGGCCGACTGCATGTGCGGCTGCCAGCCCTGCGCCTCGGCCTGTTGCGACGTCGTCGTCAGCACCGCGGCCGCCGCAGCCAGAGCCGCAGTGGCCGGCAGGAAAACGTCGCGACGCTTGATGTCATTGCGCTTGGTCACGAAACCCCCCATGTGAATTGTGTCAGACAGGCCGGGCTTGCCGCTGAATGCGACTGCTCGACCGCGGTAAATTCCGCACAACTCCAGGAATACTGTCAATTGGCGGCGACGAACGACCGCCACGCCAGCTACCCGCGCCCGCGATAGGGCGCGACGCCCTGGTCGGGCAGCCAGAGTCCCGCCGGCGCGCGGCCGGACTGCCAGAACACGTCGATCGGAATTCCGCCGCGCGGATACCAGTAACCGCCGATGCGCAGCCAGCGCGGCCGCAAGAGCGCGACCAGCCGCTTGCCGATCGAGACGGTGCAGTCCTCGTGGAAAGCGCCGTGATTGCGGAACGACGCGAGATAAAGCTTGAGCGACTTGGATTCGACCAGCCAGCGCGACGGTACATAGTCGATCACGAGGTGCGCGAAATCAGGTTGGCCGGTGATCGGGCACAGCGAGGTGAACTCCGGCGCCGCGAAGCGGACGACGTAGCGCTCGCGCGGGTGCGGGTTCGGCACCCGCTCGAGCGTCGCCCGCTCGGGCGACGCCGGCAGCGCGGCCGGGCGGCCGAGCAGCGTCAGCTCGCCTTTGCCGCCACGCGCGCGCCGCGCCGCCACCGCCGTTACTCCGCCGCCGCCCGCGACTGGGCCTGCGCCGCCGCGATCAGTGCGTCGACCTCCGCGGCGGTCGAATCGAAGGCGCAGACCAGGCGAACGAGCTGCGTGCCCGGGCCGTTCCAGCGCAGCAGCGGGAAGCCGGCGCGCTCGAGCCCGGCCAGCATCGGCTCCGGAATCGTGATGAAGATCTCGTTGGCCTCGACCTTGTGCTCGAGCCGCGTGCCGGCGATCGCGGCAAGCCCGTTCGCGAGCCGCGCCGCCATTGCGTTCGCGTTGCGCGCATTGGCGAGCCACAGATCGTCCGCGAGATAGGCTTCCATCTGCGCCGCCAGGAAACGCATCTTCGACCACAGCTGGCCGGCGCGCTTGCGGCGCAGCTGCAGTTCCCACGCCTTCGCCTTGTCGAACAGGACGATCGCCTCGGCCGCGAGCGCGCCGTTCTTGGTCGCGCCGAACGACAGAACATCGACGCCCGCCTTCCAGGTCAGCGCGGCCGGCGAGGCGCCGGTGGAGGCAACCGCATTGGCGAAACGCGCGCCGTCGACATGCAGCCACAGGCCGCGCCCCTTCGCGACCTCGCCGATCGCGCCCATCTCGGCCACGCTGTAGACCGTGCCGGTCTCCGCCGCCTGGGACAGGCTGACCGCCGCCGGCTGCGGATGGTGGACGCCGCGGCTCGCATCGCCCTTGGGCAGCGCGGCAGCGAGCCCCGCGGCCGTCAGCTTTCCCGCCGGCCCGTCGACGGTCACCAGCTTAGCGCCGCCGGTGTAGAACTCCGGCGCGTTGCATTCGTCGACCAGGACATGGGCGCCGGGGTGGCAATAGATGGCCCCCCAGGACGGCGTGCCGACCGCGAGCGCCAGCGAATTCGCCGCCGTGCCGGTGCCGACCAGGGCGACGGCGCAGTCGCGTTCGAAGATCTCCGAGATCCGCTTCTCGACGCGGCGCGTCCAGTCGTCGGAACCATAGGGCATCGCCACGCCGCCGCTGGCCGCGGCGAGCGCTGCGACGATCTTGGGGTGGACGCCGGCGATGTTGTCGGATGCGAATTTCATGTTCAGGCTCGCTGGTCGGATGGACGTGTTATCGTGGCGTGCCGAGGCTGAGCACGCCGATGGTGCGGCCGCTGCGCGTCTCGACGATGAAGAGGCGCTCGTCGCGCCCGGGTTCCCCACCGTGGACATGGACGATCATCGTGTCGCCGGACGCCGTCACGCCCGCGACGACGCTGCCTGGCGGCAGATCGAGCGCGTTGCGCCACGCGGCCCCGCCGGAACGGGCACCGTCGCGGGTCGACACGGTGATCAGCAGCCAGAAGAACAGCACCGCCGCGGCGATCACGCCGACGCCGAGCACCGTCACGAGAATCTTGAGCCCGCGCAGCGGCTTGGGCGAGGATTGACCTTGAAATGCGTTCGCCACCGATGATCTCCGGCCGCCACAATGCCCGATCGCCCGCTTGAGGTCATCATCCCGGAATCGGCATCTGGTCTGCGCCTGGACCGTGCCCTGGCGAC
>JAEUKZ010000079.1 GCA_016793045.1 Alphaproteobacteria bacterium
CCGCGCCGCGGCATCCCTCGCGATCCTGGCCGGTCTGGCCTGCGCCGGCACCGTTCGGGCGCAGCCTGCGCCGGTCCCGGCCGCCGTACCTGCGGCGGCCGCGGCGCCGGTCTTTTCGGTGGGCATCGCGGATGCACCCTACGCCGTGCCGATCCAGGACCTGCTCGCCGGCTCGGTGCCGACGGGGCGGTCCTTCCGCGAGGTCCAGCGCTTCTACCGCGATCGCGACTACGCGCCCGTGTGGATCGCTGATGGCCGCATATCCGACCGGGCGCGCGGGCTGATCGCGCGCTTCGACGGGATAGAGGCGCACGGCCTCAATCCGGCCGACTACCGCCTCGACCAGTTGCGCGAGCTCGTCCAGCAGATCGACCAGGGCGGAGCGGCCGCCGATCGACTGGCGTTGTTCGACGTGATGTTCAGCCATGCGGCCTGGCGCCTCGCGCGCGACCTGTCTGGCGCGCGCGTGATCGACGTCCGCTTGCCGCCCGACGCGCGGCCGCAGACGCGGACGATCGACGGCTACGGGCTGCTGCTGCGCATGGCGCTAGGCGAGCGCCCGGCGGACGTCATCGCCGAACTGATCCCGCGCTCTGAAGCCTATGCCGGGCTGCTGCGTGCGCTGGCGCGCTATCGCGGCTTGGTCGCCGCCGGCGGCTGGCCGACCGTGCCGGAGGGCCGGACGCTCGAGCCAGGCACGCGTGATCCGCGCATCGTGCTGGTGCGCCGCCGCCTCGCGGTGACCGACGGGGCGGCGAGCGTGGCACCCCCGCTCGCCGACCACTACGACCCGGCGCTGCGCGAGGCTGTCAAACGCTTTCAGCGCCGCCACGGCATCACCGACGACGGGCGCATCGGGCGGCTCACCGTCCAGGCGATGAACGTCACCGCGGAGGCGCGCCAGCGCCAGATCGAAGCCAATCTCGACCGCATGCGCGCATTTCCGGCGCCCGGCGACGGGCCCGAGATCTTCGTCAACATTCCCGAGTATCGCCTGCGCGTGATCGAGCGCGAGCGCGTCATCATGGACATGGCGGTGGTGGTCGGGCGCGAGGTCCGCGGGACGCCGCTGATGTCGAGCCGCATCACGGAAATCATCGTCAACCCGACCTGGACGGTGCCGACCAAGCTCGCGCGCGAGGACCTCCTGCCGCAGCTCCAGCAGAACCCGCAGCGGATGGTCGAACGCGGCTTCCGCATCTTCCGGCGCGGCTCCGGCACCGGGCGCGGTGCGCAGGAGGTCGACCTGCGCACCTTCGACTGGCGGTCGCTGCAGCAGGAGGACATGAACCGCTTCCTGGTGCGTCAGGATTCGGGGCCGCGCAACGCGCTCGGGCGGCTGCGCTTCACGCTGATCAACACGCCGAGCATCTATCTGCACGACACGCCGGACCGTCACTACTTCGCGCGCGACGTGCGTTCGATGAGTTCCGGCTGCGTGCGCGTCGAGCGGCCGCTCGAGCTTGCCGAGTACGTTCTGCGGCACAACCGCGACGTCTGGTCGAAGCAGAGGATCGAACAGGCGATCGCCGCCACCGACCGGCGCTCGGTGCCGCTGGCGCAGTCGATCCCTGTCCACCTCGTCTACGACACGGCGTGGGCGGCCGGCGATGCCGCGGTCAGCTTCCGTGAGGACATCTACAGCTTCGACGAGCAGACCGTGGCGGCGATCGAGGGGCGCTCGCGGGCGCTCGCCTCGCTGCGCTGGCAGCCGCGCGGGCCGCGCTGAGCTACTGGACGCCGCGCAGCATCAGCTCGTGCGCGCGGTGACAACTGACCCAGCGATTGGGCTCGACTTCCTGGAGTGCCGGCGTGTCGACCTTGCAGCGCTCGACTGCATAGCGGCACCGCGGATGGAAATGGCAGCCCGGCGGCGGGTTGGCGGGGTCGGCGACGTCGCGTTCGAGGATGATCCGTTCGCTCTTGAGCCGCGGGTCGGGCTTCGGGACCGCCGAAAGGAGCGCTTCGGTGTAGGGGTGGCGCGGCCTCGCGAAGATGTCCGCGGTGCCAGCGATCTCGACCATCCGGCCGACATACATCACCGCGACGCGGTCGCTGACGTGCTTCACGACGCTGAGGTCGTGCGCGACGAAGAGATAGGTGAGGCCGAGGCGATCCTGCAGGTCGAGCAGCAGGTTGAGGATCTGCGCCTGCACCGATACGTCGAGCGCCGATACGGGCTCGTCGGCGACGATCAGGCTCGGGTGGAGCGCGAGCGCTCGCGCGATGCCGACGCGCTGGCGCTGGCCGCCGGAAAAGGCGTGCGGGAAGCGGTTCATGTACGCCGCCGGCAGCTGCACCATGTCGAGCAGCTCCTTCACGCGCTTGCGCCGCTCCTCGCCGCTGCGCATGCCGTTGATCAGCAGCGGCTCGCCGATGATGTCGGCGATCACCATGCGGGGGTTGAGCGACGAAAACGGGTCCTGGAAGACCATCTGAATGTGGCGGCGATAGGGCCGCAGCGCGCGCTTCGGCAGCTTGGCGAGATCGACGACCTTGCCGTCGACCGCGAACCTGATCTCGCCTTCGCTCGGCGGCAAGGCACGCAGGATGCAGCGCGACACGGTCGTCTTGCCGCAGCCGCTTTCGCCGACCAGCGCCAGCGTCTCGCCCTTCTTGATGTGGAAGCTCACGCCGTCGACCGCGCGGACCTGGCCGGCGATGCGGCGCAGGAGCCCCTTGCGGATCGGAAAATACTTTCGGAGGTTCACGACCTCGAGAACGTTCATGCGCCACCGCCATAGAGGAAGCAGGCGACCTCGCGACGGTCGTCGATGACCGTCGTGGCCGGCTCGGCCTTGTCGCACACGCCGGGCTTGAAATCCGGGCAGCGCGGGTGGAACGGGCAGCCCGTCGGCCGGTTGAGCGGGTGGGGGATCGAGCCGCTGATCGTCGCAAGCTTGGTGCGCGGCGTCGCCATGATGCTGGGGATCGAGCGCAGCAGCGCCTGCGTGTAGGGATGCTTGGGGTCGTGGAAGATCGCGTCGACCGGTCCGCGCTCGACGACGCGCCCGAGATACATCACGACGACGTCGTCCGCCATCTCCGCGATCACGCCCATGTCGTGCGTGATGAGAATAAGCGCGAGCGCACGCTTGGCCTGCAGCTCGCGCATCAGGTCGAGGATCTGCGCCTGGGTCGTGACGTCGAGCGCCGTCGTCGGCTCGTCGGCGATCAGCACGTGCGGATCGCAGGCGAGCGCCATGGCGATCATCACACGCTGGCGCAGGCCGCCGGAGAGCTGGAACGGATACTCGTCGACGCGGCGCTCAGGCTTCGGCACGCCGACGAGCCGGAGGAGCTCGACCGCGCGCGCATGCGCCTGCTGCTTGGTCGCATCGCTGTGGAGGCGGATCGCCTCCATGATCTGGTTCCCGACGGTGTAGTAGTGGCTGAACGACGACATCGGCTCCTGGAAGACGAGCGCGATCTCCTTGCCGCGGATCGCGCGCATCTCGGCGCTGTCGCTCGCCAGCTTCGCGAGATCGATCGGCGCTCCGGTGCCGCCGCCGGGCGTCAGCCAGACCTCTCCGGCCTCGATCTTGCCCGGCCGGTCGACGATTCCGAGGATGCTGCGCGCGGTGATGCTCTTGCCGCAGCCGCTTTCGCCGACGATGCCCAGCGTGCGCCCGGCGCGGACGTCGAAGCTGACGCCGTCGACCGCACGCACGACGCCGTCGTCGGCACGGAAGTAGGTCTTGAGGCCGCGCACCGAGAGGATCGGCGTGCCGGCGGCCGGAGCGGCGGCGCGCTCAGCCATAAGGGTCGGCGGCATCGCGCAGGCCGTCTCCGAGGAAGTTGAACGCAAGGATGATGACGATGACCGGCACCGCGGCCATCAGCAGCCACGGCGCCAGCGCCAGCGCCTCGATGTTCTGCGCATCCTGCAGCAGGATGCCCCAGCTGATCGCGGGCGGCCGCAGGCCGAGGCCGAGGAAGCTCAGGCTCGTCTCGCTGATGATCATCGCCGGGAGCGCGAGGCTGGTCGCGGCGATGATGTGCGACAGGAAGGAGGGCAGCATGTGGCGGAAGATGATGCGCAACTGTCCGGCGCCGGCGAGCTCGGCGGCGGTCACGAAGTCCTCCTCGCGCAACGACAGGAACTTGCCCCGCACGACGCGCGCGAGATCGGTCCAGGCGAGCAGGGCGATGATGACGGTGATCGCGAAGTAGATCTGCATCACCGACCAGTCGCTGGGCAGCGCCGCCGCGAGGCCCATCCACAGCGGGATCGTCGGCATCGATCGTATGATCTCGATCGTTCGCTGGATCGCCATGTCGACGACGCCGCCGTAGATCGCCGAGATGCCGCCGAGCAGGATGCCGAGAAACAGGCTGATGATGACTCCGGCGAGACCGATCGTCAGCGATACGCGCGTCGCCACCATCATGCGCGACCACAGGTCGCGGCCGAGCCGGTCGGTGCCGAGCAGATAGAGGCCGTCGCCCGGCTGCGGATCCTTGAGGCCGAGCAGGTGGATGTTGGTCTCGAAGAGCCCGAACAGCGTGTAGTTGTAGCCGGGCGTGAACATGGTCAGATAGACCTTGCTCGACTGGTCGAACACCATGCGGAAGGTCCGCGGGTCCCGACGCGCGCGGATGACCGTAACGTATGGCCGGAACGAGCCGTCGTCGTCGAACAGGCTTATGACCTGCGGCGGCGCGAAGCTTCGGCGCGAGTCGGTATCCTGCGGGTCGTTGACCGCCAGGAAGTCGGCGAAGGCGGCGACCAGATAGAACAGGATCACGATGACGCCGCTGGCGAGCGCCAGCTTGTGGCGCCGGAAGCGCCACCAGGTGAGCTGCAGCTGGCTCGCGACCGCGAAGCGTTCCTCGGCGGATGCGGAATCGGCGCGGCTCGTGCGGCCGAACAGGCGGGCGATCATGCGCTCAATCCATCTGATGGCGGATGCGCGGATCGACCCACATCAGGACCAGATCCGAGATGAAGGTGCCGATCACGGTGAGGACCCCGAGCAGCAGGACGATCGTGCCGGCGAGGAACATGTCCTGCGATATCAGCGAGCGGACCAGCAGCGGTCCGACCGTGGGCAGGCTCAGCACGATCGAGATGATGACGCTGCCCGAAACGAGATAGGGGAACAGATACGCGACCGTGCTGGCGAAGGGGTTGAGCGCGGCGCGCACCGGATACTTCAGCACCACCCAGCGCTCGGGAAGGCCCTTGGCGCGCGCGGTCACGACATAGGGCCGGCGCAGTTCGTCGAGCAGGTTGGCGCGCATGATGCGGATGAGCTGCGCGGTGCCGCCGAGCGCGAGGATGACCGAGGGCAGCGGCAGATGCTTGATGAGGTCCCACAGCTTCGCCCAGCTCCATGGCGCCAGCTCGAACTCGGCCGAGAACAGGCCGCCGGCATTGGCGCCGAGATAGCGGAAGGAGAGATACATGATGATGAGCGCGAGCAGGAAGTTCGGCACCGCGAGTCCGACGAAGCCGATGAGCGTGAAGGCATAGTCGCCGAACGAGTACTGCCGCACCGCCGAGTAGATACCGATCGGGAGCGCGAGGCCCCAGGTCACCAACAGTGCCGCGACCGATATGAGAACGGTGAACCACAGCCGGTCGCCGATGACGTCCTTGACCGGCTGGCGCCATTCCATCGATTCGCCGAAGTCGCCCGTGAGGATGCGGGTGATCCACTTGCCGTACTGGATCCATACCGGCTGGTCGAGGCCGTAGAGCTCGCGCAGGGACTGCGCTTCCGCTGCCGATACCGTGCTGCCGGATGCGGATTGCTGGGAGATGTAGGTGTCGACGAAGTCGCCCGGCGGCAGCTGGATGATGACGTAGGACAGCACCGAGACGACCCACATCGTCAGGATGGCGAGCAGCAGGCGCCGGACGAAAAACGAGATCATTTGTCGCGAAGGCCTCTCGCGCCGACCGCCTCCCCGCGGTTGCGAGGAGGCGGCCTTTGCAGTCGATCCGTGTGTGATCAGGACTTGTAGTAGAACGTCTCCGGCCGCGACGATCCCGGCGTGCGGCAATGCTGCGCGATGCACGCGCGGCTCGGGATGTTGCCCATCCGGCGGCTGGCGAGGCGCACGCCCATGAGGGCCGGCGATTGCCCGACCGTGCCGATCGAGTAGACGTTGTCGACCAGGATCTTCCAGATCTCCTTGGCCGTGTTGTTGCGCTGCTCGTCGCGCTGGCCCGCCGCGGAGCGGAACAGCTCGAAGATGCGCTTCAACCCGGCGTCGGTCGGCTCGCGGCCGAGCGATCCGTTCGACGCGTACCACTTGGCGAACTCCGGCCCCATGAACGCCTCGACCGGATCGACCGGGATCGCGTGGCGCGGGAAGAGATAGAGCAGCTCGGTCCCGCCGTTGGTCCACACGTGCATGTGGTGCTCGTTGTTGTTCGTGCGGGTGAAGGCGAGGACGCGCTCCATCTCGCGGACCTCGGCGAAGATGCCGATGCGACGCCAATGCTGCGCGACCATCTCGAGCTGCTGCGGCCACGGCAGGAAGGCGCGTACGGTCTGCACCTGGAAGCGCAGGCGCTGGCCGTTGTCGGTGCGCAGGCGGAAGCCCTCGCTGTCCTTGCGCGTGAGGCCGATCGCATCGAGCATTCGGTTCGCCTGGGCGACGTCGAGCGTCGACCATTTGGCACGCCATTCGGGACCCGGATTCTGCGGCATGCTCTCCGCCGGGCAGGTCGAGCCCGGCGTGCCGAGGCCGAGCCAGAACGTCTCGTTCATCTGGTTGCGGTCGATGCCCAGCGACAGGGCGCGGCGGAAGTCGACGTTGTTGATCCACTTCGCGATCTCGGCGTCGGCCGTGTAGCTCATGTTGAAGTGGATCGTGGTGTCGGAGCCGTTATAGGCGAGATCGAGGTGCAGGTCGTAGTTGCCGCGGTCGCGGTTCTCCAGGATGACCGGCAGCTTGGCGAGGTCGATGTGCCGCTCCTGCATGTCGTACTGGCCCGCCATGGCGCGGAGGTTGAGCACCTCGAGGTCCTCGGCGAGCGTCATCACGATCTGATTGATGTAGGGCAGCTGGTTGCCGTCGGTGTCGACCGTGTAATAGAAGGGATTGCGCTCGAGCACCCATGTCGGCGTGTTGATCGGGCGGACCGTGCGCCACGGCCCCAGCACCGGCAGTTCGGGATTGAGGTTCCAATCCTTCTTGTTGTGGAGCATGCGCAGCCAGCCCTCGAAGCCCTCGGCGCGGGCGCGGGCATTGACCTGCTCCTCCGACGAATACTTCGGCAGGAACTGCTTGAGATAGTGCTTCGGCGCATAGCAGCCGAAGCTGCGCTGCTGGTACATGCCGACCGACATGCCGCCGCCGATCAGCGTGTCGCCCGCGAGCATGTCCATGAGCAGGAAGTAGGGGTTCTCGAACTGGAACTCGACCGTGACCTCGTCGATCTTGACGATGCGGCCGGGGCGCCCGCCGGGCGACAGGTCGGCGATGCCGGTCGGGACGATGTTGCGGTTGCTGTAGATGTCCTCGAACCAGAATTCGAAATCGTCCGCGGTGAACGGCGCACCGTCCGACCACTTCATGCCCTTGCGCAGGGTGACACGCGTGACCTTGCCGTCGTCGCTCATCACGACGCTCTTGGCGATCGAGGGGATGATCCGCGCGCCGGTGTAATCCCAGAAGATCAGCTTGTCGGAGGCGTTGATGCGGTTGCCGTTCTCGCCGTCGCCGGGGCCGACGAAGCCGCGGCGCCACGTACCGCCGTAGCGGCCGACCTCGTTGAGCGGCTTCAGCACCAGCGGTTCTTCCGGCAGGCGCTGCGCCACCGGCGGCAGGCGGCCCTGCTGGACGAGCTGGGCGAGTTCCGGCGCTTCCTTGAAGGTGCGCGGCATGCGGGCGGGGTCGGTGACAACTTCCGAACCCTCGAGGCGCCCGACGAGGCCCGATGCCGTCAGGCCGCCCGCCCCTTGGGCGAGCGCTTCGGCCGCGGCCACCGTGCTGGCGAGCACGGCGGTTGAATGCGTGAGAAACTGGCGACGCGACGTGGTCATGCGGTCCTCCCTGTGAGATCGTTCTTGCACTCGCTGGACTCTGCACGCGCACCCCTTCGCGGGCGCCGTCATCGTCCCTGACATTGGGTCCATCTTAAGTCATACCATTGCGGTTCGTGCAAGCCGCGCGCGAATTTTTGCGCGACGCCTGCTTGCCTGCGGCGGTGTAGGTATTGTCTAAGTTGTCGTCGTACGCCGCCGGCCGCCGCATGCACGCGGCGCGTGCGGCCGACATCACGCGCGGTTCCAAGAGGAAAACAATGAAGATCACACGGATCGAAACGCTCAGCCTCGGTGAGTTCCCCAACATCGTATGGGTGCTGGTTCACACCGATGCCGGCTTCGTCGGACTCGGCGAGACGTTCTACGGCGCCGCCGCCGTTACGGCCTACGTGCACGAGACCTTGGCGCCCCAGATGCTCGGACAGGACCCGCTGCGCATCGAGGCGCATTCGCGCAAGCTGTTGCAGAACTACGTCGGCTTCAAATCGACCGGCGCCGAGATCCGCGGCGCGTCGGCGTTCGACATCGCGCTGTGGGACATCTGGGGCAAGGCGACGAAGCAGCCGATGTATCAGCTGCTCGGCGGCAAGTGCCGCGACAAGATCCGTGTCTACAACACCTGCGCCGGCTATCGCTATGTGCGCGCGAAGCCGACGCAGACCACCGCGAACTGGGGCCTCAATCAGAACGAGGGACCCTACGAGGATCTCGAGGGCTTCCTTCACCGCGCCGACGATCTCGCCGAGAGCCTGATCTCCGAAGGCTACACCGGCATGAAGATCTGGCCGTTCGACTTCGCCGCGGAGGCGAGCAACGGCACCGACATCTCGCCGGCCGACCTCAAGAAGGCGATCGAACCCTTCGAGAAGATCCGCAAGCGCGTCGGCGACAAGATCGAGATCCACGTCGAGCTGCACGGCATGTGGCAGCTCCCGGCGGCGATCAAGATCGCCAAGGCGCTCGAACCGCTGAATCCGTACTGGTACGAAGACCCGATCAAGATGTCGAACCTGGAGGCGCTGCGCGTCTTCCGCGAATCGACGCGCGTGTGGACGACGGCGAGCGAGACGCTGTCGACGCGCTGGGGCTTCCGCGATCTGTTCGAGAAGAACGCCACCAGCGTCGCAATGCTCGATGTCGGCTGGTGCGGCGGCATCGGCGAGGCCAAGAAGATCGCGACGATGGCCGAATGCTTCGAGCTGCCTGTGGCGCCGCACGACTGCACCGGGCCGGTGCTGCTGACTGCGTCGGTGCACCTGTCGATCGCGTCGCCCAATGCGCTGGTGCAGGAGATGGTGCGCGCCTTCTATCACGGCTGGTACCGCGAGCTGGTGACCGACCTGCCGCCGGTGGCGAAGGGCTTCATCGCCGCGCCCGAGGCGCCCGGCCTCGGCATCGAGCTGAAGCCCGAACTGCGCGCGCGTCCGGATGCCGTGCTGCGGGCGAGCGCACTGTGAGCGCGCCGCTGCGCGTGGCGCTGCTCGGTCCGGGCTGCACCGCGTTCGCGGACGGACTGGCGCCGCTCCTCGAAACAAAGTGGACGCTCGACCGCATCGAGGCGAGCACCGGCGCCGCCGATGCCGCTTCGATGCTCGCCGGCGCCAATGCGGTGATCGCGATCCAGCTCGACCGCAGCGCGCCCGACATGCCGCATCTGAAGATGGTCCAGGTGCCTGGTGCGGGGACGGACGGCATCGACCTCGCCGCGATCCCGCGCGGCGTCCCGATGTGCAACGTATTCGAGCATGAGCCGGGCTGCTCCGAGTACGCCCTCCTGGCGATGCTCGAATGGTGCATCCGGCTGGCCGCCGCCGACCGCGCCATCCGCGGCGGCGACTGGTCGCGCTCGGCACGCTATGGCGGGGCGCCGCAGGGCGAGATCGCCCACAAGACCGTTGCCGTGGTCGGGGTCGGCCGGATCGGCCGCGCGGTCGCGCGCCGCGCCAAGGCGTTCGAGATGCGCGTCATCGGCGTCAATCGCACCGTGCGACCGGACGAGCACGACTTCGACGCGATGTACGGCCTCGACCGGCTGCACGAGGCAATGGGGCAGGCGGACTACGTCGTGCTCGCCTGCGCGTTGACGCCGGAGACGCGCGGGCTGATCGATGCGGCCGCGCTGGCGGCAATGAAGAAGTCGACGTTCCTCGTCAACGTTGCGCGCGGGCCGGTCATCGACGAGGCGGCCTTGTGGGAAGCTCTGTCCAACCGCCGCATCGGCGGCGCCGCGATCGACGTGTGGTGGCGTTACCCTGCGGGCGGGCGTGGCGATCCGGCGATGGCGCCGTATCGCTTCGATGCGCTCGACAACGTCATCCTGTCGCCGCATATCGGCGGCTGGACGACGGGAACGGTCGAACGGCGCACGCGGTTTATGGCGCGGAACCTCGACCGACTGGCGCGCGGGGAAAAGCCGGAGAATCAGGTCGCGGTCGGCACGCGCTGACGCAAGGACCCGGCGCGGCGGCGCGCAGTGCCGGGTCCGTTGCATCGCGCAGGCATTCGCTTCGTCTCGCATTGCGGCCGTTTCCTCGCCGGGGTTCCGGATCGGCACCGCGGTGCTGCCGCCGGCTGCCTGCTTGTACGATGACCCGACAAGGCACTATAAAAGGCGTGACCGCGGGATCGAGTCAAGACGCCCGCTGCACACGAAAGCCATGACCATCGCCAAGCCGCGCAGCGATATCGCGCCCGATTTCCGCCCGCTCGCCCAGCCCCGCAGCCTGACGCAGGAGCTGTTCGGGCGCCTGTCGGCCGACATTCTCGCCGGCCGGCTCGCTCCCGGAGAAAGACTGCCCAGCGAGCACGCGATGATGCGCGGCTTCGCCGTCAGTCGCACGGTGGTGCGCGAGGCCGTGGCGCAGCTCAAGGCCGAGGGGCTGGTGATGTCGCGCCAGGGCCTCGGCATGTTCGTGGTGCGCGATCTCGGCGGGCGGCCGTTCCGCCTCGGCGGCTCGATGGCCGACTCGGCGATCGAGGCGGTGCAGGTGATGGAACTGCGCATGGGGGTGGAGATCGAGGGGGCCGGCCTTGCGGCGCAGCACCGCTCGAACACGCAGCTCACGCAGATGCGTGCGGCGCTCGACCGGATCGACCGCGCGATCGAGCGTGGGCTGCCCGCGGTCGAGCAGGACTTCGAGCTTCACCGCGCCATCGCAGCCGCGACCGGGAATGAGTATTTCGTGCGGTTCCTCGACTATCTCGGCCACTTCATCATTCCGCGCTGGATCCTGCACCGGCGGTCGCGGGCCTCAGGCGACCAGACGCCTTACCTCCAGGCAATCCAGAAGGAGCATCGTCTGATCGTGCAGCGGATCGGCGAGGGCGACGCCGAGGGCGCGCGCGATGCGATGCGCACCCATCTCGCTGGCAGCCGCGACCGCTACGAGGCGGTCGCGGCGCAGCTCGCGCGCGGCGGCGCGGGATCGCCCCGTGCCGACGATCCCCCCACGAAACCTTCGGGACAGCGATCATGAACACAGTTCTCGTCACCGGTGCCGCGGGCGGCATCGGCACGCGCCTGCGCAGCCTGCTCAAGCCGATCTATCCGAAGCTGCGACTCAGCGACGTCGTGGTGCCCAAGGACCTGCGCGCCGACGAGGAGTTCGTGAAGGCCGACCTATCCGACCTCGCCCAGGTCGAGCGCGCGGTCGACGGTGTCGAAGGCGTCGTCCATCTCGGCGGGCGCTCGGTCGAGGATGCGTGGGAGGTCATGCTGCCGGCCAACATCGTCGGCACCTACAACCTCTTCGAGGCGGCGCGCCGGCGCGGGGTCAAACGCGTGATCTTCGCGTCGTCGAACCACGTCGTCGGTTTCTATCGCCGCGATCGTCGCATCGGCACCCACGTCCCGGTGCGCCCGGACAGCCGCTACGGCGTGACAAAGGCGTACGGCGAGGCGCTCGGCGCGCTCTATGCCGACAAGTACGGCCTGCGCGTGCTGTGCATCCGAATCGGCAATTTCGGCGACCAGCCGCTCGACAAGCGCCGGCTCAGCATCTGGTTGCACCCCGACGATCTCGTGCAGCTCATCCGCATCGGGCTTGAGCATCCGGCTCTGCACTACGAGATCGTCTACGGCTCGTCGGACAACGAGCGCAGCTGGTGGGACAACGAGACGGCGTTCCGCCTCGGCTACCGCCCGAAGGGCCGCTCCGAGGAGTTTCGCGACGTTGCGCTCGCCGCCGAGGCGAAGCTGCCGCAGGACCCCATCGCCAACACGTTCCAGGGCGGCACATTCGTCGCCGCCGAATTCACCGGCGACCCGGAGCGGATTCGTTGAGGGGGAGGTGGCGCAGGGGGCGGCCCCGGCCGCCCCGCCGATCGAACGCTGCTACCGCAGCGCCGCGTTGATCTTTTCCAGCGCGGCCGATCCCGGCACGAGGTCGCCATCGCCGAGCTGGTTGAACGGGGTGTCGGCCGTGTTCAGGTGGGCGTGCAGGTCCTTCGGCTCCGGATCGACGTAGAGCAGGCCGGTGACGATCTCGCCGGCCGCATGGCGTTCCTGCAGATAGTTCATCGCCGCGATCCGGTTGTGCGGATCGTAGCTGGTCGCGAGCTTGCGCAGGCGGAGCACCGAGCCGTCGTGCTGGACCACGTCCTCGACGGTTCCCGGCGCATAGTCGGCGGTGATCTCAGCACGCGCGGGCATCACGTCGAGGCTGTTCACCGCCTCGTTGTGCGCACGCACGTAGTCGAAGCTCTTGGTCGAGCCGGCATGGTTGTTGAACGCGACGCACGGGCTCAGACAGTCGATGAAGGCCGCGCCCTGGTGATGGATCGCGCCCTCGATCAGCGGCACGAGCTGCGTCTTGTCGCCGGAGAAGCTGCGCGCGACGTAGGTCGCGCCGAGCTGCAGCGCCATGAGCACGAGATCGATCGGCGAATCGGTATTCACCACCCCGCGCTTGCTCTTGGATCCGGTGTCGGAGGTCGCCGAGAACTGGCCCTTGGTGAGCCCGTAAACGCCGTTGTTCTCGACGATGTAGACCATGTTCACGCCGCGCCGGATGCTGTGCGCGAACTGGCCGAAGCCGATCGAGGCCGAATCGCCGTCGCCGGAGACGCCAAGATAGATGAGGTCGCGGTTGGCGAGATTGGCGCCGGTCAGCACCGAGGGCATGCGGCCGTGCACGCTGTTGAAGCCGTGCGAGTTGCCGAGGAAATAGGTCGGCGTCTTCGACGAGCAGCCGATGCCCGAAAGCTTGGCGATGCGGTGCGGCGGCAGGTCGAGCTGGAAGCACGCCTGAATGATCGCCGCGCTGATCGAATCGTGGCCGCAGCCGGCGCACAAGGTCGAGATCGCGCCCTCGTAGTCGCGGCGCGTGAAGCCGAGCTTGTTGGTCGGCAGCTGCGGATGGTGGAGCTTGGGCTTGGCGATATAGGTCATGACACGACCTTCATGCGGGGTGCCAGGTTGAGCGATTCGAGCCGTTCGGCGATGTCGCGGATGATGAAGCGCGCGGTGATCGGCGTTCCGTCGTAGTGCAGCACGGAGATCAGGCGCGCCGGATCGATGCCGCCCTCGTTCACCAGCAGCATGCGCAGCTGTGCATCGCGGTTCTGCTCGACGACGAAGACCTGTTCGTGCTGGAGCACGAAGTCGATCACGTCGTCGTGGAACGGGAAGGCGCGCACGCGCAGTGTGTCCATGTGGACGCCGCGCGCCTCGAGCGCCTCCATCGCCTCGTTCATCGCCGGGCTGGTCGAGCCGAAATAGATCACGCCGATCGGCGTCGATTCGCTGGCGCGGCGGAGGATCGGCTTCGGCACGATGCGCTTCGCGGTCTCGAACTTGCGCAGCAGCCGCTGCATGTTGTCGGCGTAGGCGCCGCCTTCCTCGGTGTAGCGCGCATAGCGGTCCTTCGACGTGCCGCGGGTGAAGAAGGCGCCGCGCGTCGGGTGCGTGCCGGGATAGGTCCGGAAGGGGATGCCGTCGCCGTCGACGTCGAGATAGCGGCCGAAGTCCTTGCCGGCCTCGAGCTCCTCGTAGGTCATGACCTTGCCGCGGTCCATACGCCGCGCATCGTCCCAGGCGAAGGGCGCGCAGAGCCGGTCGTTCATGCCGATGTCGAGATCGAGCAGCACGAAGATCGGCGTCTGCAGCCGGTCGGCGAGGTCGAAGGAGTCGGCTGCGAAGTCGAAGGCCTCGCGCGGGTCCTCGGGGAAGAGCAGCACGTGCTTGGTATCGCCGTGCGACGCGTAGGCGCAGGACAGGATGTCGGCCTGCTGGGTGCGGGTCGGCATGCCGGTCGACGGGCTGCCGCGCTGGACGTCGAAGATCACCGCCGGAATCTCGGCGAAATAGGCGAGGCCGATGAATTCCTGCATCAGCGAGATGCCGGGGCCGGAGGTGGCGGTGAAGGCGCGTGCGCCGTTCCACGCCGCGCCGATCACCATGCCGATCGACGACAGCTCGTCCTCGGCCTGGATGATCGCGACCTTGGCCTTGCCCGTCGCCTTGTCGACGCGATAGCGCGCGGCGTAGCGCGCGAAGGCCTCGGCGAGCGATGACGACGGCGTGATCGGGTACCAGGCGGCGACGGTGGCGCCGCCGTAGACGCAGCCCAGCGCCGCGGCGGCATTGCCGTCGATGAAGATGCGGTCGCCGACCTTGTCGGCGCGCCGGACCTTGAGGCCGATCGGGCAGGCGAACGTCTTGGTCGCGTAGTCGCGGCCCATGTGAAGCGCCTGGATGTTCGGCGCGATCAGCTTGTCCTTGCCCTTGAACTGCTCGCCGATCAGCTTCTCGACCTCCTTGAGGTCGATGTCGAGCAGCGCCGACAGCGCGCCGACATAGATGATGTTCTTGAACAGCTGGCGCTGGCGCGGGTCGGAATAGGTCCGGTTGCAGATGTCGGTCAGCGGCATGCCGATGACGGTGATGTCGTCGCGGAACTTCGATGGCGGCATCGGCTTGGTCGAATCGTAGAACAGGTAGCCGCCGGGCTCGATCGACGCGACGTCCTTGTCCCAGGTTTGCGGGTTCATCGCGACCATCATGTCGACGCCGCCGCGCGCGCCGAGATGACCGGCCTCGGAGATCCGCACCTCGTACCAGGTCGGCAGTCCCTGGATGTTCGAGGGGAAGATGTTGCGCGGCGAGACCGGCACGCCCATCCGCAGGATCGACTTGGCGAACAGCGTGTTGGCGCTCGCCGAGCCGGACCCGTTGACGTTGGCGAACTTGATGACGAAGTCGTTGGTGCGCTCTAGCGGCTGCGGCATTGGTGCCCCGCGTGGGTCATCTCGATGAGGGTCTTCTGCATGTCCCAGGCGCCGGTCGGACAGCGTTCGGCGCACAGGCCGCAATGGAGGCAGACGTCTTCGTCCTTCACCATCATCCGCCCGGTCTTGAGGCCGCCGGCGACGTAGAGCGCCTGGGATGTGTTCTTCGCCGGCGCGGTCAGCCGCTGGCGCAGCTCGGCCTCGTCGCCATCGGGGGTGAAGGTGATGCAGTCCATCGGGCAGATGTCGACGCAGGCATCGCATTCGATGCACAGCGTGTTGGTGAACACCGTCTGGACGTCGCAGTTCAGGCAGCGCTGCGCCTCCGCGAAGGCGAGCTGGCGGTCGAAGCCCAGCTCGACCTCGACCTTGATGTCCTTGAGCGCGATCTCCTTGTCCTTGAGCGGGACCTTCTTGCGCAGCTCGTTGGAGATGTCGTTGTCGTAGCTCCACTCGTGGATGCCCATCTTCTGCGACGCCACGCCGATGTCGGGCGGCGGGCGCTTCGAGACGTCCTCGCCGCGGCAGAACATGTCGATCGACAGCGCGGCTTCGTGGCCGTGGGCGACCGCCCAGATGATGTTCTTCGGGCCGAAGGCGGCGTCGCCGCCGAAGAAGACCTTGGGGTTGGTGGACTGCATCGTCGTCTTGTCGACGGCCGGCATTCCCCACTTGTCGAAGTCGAGGCCGATGTCGCGCTCGATCCAGGGAAACGCGTTCTCCTGCCCGACCGCGACGAGCACGTCGTCGCATTCGACATGCACGTCGGGCTCGCCCGTCGGCACGAGGTTGCGCCTGCCCTTGGCGTCGTACTCGGCCTTGACCTTCTCGAAGGTCATGCCGGTGAGCCTGCCGCCCGCATGGGTGAAGCTCTTGGGGACGTGGAAGTTGAGGATCGGGATGCCCTCGTGCATCGCGTCCTCCTTCTCCCACGGCGAGGCCTTCATCTCCTCGAACCCGCTGCGCACGATGACCTTGACGTCCTCGCCGCCGAGCCGGCGCGAGGAGCGGCAGCAATCCATCGCGGTGTTGCCGCCGCCCAGCACGATCACGCGCCGGCCGATCTTGGTGATGTGGCCGAACGACACGCTCGACAGCCAGTCGATGCCGATGTGGATGTTGGCCGCCGCTTCCTTGCGGCCGGGCAGGTCGAGATCGCGGCCGCGCGGCGCGCCGGAACCGACGAACACCGCATCGTAGCCTTCGGCGAGCAGGGCCTTGAGGCTGTCGACGCGCTGGCCGAGCCGCAGCGTCGGCTCGAGGCGGGTGATGTAGCCGACCTCTTCGTCGATCACCGATTCGGGCAGGCGGAATTTCGGGATCTGGCTGCGGATCATGCCGCCGGCCTTCTTGTCGCCGTCGTAGATCACGACCTCGTAGCCGAGCGGCAGAAGGTCGCGGGCCACCGTGAGCGACGCCGGCCCGGCGCCGACGCAGGCGATGCGCTTGCCGTTCTTCTTCGCCGGCGCCTTCGGCAACCGGTCGGTGATGTCGTCCTTGTTGTCGGCGGCGACGCGCTTGAG
>JAEUKZ010000098.1 GCA_016793045.1 Alphaproteobacteria bacterium
GCCGTCAACCCGATGATCAAGATCATCAACATCGTGGCGTTGCTGCTGCTGGCTGCTTTGGCAGCCTGAGCACACCGCCGGACGTCAGGAACCGGGCGCGGAGCGATCCGCGCCCGGTTTGCGTTCTTGGGCAGCGCGGCCGGTGGAACCGGCGCGCGGTCAGCGCTGGGCGCGATTCTGATTGGCGTTGTTGAAGCGGCCGATATTGCCGAGGAACTGGTCGAGGACCGTCAGCTCCTTGCCCGGGGACGGCGTTATCCGCTCGACCGGCTCGATCGCTTGGCCGTCCGCAAGCGTAAGCCGGCGAACGCCCGAAACGGTGCCCGAATTGCGATCGAACGTGATCGCGATCACGTTCTGGTCGAGAATCTGCGGATCCAGAAACGCGTATTGGGACGTGCGACGATGAATGTAGAGCCACGTCTGGTCGTCGAACGCGGCGACGGAGGAGGGGGTTCCCAGAATCTGCGCGACCTGCTCGCGCGTCTGCTGGCCCGGCTGAATCTGCTGCACCGCGTCCTCGTCGATCATGAACCCGTTGTTCACGATGGTCGGCGCGCAGGCAGCGAGCGTCGCCGTCGCAATGGCCAATCCCGCACAGCGGTGCAGTCTGCACAAAGTCTTGCGCGACATCGTCGATCCCTTCATGCCGGGCGCAACGGACGGATTGACGATCCGCGGCGCCGCGCCCACTTTGACCGCGTAATTCACTCTGCCGCCCCCGTTCTGTCAACGGCCGCCTGATCCTGCGAGGCCTCGATGTTCGCTCGTCTATTTGGCCGCCGCGCCGCTCCGACGGAAGCCCAAACGCTCTTCGCGCGCATCGTCGAGCAGGCGCGGAGCCCTGACTTCTACACGCACTGTGGCGTGCCCGACAGCTTCGATGGTCGGTTCGAGATGGTGGCGCTGCATGCGTTTCTGGTGCTGCATCGCCTCAAGGGCGCCGAAGGGGCATCGGCGAAGGCCGTGGCGCAGGATCTTGTCGACATCCTGTTTGCCGACATCGACCGTACGTTCCGTGAGTTGGGAGCGGCGGACATCGGGGTCGGACGTCGTGTCCAGAAGGTGGCTGAGGCGGTCTACGGACGCATCGCAGCCTATGACCAAGCACTCGCGGCGCCGGAGCCTGCCCTGGCCGAGGCGATCCAGCGGAACGTGTACGGGACCGTTGCAGAGGCACAGCGGCCCGGCCACGATGGGCCCGCCACCATGGCGGACTACGTCCGCCGGTGCGTGGTAGGCCTCGCTGCAGCGCCAGACTCGGCGCTCATTGCGGGCACGATACGCTTTGCCGCTCCGCCGGGACGGCAGGATTGACCCTGCCGGACCCCAAGCGTATCAGGACCGACCCTTTCGCATGAGTTGCCGCGACATGGCTCCGCACGCCCCCCCAATGCCCGAGTTCTCCCGTCCCGTCGAATGGCGCGCCAGCGGCAAGCCACGGATTTCGTTGACGATAAGGGCCAATCCGGACGAATGCGCGGCGTTGGCTCGGCGGCTGGATCTGCTGGCGGTACTCAGTCTTGAGGCCTCGGTCGTCGTCCGGCTGGTGGCCGGCGGCGAGCGACTCCAGCTTTCCGGCCGGCTTCGGGCCACGGTTCGCCAGAGCTGCGTCGTGACACTGGCGCCGGTCGAGTCGACGATCGACGAGGAGTTTACCGTTCTCTACGCCCCGCCGGACGCCGCGGAGGACGAGCTGGTGATGGGGCCGGCCGGCGATGATTCGTGGGACGAACCGTGGCCAGGCGATGTCCTGGACGTCGGCGAGGCCGTGGCGCAGCAACTCGCCCTCGCGATCGATCCCTATCCGCGCGCCCCAGGCGCGGAACTGCCGGCGCCGCCCGTGGAGCACCGCGCGGCGGGGCTCCGGAGGCCCTTTGCCGGGCTTTCGCCGGCCGGCAAAGGCCGACGAGGACGTGCTTGAGAAATCGGGTCTTTTTTGATTAAGTGGCGCCCTTCGATCCTACCCCTGATAACCTAGTGGCCGCCATTGTCGTGACCGTGGCGCAAGAGAGTAGAAATGGCCGTTCCGAAGAAAAAGGTTTCCAAGTCCCGCCGCGACATGCGCCGGTCCCATGAGGCGCTGAAGGGCACGACCCACGTCGAATGCCCGAATTGCGGCGAAATCAAGCGTCCGCATCACGTATGCTCGGCCTGCGGCTTCTACGATGGCCGCGAAGTCGTCGGGACTGCTCCGCAGGCCGCGAGCTGATCGCCAGGCCGGCGGGACGCGTCGCCGATGTCGAGTCCGGTGATCATCGCGATCGACGCGATGGGTGGCGATGACGCGCCGGGCATGGTCATCGACGGGCTGAAGCTGGCCCAGCAGCGAGCGCCGGACGCGCGCTATCTGATCTTTGGCGACAGCGCCCGCATCGATCCGCTGCTTGCGCGCCAGGCTGAGCTGGCGGGGGTGTGCGAGGTCCGTCACACCAGCGAAGCGGTGAGCAATGACGCCAAGCCGTCGGCCGCCCTGCGGTCGGGGCGGCAGACGAGTATGCGACTGGCGATCGACGCCGTGCGCGACGGCCACGCGGGCGGCGTCGTGTCGGCAGGCAACACCGGTGCGCTGATGGCGATGGCGAAGGTCGTGCTGCGGATGCTGCCGGGCATCCACCGCCCGGCCATTGGATCGTTCTTTCCGACCCTGCGCGGCGAAAGCGCCATGCTCGATCTCGGCGCCAATGTCGAATGTGACGCGGAAAATCTCGTCCAGTTCGCGATCATGGGCGATGTCTTCGCGCGCACGGTGCTCGGCCTCGCCAATCCGTCGATCGGGCTGCTCAATGTCGGCGCCGAGGAGCTGAAAGGGCACGAGTATCTCCGCGCCGCTGCCGCGATGATTCGAGACGGCAACCTGCCGCTGAACTTCCACGGCTTCATCGAAGGCGACGATATTGCCGCCGGCACGGTCGACGTCGTCGTCACCGACGGCTTCACGGGCAATGTCGCGCTGAAGATGGCCGAGGGCACAGCCCGCCTATACGCGGGGTTCCTGCGTGGTGCCTTCGAATCCTCGATCGTCGCGCGGATCGGCTACGTGCTGGCCCGGCGCGCGATCGAGAAGGTGCGCCAGCGCACCGACCCGCGGCGCTACAATGGCGCGATGTTCCTCGGTCTCAACGGCATCGTCGTCAAGAGCCATGGCGGCACCGATGCGATCGGGTTTGCCAATGCTGTCGGCGTCGCGATCGATCTGCTCCGGAACCGGGTCAACGACCGTATCCGCACCGAACTCGAGCGTGTGACCGCCGCCGCGCCGGGCGCGCAGGTCGCGAGCGCCTGATGGGCGAGTCGGCCGGCCCAGCGCTGCGTTCGCGCGTACTCTCCTCCGGCGCCTACCTGCCGTCTCGCATCGTCACGAATCGCGAACTCGCGACTCGGATCGATACCAGCGACGAGTGGATCACTGCGCGCACCGGCATCAAGCAGCGGCACATCGCCGCCGATGGCGAGGTGACCTCGGACCTCGCGGTCGCCGCGACCCGCGAGGCACTCGCCCGCGCCTCGCTCACGCATGACGATGTCGACCTCGTCGTCGTTGCGACGACGACACCGGACGAGACCTTTCCCGCAACTGCGACCCGGGTTCAGGCGAAGCTCGGGATGACGCGCGGGTTCGCATTCGACATCCAGGCGGTGTGCAGCGGATTCGTCTATGCGCTCGCGGTCGCAGACAACTTCCTCAAGCTCGGACAAGCCAAGACCGCAGTCGTGATCGGGGCGGAAACCTTTTCCCGCATCCTCGATTGGGAAGACCGTTCGACCTGCGTCCTTTTCGGCGACGGCGCCGGTGCGGTCGTGCTGCAGGCGGGGCCGAGCATCGGCAGCGGTGGCGATCGCGGCATCCTGTCGACCCACCTCCATTCGGACGGCCGATTGCACGATGCACTCTACGTCAATGGCGGCCCGTCGCTGAACAGGCAGGTCGGCGTGGTGCGCATGGACGGGCGGGAGGTGTTCCGCCATGCGGTGGTCAAGCTGGCCGAGGTTGTCGAGGAAGCGCTCGCGGCCAACGGCCTCACCGGGGCGGACATCGACTGGCTGGTGCCGCATCAGGCAAATCAGCGGATCATCGACGGGATGGCGCGCAAGCTGGGCCTCGGCGCGAACAGGGTCGTTTCGACGGTGGATCACCACGCAAATACGTCGGCGGCGTCGATCCCGCTGGCGCTTGCCGAGGCCGATCAGGACGGTCGGCTCCAGCGTGGCCAACTCGTCCTGATCGAGGCGATCGGCGGTGGCTTGGCGTGGGGCGCGGGAGTTATTCGCTGGTGACGGTGATTTAGATCGAGCGTGAAGTAAGAATTTTGGGCCATCTTCTTGTATTTGACCGATTTTTGGTTCGGGGCTAAGGTTACTGCTTACATTGGGAGACTGGGGCATGGCCGAAGGCACGATGACGCGGGCAGACCTCACCGAAGCGGTCTACCAGGAGGTGGGCCTGTCACGGAACGATTCGGCACATCTCGTCGAGACCGTGCTTTCGGAGATCGTCGAGGCGTTGACACGCGGCGAACCGGTCAAGGTGTCGTCCTTCGGTAGCTTTACCGTTCGCCAGAAGGGGCAACGGATCGGCCGCAATCCCAAGACCGGGCAGGAGGTGCCGATCCTTCCGCGCAAGGTCCTGGTGTTCCGCGCCTCGCACGTCCTCAAGGGCAAGATCAATCGGGCTCTGTCTAAGGCGCCGGCACGGACGCCGGAGGCGGGCGAGCCGGGATCGTCGGCGTCCAGCACGCCGTGAGGCGTCGATGACGGAAGGATTGGGCCTCGAGCCATTCGCGGGCGATGCGCTCCGCCGCGGCGCCAAGTCGGCAAGCGCGTTCCGTACGATCAGCGAGGTTGCGGGCGATCTCAACGTGCCGCAGCACGTCCTGCGCTTCTGGGAAACCCGCTTTTCGCAGATCAGGCCGCTCAAGCGCGCCGGCGGACGACGTTACTACCGCCCGGAAGACGTCGACCTCCTGCGCCGCATCCGCGACCTGCTCTACCGCCACGGCTACACGATCAGAGGCGCGCAGCGCCTTTTGCGCGAAGCGGCCCGTGGCGGAGCTTTCAGGCCGGAGGCTCGCGACGCGAGTGCTGACGCGGGAATTGCGGCGGAACAGCCGCCGGCCGCGCCGATCATGGCCGACGGCTTTGCTCCGGCCATGCCGCCCGAGAGTCCGCCCGGCCCGGAACGTCGCGCCGATCCGTCGCCGCGGCCGTCGCCGGGTCGTGCCGCCATGGCGTCGAGTGAGGGCGAGCCTGCCGTGCGGCGCGCCGATCACATCGAGGAAGTGATCGTCGAGCTGACGGCGCT
>JAEUKZ010000109.1 GCA_016793045.1 Alphaproteobacteria bacterium
CTCAACGTCTTCGCCGACGCCGGAGAGCGCAGCGTGGTGTATCGCGGCGAGCGGATGCCGGCCTTCGAGGCCCAGACCCTGGCGATCAACGGCGGCCTCAACGGCTGGTCGGCGCGGGTCGAGTTCCGCGCCCGTGCCAGGCGCGTGCTCGGGGTCGCGAGCGCGACGGGGGTGTGACGATGCTGGACCGGCTGACCCGCTATCTCAACGTCGGCGACCGCGCCTGGGCGGTGCGGCGGCGGACCACGCTCGCGATCCTGCTGATGGCCTTCGCGGTCATCCTGTTCCAGACCTTCTATGGCACCGACACCGCGCGCGTGCTCGGCCTCACCGGGCAGATGGTCGACCTCATCAAGTGGACGCTCACCGTCTACGTCACCGCCGCGACCGCCGAGACCGCGGTGCAGACCGTGCGCGGCCCGCCGCCCCCGACATAGAGCCTGCATAAAAGGAGCGCGACATGGACAGCGAAGCGAAGGCCGAGCGCGCCGCGCGCGCGGCGAAGACCCGCGTCGGCGCCTTCCTGCGCCGCAACCGCAGCCACGCCACGACCGCGGCGATCGCCGCCTTCATCGGCCTGTGGATCGGCTGGCGCCTGGCGCGCGCCTTCGGCGCCGGCTGAGCCGTGGGGATCATCGGCGGCGCCAAGGCGGCGCTTGCCGCCGCGGTCGGCGCGGCGCTGCTCGGCCTGTTCGGCTGGGCGAAGATCGAGCGGGGCCGCGCCGCCCTTGCCGAGTCGCAGCTCGCCGCCGTCGCCGCGCAGCGCGACCAGGCCGTCGCCGTCGCGCGCGCCAACGAGGCCGCGATCGCGCAGCAGCGCGCCGAATACGAACACCAGCTCGAGCAGCTCCGCGCCGACCGCGATCGCGCCAACCAGCGCGCCCGCAGCCTGTCGCGATTCCAGCAGGAGGTCACCCGTGCCCGCGAAGCGATCCTCGACCAGCGCGTTCCCGATTCTGTTCGCGATGCTGTCAATGCTCTTCTCGCTCAGCGCGTGCGCGCCGGTGCGGGATCTGCTGACCGAGGTCCGGATCGAGCGCGTGAAGGTGGACCCGCAGGCCCTGTCGTGCCGGGAACGCCCGGGCGAGCTCGGCCCTGACGCGACGTGGCGCGACCTCGTCGCCACGGCCGGCGAGGCGATCGACTGGGGCGCCGATTGTGAGGACAGGCTGGCGACCGTGGCGGCGATCGTGGCGCCGCGGCCCGCCGATCAGCAGGCGCCGCCGCCGGCCGCGCCGTCGACGCGCCAGGCGACCGCGTGGGTGATCCCGCGCGATCCCCGCCCGCCCTGACCGAGTTCCCCTCCCTCTCGGCAGCAGAAGGCCCGCCCGTCCAGCTCACGCTGGCGGGCGGGCCTTTTTGCGTTTCAGGGGGCGGGGTCGGGCCGGAACGGCGGCGTGCCGTGCAGCGGGGCCGGCGGCTTCTTGTCGAGGATCCAGCCGCAGAGCTGCATCCGGTCGAACACGGCGCCGGCGAGGGTGCGGGCATCCATGCGCTCGCGCTTGCCCATGCGGGCCAGCATCGCGGCGAACGAAGCGGCCATGTCGTCGACGAATTGATCGCGGGTCATGCCCGACGATCGCGCACCGCGCGGCGCCGAACAAGCGCGGAACGGCCCTCGCGACTCTGCACCTGATCTGCACCTGTCTGTGCTGTTTTTGGCCGTCGTTTCCCGTTGCGTTCACGGCCAAGTCGGCCCCAGGCGCGCGGGGCCGATCGACCGGAAGTACTTGATTTGCAGGGATTTAGAGTGGTGCCGCAGGAGGGAATTGAACCCCCGACCCGCGCATTACGAATGCGCTGCTCTACCCCTGAGCTACTGCGGCGACCGATGCGGGCGCAACTTAGTGAGAACGGCGGGCGGGCGCAAGGGGCAGGCGCGGCGCCGGGGGGCGGCCGGGGCAGGGCGGCGTCGCGGAAGCGCCGTTCAGTCCCTCGGCATGCGGACCCGCCAGCTGGCGCGCGGATCGGCGGGGATGACGGCGAGGCGGCCGGCGGCGACGAGCGAGTCGACCGCATCGGCCGGATGGGCGCCCTTGGCGATGCGCTCGCCGAGCGTCAGCGTGTCGACGACGAACGGCTTGCCCGCACGGTAGCAGGCCAGGACGACGAGGCAGACGGCGTCAGCGGGGGCTGCGCGCGCCTGCTCGACGATGGCGGCGAACGCGGCGCTGCGCGCGGCGACCTCCCGCGCGAAGCCGGCCGGGTCGACGACGAGGCGGACCGGCTCGTTGCGCGTCGTCGCCACGAGGCGCAGGCAGAGCGCGATGAGCAGGGCGGCGCGGCGGGCATCGAGGCCGGCCGCCGGCAGCAACGGCATCGGCGGCGCGTGCGTGTAGGTGAGCCCGAGCGCGATCGCGAGCGCGATGACGAGATCGAGCTGCGCATTTTCGCCGACGCCTGCGCCAGTCTTCAGCACGAAGAACAGCACGAAGGCGACGGCGACGAGCAGGCTCACGAAGCGGGCGTCGGGGTCGCGGCGCAGCGCCCAGCCGACATAGAGCCAGACCAGCAGCGCCACCGCGGTCCATTGCAGATGGCCGATCGCGCCGAGCGCCGCGTCGAGCACGAAGCGCCGCGGCAGCAGCATGTTGACGACGAAGTCGTGCCCGAACAGCGCAAGGCAGATGGCGAAGCCGACGGCGGCGGCGGCGCCGGCGAGGACGGCCTGGCGCAGCGCCTCGCGCGGCGCGTTCCAGGCGAGCCAGGCCATCGTCGCAAGCGGCATGGCGAGCACGGTGTGCTTGACGAATCCGGCGGTGACCATGGTGAGGATCGCCGGCGCGTAGCGCCCGCCGCGTGCGCGCGCGCGCAGGAACAGCACGAAGCCGCCGCCGACGACCGCATGGGCCAGCATCTGCGGCTCGTTGGCGCCGACATAGAACTGGAAGAAGCGCGAGGACGTCGCCAGAAACCACGACGCGGCGACGATCGCGCCCGCCCGGCTGCTGCCGAGGCTGCGCGCCGCAAGCGCGATCCACAGCGCCACCGCGCCGACCGAGGTCAGCGAGACCAGGCGGCCGACGAGCACGGGGTCGCCGACCCAGCGGGCGAGCACGGCGATGATCGCGAAGGAGACCGGCGGATAGTTGTTGGCGATCAGCGCCTCGACCGGCGGGTAGAGCGGTGCGGGGCCGAAAACGGCGTCGGCGAAGTAGGCGTTCCAGCCTTCGTTGGCGGAAATCTCGACCTCGATGAAGGCGCGACGGACCGGCCAGGCGAAGGCCCAGAGCGCGATGACGATCAGCATCGCGAACGCGGCGATCGCGGCCGCATGCGCCCCGGCCGTTCCGCGCCGCGGCGATGACCCCTGGCCTGGCTGCGCCATCGTTCCTTGCCCCGTCCCGTTCGAAAGTGGTGGCGCAGCGACTAGCATCGAACGCGGCACCGAGGCAAATCGGTTACCGGTACGGCGATCTATGGTAATCAGCACGCCGGGAGGTACCGACGGCGATGAATTCCGATTCTGCTGGCCGGATGATCGATCGCGCCCGGCGCGCGCCGCAGACGGTCGATCGCGACTGGATGCCGGTCGGCCGACCGGCGATCGCAGGAGTTCAGATCGCGGAGATCAGGAACGTCGTCATCCGATCCGGCATCCTGACGGAGTTTTTCCGGCCGGAATGGTTCGAGCCGCGCTTTCATCCGAACCACGCCATCCACATGGAACTGCTGCCCGGCGGCATTTCGGCCTGGCACTGCCATCGCCGGCAGTCCGACGTCATCACCCCGGTTCGCGGGCAGCTGCGTTTCGGCCTCTACGACGATCGCGCCGATTCGCCGAGCTACAAGGCGTTCGTGCTGGTCCATGCGAGCGTCGCCCGCCCGATCTCGGTGCGCGTGCCGCCGGGCGTGTGGCACGCGATCAAGAACCCGTCGGGCGAGACGGCCGCCTATGTGGTCCTCAACGACGAGCCGTTCGACTACGCGGAACCCGACGACTGGACTCTGCCGCCGGGAACGGACGCGATCCCGCACAGTCTCGATTGAGGCGGGGCGTCGCGCGATGGGCAGCGAACCGTCGGCGCGGTTCGTCCTCACGGCCCTGACCGCCGATCCGGCGCTCGCCCGCGCGTGCGACGGCGCCGGCGTCGAGCGCGTCGGCGTCGACATCGAACGCATCGGCAAGCACGCGCGGCAGGGGCACGTCGCCGATGCGCGTATCTCCACCCACAGCATCGGCGACCTCGCCGCGATCGCGCCGCTGCTGCGCCGCGCCGACGCGTTCATCCGCGTCAACCCGATCCATCCCGGATCGCCCGGCGAGATCGAGCGCGCGCTCGCCGCCGGGGCGCGCGCGATCATGCTGCCGTATTTCCGGCGCGCCGACGAGGTGCGGGCCTTCGTCGACTGCGTCGCCGGGCGCGCGGCGCCGATCGTGCTGATCGAGACCGCGGAGGCCGCTTCGCGCGCCGCGGAGATCGCCGCGGTTCCCGGCCTCGCCGAGGTCATGGTCGGCCTGAACGATCTGCACCGCGACCTCGGCCTCGCCAGCCACTTCGCGGTGCTGTGCACGCCGCTCATCGAATCGATCGCGATCGCGGTCCGCGAGGCGGGCCTCGCCTTCGGCTTCGGCGGCGTCGCGCATCCTGACGACACGACGCTGCCGGTCGCGCCGGAACTGATCTACGCCGAGTACGCACGGCTCAAAGCGCACGCCGCGTGGCTGTCGCGCTCGTTCTTCCGCCACGTCGGCGCGGGCGATCTCGCCGGCGCGCTCGAAACGCTGCGCGCGCGCCTTGCCGCCTGGCAGGGCGCGGCTCCGGCCGAACTTGACCGCCAGCACGGCGCGCTCGTCGCGGCGGTCGCGCGCCTGCCAGCGGCGGCTGCGTCGTGAACCGCATCTACTGCACGTATTTCGACCAGCGCTATCTTGCGCGTGGGCTCGTGATGCTGCGCTCGCTGCGCGCCCGCGATCCCGGCGCGGCGATCGTGGCGCTGTGTTTCGACGACGTAACCGCGCGCATCGTCGCTGCGACGGAGGACATCCGTGCGTCGGCGCTGCCGGCCGCGGCGCTGCATGCGCGCGATCGCGATCTTGCGGCGCTCCCCGGGCCGCGCACCCGATGGGAGGTGTACGCCAGCCACAAGGCGGCGTTCATGCTGGCGGTGCTGCAGGATGCGGCGACGGACGCGACGGTCGCCTTCGTCGATGCCGACACCTGGTTCTTCGCCGCGCCGGCGCCTGTGTTCGCGGAGTTCGGCGCCGCCTCGATCGGCCTGTCCCCGCATCGCTTCGCGGCGGAAAAGGGGTTTCTCGCCCGCTATGGCCGCTTCAATGCCGGCTTCGTCGTCGTCCGCAACGACGCGACCGGCAGGCGCTGCATCGCCGACTGGCGGGCGGACTGCCTCGCGTGGTGCCACGAG
>JAEUKZ010000125.1 GCA_016793045.1 Alphaproteobacteria bacterium
GCCCCTACTCCGCCGCCACCGCGAGCGGATACTCCGCCTCGGCGTGGTAGATCGGTCCTGAGCTCTGCAGGTAGCTCGAGAACAGCGTGAAGCGGTCGACCATGATCGGGCCGGCGCGCAGCAGGTTGTTGGCGGCGAGGAAGGTCGAGACGCGCGAGGCGGGCGCGTCGCGCAGCCGCGCGAGCGTGATGTGCGGCACGAAGCGCTGGCCGTTGCCGGCCTGGCCGGCACGCTTCAGCGCGCTGTCGATGCGGTCGCGCAGCGCCGTCAGCTCCGGGTTCTTCTCGATGCCCGCCCACAGCGTGTGGACCTGGCCGGCCGATTCGAAATGGCCGACGCCGGCGATCGTCATCGCGAAGCGCCGCGTGTAGACGACCGAGAGAACGTCGTGGATGTCCTCGGCGTCGGGCGCCGAAACCTCGCCGATGAAGCGCAGGGTCAGATGGAGGTTTTCCTCGGGCGTCCAGCGCGCCCCGGGAATGCCCGCGGCAAGGCCCGCGAGACGCGCGCGGATGTCTTCCGGCAGTTCGAGCCCGACGAACAGGCGAAGCATGACACGCCCCTATTGCGATCCCCGATAGCGGATTCGCGGCACCCCCGCAAGGCGCGCTCCGTGACAATCCTGATAGGGAATTCCGACCTAGGGAATCGTTACGGGCAGGGGTTGGGATTGCCGTGGTGGATGGCGTCGATCTCCTTCAGCAGCTCGGCCGACAGCGTGACCTCGGCCGCGCGCACATTGTGCTCGAGCTGCGCCACCTGCGAGTTGCCGATCAGCACCGAGGCGACGAAAGGCTGGCGGGCCGCAAAGGCGAAGGCCATGTGGACCGGGTCGATGCCGTGGCGCCGCGCCAGCGCGACATAGGCCGCCGCCGCGGGCTCGGCGCGCGGGGTCGAGTAGCGCTTGAAGCGCTCGTACATCGTCAGGCGGCAGCCCTGCGGGCGCGCGCCGTTGAGATATTTCCCGGCGAGCACGCCCATGGCGAGCGTCGAGTAGGTGAGCAGCCCGACATTGTCGCGCATGCACATCTCCGCGAGGCCGACCTCGAAGGTGCGGTTGAGCAGGCTGTAGGGGTTCTGGATCGTCTGCACGCGCGGGCGCGCGCCGCCGGCGAGCGTCAGGTGGCGCGCGAGCCCCCACGGCGTCTCGTTCGACACGCCGACATGGCGCACCTTGCCGGCCTTCACGAGCTCGCCCATCGCATCGAGCGTCTCCTCGATCGCGGCGCCGTCGCGCGCCGGTTCGTGGACGTAGCCGAGCCGCCCGAAGGCATTGACCGCGCGGTCGGGCGAATGGGTCTGGTAGAGATCGACGTAGTCCGTCCTGAGCCGCTTGAGCGAGGCGTCGATCGCGCCGGCGATCGTCCTGCGGTCGAGCCGGCCCTTGCCGTCGCGCACGTGCGGCAGCGCGTTCATCTGACCCGTCACCTTGGTCGCGAGGACGATCCGGCTGCGCACGCCGGGACGACTGGCGAGCCAGCTGCCGATGATCTCCTCGGTCCGCCCGAACGTCTCGCCGGTCGGCGGCACCGGATACATCTCCGCCGCATCGATGAGGTTGATGCCGAGGTCGAGCGCGCGGTCGAGCTGGGCGTGGCCCTCGGCCTCGGTGTTCTGCGAGCCCCAGGTCATGGTGCCGAGCCCGATGACGCCGACGCGCAGGTCGGTGGTTCCCAAGCGGCGAGTGTCCATGGGCGGAAATCCGGTTTGTTGGAAGCGGAGGACGGGATCAGGCGAACAGCGTGAGGACGGCGGTATAGCCATAAAGCCGGGCGTTGGAAATCTCTCCGTTGCAGAACATGCCGACCAGGGGCACGTCGCCGAGCTCGCGGCGGACCAGCGCCACCTCCTGCGAGTCGGCGCCGAACAGGTTGGGCCCGCGCGCCACGCAGCTGTGGTATAGCGCGCCGCGCGGCCGGCCGCCGATCCGGCGCCGGACCTGGCCGAGCATGCGCACGAGGTCCTCTTCCGCCGCCGCGCGGTCTCGGCGCACGAAGCGGATCGCGCGCCCCGCCTCGATGCGATCGCCGACCGCGATCCAGTTGCGCTGGCGGTCGATGCCGACGAGATTGCGCACGAGATAGTCGCCGGTGTCGCTGCCGGCGACCGGGAAGGCGACATGGACGTAGCCGGCGACGCGCTCGAGCCGGCGCGCGATCAGTTCGCCGACGTCGTCCTTGAGGACGTCAAGCGCCGGCCTGCCGTCGATCTCGAACACCACGTTCTCGGTGCCAGCGGTGATCTCGCGCACCGGACCGATCGGCGCACAGCCCTGCGTGAGGCCGACGGCGACGCCGATCTCCGGCGCCAGCCAGACGCCGGAAACGCCGCCCTCGCTCGCCGCGCCGGCGACCTGGTCGTGCGCGCCGCGCGACACGGTGAGGCCGCCGACGACGAAGCCCCCTTCCCGCTGCGCGATGCCCTCGACGATCGCCGCGAGCTGCGGATTGCGCGGATCGCCATGGACGATGGCGAGCCCGCCGCCGCTCGCGTGCGCCGCCGCGCCGTCGGACGGTGCGGACCGGGCGGCGATCAGCCGGAAGGAATGGCTCGCGAAGGGTGCGGCCATCACCGCGAGCGCCGGCTTGTCGAAGATCTCGTCGGCGCCGGCGACGATGCCGGTCGCGACGCTGCCGACCCAGTTGCGGATTCCGGTGGTCCGGCGCAGCACCGCGGCGATGTCGCCGAGATGGCCGGCGAAGTGGTCGCTCGCATAGACGAAGCCGAGTGCCATGCCTGCCGGTTCGCCGATCTGCTCGGCGCAGGCGACCGTGAGCCGGCCCCAACTCGCGTCGTCCGCCGCCGCCGTGGCGAAGATGAAGTTCCCGTTCCGCTCCATGCGCCTAGCTTGTCGCCCGCCCGGTTTCCGGGCAAGCGCGCCGGTCGCCCGACGGCCGCCGCTCACGGGAATGTCTCTTGGAATTAGGCTCGGCCAAGGTTATATCTTTAACCATCGTGCGGCCGTTCGGTCCGCACGATCGGTAAAAGCTGGCCTTACCGACAAGTTGGCCGGCTGTCCTGGCGCATGCGAGCGCGCGGTGCACGTCTAAGACGCGATGCAATCCACGATCACGGCGCCATCGGGTTTGATACTGTGACCTCCGAACAACTCGGCGAGACCACATGGGGCGGCCGCGCGGTCCGCACTCACGAAATTCGCTCGACCGTGTTCGCGGGCCTGGATTCGGTCCGATCGGACTCCTGCCGTTGGCGCCGCGAAGCGCACCGGCTCTCGAGAAGGAAGCTCGTTTGATGGGTAAGAGACTGTATGTCGGCAACTTGCCGTTCTCGTACACCTCGGCCAACCTGGAAAGCCTGTTCGCTGCCCACGGGCAGGTGACATCGGCCCAGGTGGTCGTCGACCGGATGACCAACCGGTCGCGCGGATTCGGCTTCGTCGAATTCGCCAATCCTGCGGACGCCGACAAGGCGGTCCAGGAAATGAACGGTAAGCCGATCGATGGCCGTACGCTCACGGTCAACGAAGCCCGCGAACGCACGCCCGGCGGCGGCGGTGGCGGCTTCGGCGGCGGCGGCGGCGGTGGTGGCCGCGGCCCGCGTGGCGGCGGCGGCGGCTTCGGTGGCGGCGGCGGTGGTGGTGGTGGCGGTGGCGGCTTCGGTCGCGACCGGGACCGCGATCGCGGACCGCGCTACTAAGCGCACGCACGAGAAGGACGGCGGCGCTCCCGGATGTTTCCGGGAACGCCGCCGTTTTGCGTTTTGGGGCGTCGCTCCGCCGCGGTCCGGGCGCTCAGGTGCCGGCGATCAGGCGCTCGACGAAGGGCAGGATGCGGCTGACGATCAGTTCGACGCCCTGGGCGTTGGGATGGATGCCGTCGCCCTGGTTGAGCGCGCGATCGGCGGCGACGCCATCGAGGAAGAACGGATAGAGGGCGACGCCGTGTTGCTCCGCCACCTGCGCGAAGACCGCGTTGAACTCCTCGGCGTAGTCGCGGCCGAGATTGGGCGGTGCCATCATGCCGGCGAGCAGGACGGCGACATTGGCGGCCTTCAGGCGCGCGACGATGCGGTCGAGATTGGCGCGCATCGCCGCCGGCGCCAGGCCGCGCAGCCCGTCATTGGCCCCGAGTTCGACGATCGCCCAGCGCGGGTTCGCCTGGCGCAGCACCCAGTCGAGCCGCGCGAGACCGCCCGCACTGGTGTCGCCCGACACGCCGGCATTGAACACCTGGAGCTGATGGCCGCGCGCGCGCAGCGCCGCCTCGAGCCGCGCCGGAAAGGCGAGATCGGCCGAGGGCAGCCCAAAGCCCGCGGTCAGACTGTCGCCGAGGACCATCAGCCGGGGCAGCGCCTGGGCGGCGGCGGCGCCGGGCCAGCCGATCGCCGCGAGCCCTGCTATCGCATTGAAAATCAGCCGTCGGCGCCCATATTGAACATCATGGCCCTGGCCGCACCCCGTGCACCGATCTGCGGTGCGACCGCCACTCTTTCCCGCAAAGCGATTCATGCCTGATTCCCGTGCAGAGCCGGCCGACAGCGGCCCGATCGTCGATCTTGTCGGTGTCCACCTCAAACTGGTGACCGCAGGCGGCGCCGTCAACATCCTCAACGGGGTCGACTTCCTCGTCCGCCCCGGCGAGCGCGTGGCCGTCACCGGCCCGTCGGGCTCCGGCAAGTCGACGATGATGATGATCATGGCCGGGCTCGAACGCCCCACCGGCGGCCAGGTGCGGATCGCCGGGCGCGATCTCGGCGGCCTCGACGAGGACGGCCTCGCGCTGTTCCGCCGCGGCACGGTCGGCATCGTCTTCCAGGCCTTCCACCTGATCCCGACGATGACCGCGCTCGAAAACGTCGCCGTGCCGCTGGAGTTCGCCGGCCGGCCCGATCCGTTCAAGCTCGCGGCGGCGGAGCTCGAAGCGGTCGGCCTCGCCCACCGTCTCGACCACTACCCGGGCCAGCTTTCGGGCGGCGAGCAGCAGCGCGTGGCGCTCGCCCGCGCGCTCGTCGCCGAGCCCGCCCTGCTGCTGGCGGACGAGCCGACCGGCAATCTCGACAGCGCCACCGGCGCGCACATCGTCGATCTGATGTTCGACCTCGTCGGCCGGCGCGGCGCGACGCTCGTGCTGATCACCCACGATGCCGAACTCGCGCGCCGCTGCGATCGCGTCGTGCGGATGCAGGACGGCCGCGTGCGCGTCGAGGCCGAAGCCGCCGCGGGCAGCGGGCGATGAACGCCTGGGCGCTCGCGGCCGCCTTCGCCCGGCGCGAGCTGCGCGGCGGCATCCGCGGCTTTCGCGTCTTCCTCGCCTGCCTGCTGCTCGGCGTCGCGGTGATCGCCGCGGTCGGCTCGCTCGCCGCGGGCGTGCGCGAGGCGATCGAGGCCGATGCGCGGCTGCTGCTCGGCGGCGACGTCGAGCTGTCCTTCACCCACCGCCACGCGACGCCCGAACAGATCGCGGCGATGGCCGAGTCCGGCGCCGTGTCGACCGTGGTCGAGATGCGCGCGATGGCGCGCACCGCGCAGCAGCGCGCGCTCGTCGAACTCAAGGCGGTCGACGGCGCCTATCCGCTGATCGGCGCGATCCTGCTCGCGCGCCGCGCCAACGCCGACACCGATCTGCAGGCGGCCCTGGCGCAGCGCGACGGCGCCTGGGGCGCCGCCCTCGAGCGCGCGACGATGGTCCGTCTCGGCGTCGCCATCGGCGACACGATCCGCATCGGCGATGCCGATTTCCAGGTCCGCGCGGAGATCGAGGCCGAACCCGACCGCACCACCAACCCGATCACGCTCGGGCCGCGCGTCATGATCGGTGCGGCGGCGCTGCCCGACACCGGCCTCATCCAGCTCGGCAGCCTGATCCGCTACGGCTACCGCATCCGCCTTGCGCGCGCCGCCGACGCGACGGCCTTCGCCGAGGCGATCAAGGCGCGCTTCCCCGATGCCGGCTGGCGCGTGCGCATGATCACCGAGGCGGCGCCGGGCCTGCAGCGCTGGATCGACCGCATCGCGATGTTCCTCACCCTCGTCGGCCTCACCGCGCTGCTCGTCGGCGGCGTCGGCGTCGCCAACGCGGTGCGCAACTATCTCGACGGCAAGCGCGCGACGATCGCGATCTTCAAATGCCTCGGCGCGCCCGGCCCGCTGACCTTGCGCATCTATTTCGTCCAGATCATGGTGCTGGCCGTCGTCGGCGTCGTCGCCGGCCTCGCGATCGGCGCCGCGGTGCCGCTGCTTGCGGGACCGCTGGTCGCCGCGCAGATCGGGGTCGCGGTGCGCGCCGGGATCTATCCCGGGCCGCTGCTGCTCGCCGCGTCGTTCGGGCTGCTCACCGCCTTCGCCTTCTCGCTGTGGCCGCTCGCGCGCGCGAGAGAGATTCCGCCGGCGGCGCTGTTCCGCGACCTCGTGGCGCCGGAGCGGCGCTGGCCGCGGCCGAGCTACGTCGCGGCGACGGCGCTCGCCGCCGTGCTGCTGGCGGTGCTGACGGTGGCGAGCTCGATCGACCGCAAGATCGCGCTCGGCTTCGTTGCCGCATCGGCGGTCACGTTCGTGCTTTTCCTCGCGGCCGGCTGGGCGATCGCCGCCGCGGCGCGCAGCGCGACGCGCGTGCGCCATCCCGGCCTGCGCCTGGCGCTCGCCAACATGCACCGCCCGGGCAGTCCGACCGGCGGCATCGTCATGTCGCTCGGCATCGGCCTCACCGTCCTGGTCGTGATCACGCAGATCCACGGCAATTTCGCGCGCGAGCTGCGCGAGCAGCTGCCGCAGATCGCGCCGACCTTCTTCTTCATCGACATCCAGCCCGACCAGGTCGAGACCTTCGACCGCATCATGACGACGACGCCGGGCGTGACCCAGTTCCGCCGCGTGCCGTCGCTGCGCGGACGGATCACCCGGCTCAACGGCGTACCGGTCAACGAGGCGCGGATGGAGCCGGGCGTGCGCTGGGCGGTCGGCTCGGACCGCGGCCTCACCTATTCGCCCACGCCGCCCGAAGGCACGCGCATCGCCGCCGGCGAGTGGTGGCCGGCCGACTACAACGGGCCGCCGCTGGTGTCGTTCGACGCCGGGCTTGCGGCCGGCATGGGACTGTCGGTCGGCGACACGATGACGTTCAACGTGCTCGGCATCGAGGTCGAGGCGCGCATCGCCAATCTGCGCTGGATCAACTGGACCAATCTCGGCATCAACTTCACCACCATCTTCGCGCCGGGCACGCTGGAAGGCGCGCCGCAGACCTGGATCGCCACCGCGTCGAGCGGCCAGGCGGCGGAGGACGAGATCGAGCGCCGCGTCACCGACGCGATGGCCAACGCCTCGACGATCCGCGTGCGCAACGCGCTCGCGACGATCGATTCGATGCTGTCGATGATCTCGGACGCCGCCGGCGTCACCGCCGGCCTGACCCTCGTCGCCGGCACGCTGGTGCTCGCCGGCGCGATGGCGGCGAGCCAGCGCAAGCGCATCTACGATGCCGTGGTGCTCAAGGTGCTGGGCGCGCGCCGGCGCGACGTCATCGCCGCGTTCCTGATCGAATTCGGGCTGATCGGCCTGCTCGCGGCGTTGATCGCCGCGGCGATCGGCACGGTGTGTGCCTACCTGTTGTGGGACGCCTATCTGCGCGGCCGCTTCGTCTTCATGCCCTGGTCGGTGGTCGCGATCGCGCTGTTCGCGGTCGTACTGGTGGGCGGATTGGGCCTCGCCGGGACCTGGCGCGCCCTCGGGCAGAAGTCGGCGCCCGTCCTGCGGAACGCGTGACCGCCACAAATCCTTGAATTTTGTAGGGATTTATCCGCGTAACCGAACGTAACGGTCATTGAAAAGCGGCCCGGCCATACGCATATTATGGCCTGGGGTGTCCCAAGTAATGCAGAAGGGAGCTTTCTGATCATGTTACAGACCGAACGGGGTTATATGGCGCGCAGCGCCGCGACCCAGGCGCTCTACGACGAGGGCCTGCGGCAGCACATGCTGCGGGTCTACAACTACATGGCGTCCGGCCTGTTGCTGACCGGCGCCGTCGCGGTCGCGTTCTTCTCCAGCGGCTGGTTCTACGCCGTCGCGCAGACGCCGCTGATCTGGCTCGTCATGCTGTCGCCGCTGGCCTTCGTGCTGGTGCTGAGCTTCGGCATCAACCGGCTGTCGACCTTCGCGGCGCAGGCGGTGTTCTGGGCCTTCGCCGCGGCGATGGGCCTGTCGCTCGCCTCGATCTTCGCGGTCTACACCGGCACGTCGATCGCGCGCGTGTTCTTCATCACCGCGGCGACCTTCGCGGCCGTGAGCCTCTACGGCTATACCACGAAGGCGGACCTGTCGAAGTTCGGCACGTTCCTGTTCATGGGCCTGATCGGCATCGTGATCGCGAGCGTGGTGAACCTCTTCCTCGGCTCGTCCGCGCTGCAGTTCGCGATCTCGGTGATCGGCGTGCTCGTGTTCACCGGCCTCACGGCTTACGACACGCAGCGGATCAAGGAGACCTATGACGAGAACTACGGCGGCGAAGCCGTCGGCAAGCTCGCGATCATGGGCGCGCTGACGCTCTATCTGGACTTCATCAACCTGTTCCAGATGCTGCTCAGCCTGCTCGGCAACCGCAACAACGAGTAGCAGGCCCTCGCGGGCCGCAAGGACGGGCCCCGGCGGAGCGATCCGCCGGGGCCTTTTCTTTTGCGCGCGCGGCACGCGCGTTATCATCCCGCCATGCCGAAGGCGCCTGAACGCATCGACCTCCTGGTCCGCGCCGACTACCTCTATCCGATGAGCGAGGGCGCGCCGGTGATCGCCGGCGGCGAGGTCGCCATCCGCGACGGCCGCATCGTCCATGCCGGCGCGGCGCGGCCCTCCGGCAGTTGGGATGCCGGGACCGTCGTCGACGGCGCCGGCAAGGCGGTGCTGCCGGGCTTCGTCAACTGCCACAGCCACGCCGCCTCGCTCGTCTTCCGCAGCCAGAGCGACGACGGTGCGGGCGGCGCGGCGCTCTACACCGTCGCCTTCCGCATGGAGAAGGAGGTCGGCGAGGCCGAATGGGCCGACCTCGCGCGGCTCGGCTGCGCCGACATGCTGCGCGCCGGCATCACCACCATCAACGACATCTGGTACGCGCCGAACCGCCTCGCCGAAGCGGTCGAGGAATGCGGCCTGCGCGCGTCGATCGCCAACAAGGTGTTCGACGTGGCGCTCGAGAACCTCCACCGCGGCGACTACGCGCGCATCCCCGGCCGGGGCGAGTCGCGGCTCGCCGACGGCGTCGCCTTCGCCAGGGCCTGGCACGGCAGGGCCGGCGGCCGCATCACCGCGCGCATCGGCACCCACGCCAGCGACACCTGCGACGCCGGGCTCCATCGCGAGGCGCGCGCCGAGGCGACGCGCCTCGGCATCGGCATGCACATCCACACCGCGCAGTCGCGCCAGGAGGCGGAGTTCATCCGCGCGCAGTGCGGCTGCGGGCCGCTCGAATACCTGCGCGACATCGGCCTGCTGGCGCCCGACGTGGTCTGCGCGCATCTCACCTTCGCCGGCGACGGCGATCTCGCCGCGGTCGCCGAGACGGGAGCCGCCTACGCCCATTGCCCGATCATCTATCCGCGCCGCGGCGTCTATCCGCGGTTCAGCGAGATCGTCGCCCGGGGCATCCCCACCGGCTTCGCCACCGACTGGATGCAGAACGACCCGTTCGAGGGCATGCGCTACGCGCTCAACGCCGTGCGCGTGATCGCCGGCGACCATCGCGCGCTGACCTGCCGCGAGGCGCTGTGGCGCCACACCATGGGTGCGGCGCGCGTGCTCGGCCTCGACGGCGAGATCGGCTCGCTCGAGGCGGGCAAGAAGGCCGACCTGATCATGCTCGATCTCGACCGGCCGCATCTCCAGCCCTTCTACGGCGACTATCCGGCGCTGGTCTATTACGCCCGCGCGAGCGACGTGGTGACGAGCGTCGTCGACGGCCGCGTCGTCCTGCGCGACGGCCGCCTGACGAGGCTTGACGAAGCGAGCGTCGTTGCCGGCGTGAAGGCGCATCTGCCGCGCTGGCGCGAAACCTTGCGCGGCCTCGGCTCGACCGCGCTGGCGCCCGACGGGCCGTGCGCGTGTTGACGACGAACCAACGGGGGAAACGATGAGTTCCGGCCGCGTTCTCGACGGAAAGGCGGCGCTGGTGACCGGCGCCGGCCGCGGCCTCGGCCGCGCCTTCGCCGAACACCTCGCGGCGCTGGGTTGCGCCGTCGCCGTGCACGGGCGGCGCGAGCACGGCCCGGCGGAATACGGCGAGGGCACGACGCTCACCGACACCGCGGCGCAGATCGCCGCGCGCCACGGCGTCAAGGCGGTGCCGATCCTCGGCGATCTCGCGACGCCCGAAGGCGTCGATCCGGTGGTGTCGGCCGCCGAGCGCGCGCTCGGCGCGATCGACATCCTGGTCCACAACGCCGGCGGCGACATCGGCGCCACCGGCCGTAAGCCCGCCAACAACGACGCGATCGCGATCGGCGCCGACGACGTCCATGCGGTCATCGACCGCAACCTGATGAGCACGATCTGGATCTGCCAGCGCGTGGCGCCGGCGATGATGGCGCGGCGCAGCGGGCGCATCGTCACGCTCAGCTCGGTCGCGGGCCTGCGCGGGCGCGCCCAGGGCGCGATCTACGCCACGGCCAAGGCGGCGGTGATCCATTACACGCGCTGCCTCGCCGAGCAGCTGCGGCCCTACGACGTCACCGTGAACTCGATTGCGCCCGGCGACACGCGCACGGGGCGTTTCCTCAACACCCGCGCAGTCGAGCCCGACCGGCTCGCCGAAAGCGGCACGCTCGACCGCGTCGCCACGGTCGACGAGGTCGCGCGCGCCGTCGCCTTCTTTGCCGGCCCGATGGGGGCCTTCGTCACCGGCCAGGTCCTGCGCATCGACGGCGGCGGCCAGCTCTGGCCGGCCTGAAGACGCCGGAGAACCGGCTCAGTTGAACACGATCATCTGCCGCACCGTCTTGCCGGCGGCGAGGCGGTCGAAGCCGAGATTGATCTCCTCGAGCTTCAGCTGCTCCGACAGCAGCCGGTCGACCGGCAGCTTGCCGCGGCGGTAGAGATCGATGAAGCGCGGGATGTCGCGCGACGGCACCGACGAGCCGACATAGGATCCGCGCACGCTGCGCTCCTCCGCCACCAGCTGCGTGTGCGGAATGCTGAACGTGTGCGTCGGGTGCGGCAGGCTTGCGGTCACGGTCATGCCGCCGCGCCTGGTCATCTTGTAGGCGAGCTCCATCGCCTTGGCCGAACCGGCCAGCTCGAAGGCATAGTCGACGCCGCCCTTGGTCAGCGCCCTGACCTGCTCGGCCGCGTCGGCATCGCCGGCGTTGACGGCGTCGGTCGCGCCGAGCTGGCGCGCCAGCGCGAGCTTTTCCGGCAGCAGGTCGACCGCGATGACCCGCGACGCGCCGACCAGCAGCGCGCCGAGCACGCCGTTGAGGCCGACGCCGCCGAGACCGAGCACCGCGACCGTCGCGCCGGGCTGGACCTTCGCCGTGTTGACCACCGCGCCGACGCCGGTCAGCACCGCGCAGCCGAACAGCGCCGCCTCGGTGAGCGGCAGCTCCTTGTCGACCTTGACCAGCGAACGGCGCGACACCACCGCGTGGGTCGCGAACGCCGACACGCCGACATGGTGATAGACCGGCGCCGCGGCGCGGCTCAGCCGCCGCTTGCCGCCGAGCAGCATGCCCGTGGAATTGGCGGCAAAGCCGGGCTCGCACAGCGCCGGGCGGCCTTCCGCGCAGGGCATGCAATGGCCGCAGCTCGGCACGAAGACCATCACCACATGGTCGCCCTTTTCGAGATCGCTCACGCCGTCGCCCAGGCCCTCGACGATCCCCGCCGCCTCGTGGCCGAGCACCATCGGCAGCGGCCGCGGCCGGTCGCCGTTCACCGTCGACAGGTCCGAATGGCACAGCCCGGCCGCGCCCATCCGCACCAGCACCTCGCCCGGCCCGGGCGGATCGAGTTCGAGTTCCTCGACCGCCATCGGCCTGGACTCGGCATAGGGCTGCTTGCGGCCCATTTCGTGGATGACGGCGGCTTTGATCTTCATGGCGTCATGCTCCCTCAGATACACCGGCCGCCGTCGATCTCCAGGCAGACGCCGGTGATCAGGCTCGCCTCGTCGGAGGCGAGGTAGAGCGCCGCATTGGCGATGTCCTCCGGCGTCGACAGGCGGCCGAGCGGGATCGAGGCGCGGAACTTGGCGCGGTTCTCGGGCGTGTCGGCGCCCATGAAGTCGGCGAGCATCGCGGTCTCGCCGGCGACCGGGCAGAGCGCGTTGACCCTGATCTTGTCAGGTGCGAGCTCGACCGCCATCGACTTGGTCATCGTCGTCACCGCGCCCTTGCTGGCGTTGTACCAGACGAGGCCCGGGCGCGGACGCAGCGCCGCCGTCGATGCGGTGTTGATGATGACGCCGCCGCCCTGGCGGCGCATCAGCGGCACCACCTCGCGCGCCGAATGGAAGATCGCCTTCACGTTGACCGCGAAGATGCGGTCGAAGACGTCCTCGCTCACGTCGAGCATCGGCATGTTGCGGTGAGTATAGCCGGCGTTGTTGACCATGATGTCGACCCGGCCGAATTCCTTCACCGCCGCCGCGATCATCGCCTTGGTGTCGGCGGCCTGGGCGATGTCGGCGCGCACGTAGACGGCGCGGCCGCCGTCCTGCTGGATCGCGTTGGCGACGCGCAGTCCCCCGTCGCGGTTGATGTCG
>JAEUKZ010000196.1 GCA_016793045.1 Alphaproteobacteria bacterium
GCATCGGCAAGACTGAGGCCGAGGGGTCTGGCGATCCGCGACTCGATCGCGGCCATCGCGGCGGCGGAGTCGAGCGCCACGCGCCCGCCGGCGATCGCGACCGGATTCAGGTAGCCCGTGGCGACCATCGCATCGGTGAAGGTCGGCTCGGTGCCGCCGAGGCCATAGCACACCGGGCCGGGCACCGCGCCCGCGCTGCGCGGGCCGACGCGGATGCCGCCCGTCGAATCGAGCGCCACGATCGAGCCGCCGCCGGCGCCGATCTCCGACACGTCGATGAAGGGCAGCTTGATCGGATAGCCGCCGCCCTTGACGAGCTTGCTCGACAGGTTGATGCCCGAACCGACCTCGTACTCGGTCGTTCGCGCCGGCTCGCCGTCCTCGATCATCGCCGCCTTGGCGGTCGTCCCGCCCATATCGAAGGAGATCGCATTGGCGAGGCCGAGCGCGCGGGCCATGCGCGCGCTGGCGATGACGCCCGCGGCCGGCCCCGATTCGACGATATAGGCCGGCTTGCGGCGCGCCGCGTCGATCGTCATCACGCCGCCGTTCGACTGCATGATGTGCAGCGAACCCTTGACGCCGATCGCATCCATGTCGGTCGCCAGCGCGCCGAGGTAGTGCTGAACGACCGGCCCGATATAGGCGTTCACGACCGCGGTGCTGGTGCGCTCGTACTCGCGGATCTCCGGCAGGATGTCGGCCGACGACGTGACGTAGACACCGGGCAGGTGCGCGCGCACGATCTCGGCGACGCGGCGTTCGTGGGTCGGGTCGGCATAGGCGTGAAGCAGCGCGATCGCCACCGCCTCGACCCCGGCGGCTTTCAGCGCCTGCGCGGCCTCGACCACCGAGGCTTCGTCGAGCGGCGACCACACCGCGCCGTGCGGCCCCATGCGCTCGTCGATCTCGACCCGGCGCTGACGCGGCACCAGCGGCGGCGGCTTCTGGTACTGCAGGTCGTAGAGCACGGGGATGCGCAGCCGGCGCATCTCCAGCACGTCGCGGAAGCCCTTGGTCGTGATCAGCCCGGTGCGCGCGCCCTTGAATTCGAGGATCGCATTGGTGGCGATCGTCGAGGCATGCACCACGTCGCTCAGCGCCGCCGGAGTCGTCACGCGCTCGGCGACCAGTTCGCGGATCGCCGCGACGATCGCGCGGCCGTAGCTGTCCGGCGTCGATGGGATCTTCTTGGTGGCGACCGAACCATCGGTGCCCACCATGACGACATCGGTGAAGGTGCCGCCGATATCGGCACCGACCCTGAATCGAACTTGTTCGCTCTGCGTCGGCGCGTCCACCTGATCCCCCGGTTTCGTCGAACGCTAGCATGCAGCCCGCCGATAAGCAGGCTATGGAAATTTGGATAGCCTCTGATAAGTTTTCTGGATCATGCGCCTGCGCCTGGATCAACTCGAAGCGCTCTCGTGGATCGCCAAGCTCGGCAGCTTCCGATCGGCCGCGCGCCAGCTGCGCATCTCGCAGCCGGCGGTCTCCAGCCGCATCCGCGAGCTCGAACGCCATCTCGGCTTCGCCGTCATCGACCGCGAGGGCGCGCGCCCGCGCGTGACGCCGAAAGGCACCGAGGTGGTGCGCTATGCCGAGCAGATGATCGGGCTCGCCGAGAGCCTGGCGACGCATTTCGACGAACGGCCGCTTTTCGCGGGCACGATCCGCATGGGCGCCGCCGACACCTTCGCGCTCACGCACCTTTCGCCTCTGCTCGCGCGGATCGCGGCGCAGCAGCCGGCGACGCATGTCGAGCTCGACATCGATTTCAGCGCCAACCTGAACCGCAAGCTGCACGCCGGCGATCTCGACATCGCCTTCCTGACGGCGCCGACCGCGAGTGCGGCGATCGCCATCGAGCCGCTGCTCGACCTCGATCTCGCCTGGCTCGCGGGTCCGAAGATGGCGCTGCCGAAGCGGCCGCTGACGCCGGCCGATCTCGTCGACGTGCCGATCCTCACCAACCCGCGGCCGTCGCATCTCTACCGCACCATCATGGACTGGTTCGCCGGCGGCGGCGTCGTGCCGCGGCGGCTCAACACCTGCACCAGCCTCACCATCATGGCGAAGCTGACCGCGGAGGGGACCGGCATGTCGGTGCTGCCGCATGCGATCCTGCAGCGCGAACTCGGCCGCGGGCAGCTGCGGCGGCTGCGCTCGAACCCGCGCCTGCCGCCGCATCACATGGCGGTCGCCTATCGCGACGAGCCCGGCCGCCGCGACCTGCGCCACGTCGTCGCGATCGCGCGCGACCTCATCGATCATGCGCGCTGACGCGACGGGTGAACCGCATCGGCGCTACTGCCAGGGATTTTCGTCGAGCGGCCAGATCGGCCGGCGCACCTTCGTGTAGGGAATCCTGGCCGGATCGGGCGGATAAGGCCCGCCGCAGTCGAGATAGTGGATCTCCGCCGCGATCTTCGAGAACGCGGCATAGAAGTGGTTCGACGACTTGACGACGACCATCGTCTTCGTCGAGAGGTCGATGCCGAGTTCAGTGAACACCGCAGGATGGAAGGTCTGGGCGCGGCCGGTCGCCAGCACGACATCGAGCGCGCCGATGGTGATGGAGGCCGACGGGCCGAGCGACACGATGCTCCCCTGGAACGGGATGCGCAGATCGTCGGTCGTCGCGCGCACCGTGACGGTCGCATCGATCGGCACCCCCGATCCCGCCGCGGCCTTGCCGCCGAAGCGCAACGGCATGACGGCACCGGGGCCCGCCGCAACGCAAAACGACGCCGCGACCGGGTCCCACAGCGCGCCGATCGCGGTCGGAATGTCGGGATTCGCGAGCGCCAGCTCGACCATGAACGTGCTGTCGCCGGGAACGCCGCCGCCGGGATTGTCCCAGCGGTCGGCGAAGACGATCGGCCCCTTGCGCAGGCCGCCGCCTTCGGCACGCACCGCCGCGATCGCTTCGAGTGGCTTGAGATGTCTTGGCGTGCCGGTGCCGCGCATGCCGATGATCTCCCGGCCCAGCCGTTCGGCAAGGCGTTGGCCGCCGGCCGCGTCGTCATCGGTGATCACCAGCACCTTGGTGCCGACGTCGTAGACGTCGGCGGCCTGGAAGCCGTGGCCGATCGAGATGCTGAGCACGCGGTCATGGCCTTCCATCGCCTGGATGCGGTCGACGAAGCCGCGGCCCGGCTCGCGGCTTGTCATGAAGCCGGTGATCGCGCGGCAATCGTAGACCGACATCACCGGCCTGGTCCGGCCGCGGGCGGCGTCGAGGCACAGAGTCACCAGTTCCTCCGCACGCTCGGCAAAGTCGACGTGCGGGAACTCCTTGAAGGTGACGATGACGTCCGCCGCCTCGAGCATCGCCGCGGTCAGGTGGCAGTGCAGGTCGAGCTCGCAGCCGATCACCGCATCGTCGCCGGCGATCGCACGCGCCCGCTGCATCAGGTCGCCCTCGCAGTCGTCGTAACCGTGGGCCACCATGGCGCCGTGCAGGCCGAACAGCACGACATCGACCGGCAGCGCCGCACGGAGCTGTCCGAGAATCTCGTCGCGCAAATCCTCGTAGACCTTCCTGCCGACGAGGCCCGCGGGCTCCGCCCAGGTGGCGGTGCCCTCGATCAGCGTCAGCCCCTCGGCCTTGGCGCGCTTGCGCGCGGCGATGATCGGCGCGGTGCACAGCGTCGGCGTGTCCGGGTGCGTGCCCGGCGGTGCGTAGAAGGCCTGCTCGAACGCACGGCGATCCGTCGGGATCGGCGCGAAGGTGTTGGTTTCGGTGGCAAGCGACGCGGCAAAGATGCGCATTGGCGTGATCGGTCTCCGGCCCGATGGTGGGCCTCATTGCACTGCAGTTCAGGGACCCAGGCAAGCCGCACGGCTTTTCATGCGGCGAAATCCTGCGCCCGCGCGCGCACGTCGCCCGCGCATCGCCGGCCGATTCCGGGTACAGCTACGACCATGACGAAACGCATCTACCTCGCCGGGCTCTTCCACGAGACGCACGGCTTCGTCTCCGACAAGACCGGGCTCGACCAGTTCCGCCGCCGCCGCGATGGCGACATCATGAAGCATCGCGGCGACGGCTCGCAGATCGACGGCGTCCTCGAAGTCGCCGAACGCCGCGGCTGGCGGATCGTCCCCGGACCGGACTACGGGGCCATGCCCTCGGGCGTGGTCGAGCACGCGGTCTTCGAGGCGTTCTGGCGCGACGTCGAGGCGACGCTCGTTCCCGCCCTGGCGCAAGGCCTCGATGCGATCTATCTCGCGCTGCACGGCGCCATGGTCACCGACGGCTGCCACGATCCGGAGGGCGAGCTGCTCGCGCGCATCCGTGCGCTGCCGGGTGCGGCCGATCTGCCGATCTTCGGCGTATTCGACCTGCACGCCGTGTTCACCGCGCGCATGGCGGCGCTGTCGAACGGCCTCGTCGGCTATCGCGAGAACCCGCATGTCGACGCGCGCGAGAGCGCGATGCGCGGCGCCGATCTGCTGGCGCGCGCGCTCGAAACCGGCCGTGTGCCGCGGACATTCTGGCGCCATCCGCCGATCATCTGGCCGCCGACGGGCACCGGCTCGGCCGACACGCCGGTGGCCGACCTCGAGCGCCTCGCACGCGCGATCGAGGCCGAGAACCCCGAGATCTGGGCGGTCAACGTCGTGCCCGGCTTCGCCTTCGCCGACGTTCCCGATGCCGGCGTCAGCTTCACCGTCGTCACCGTCGGCGACGAGGCGGCCGCGAACCGGGCGCTGGCGCGCCTCGCCGACTGCGCCTGGACCCTGCGGGCAGCCGGCGTGCCGCGCGATCGGCCGGTCGACGACGTGCTGCGCGATCTGAAGCCGTCGGACAAGGGTCCGATCCTGCTCGTCGAGCCATCGGACAATATCGGCGGCGGCGCCGCCGGCGACGGCACCGGCGTCCTGCGCGCGCTCGTGCGCCACCGCACGCCGCGCTCCGCCGTCGTCATCGCCGATCCCGAAGCGGTCGCGGCGCTGCAGGCCGTCGCCATCGGCGGGCGGACGGCGCTCGCGATCGGCGGCAAGCGCAACCGCATCGACGAAGGCCCGCTGCCCCTCGACGTCGAGCTGATCTCGCGCAGCGACGGCCGCTTCACGCTCGAGGACCGTCAGAGCCATCTCGCCGCATCGCAAGGCACCGCGATCGACATGGGACCGTGCGCCGTCGTGCGCCACGAAGGCGTGACGATCCTGCTCACCAGCCGCAAGACGCCGCCCTTCGATCTCGGCCAGCTGCGCAGCCAGGGCATCGAGCCGCGCGCCCTCGCCGTCATCGGCGTGAAGGCGGCGGTCGCCCATCGCCGCGCCTACGATCCGATCGCGGCGGCGAGCTTCACCGTGGCGACGCCGGGGCCCTGCGCCAGCGACCTGTCGATCCTGCCCTACCGGAATCTGCGCCGGCCGATCTTCCCGCTCGATCCCTTGCCCGAGCTGCCGAAGGCCTGATCGGGACGCTCAGGCGACGCGGTCCTCGAGCCCCCAGTCGATGGTCGGATCGGGCGGCGGCACCGCGGCGACGAGCTCCTGCGTGTAGGGATGCCGCGGCGCGCGGATCACCTGCTCGACGTCGCCTTCCTCGACGACCTCGCCGTTGCGCATGACCATCACGGTGTCGGCGACCTGATAGGCGGTTGTCAGGTCATGGGTGACGTAGACCAGCGACATGCCCGCCTCGTGGCGCAGCCGCCACAGGCTTTCGAGGATCGTCGCGCGCAGCGAGGCGTCGACCATCGACACCGGCTCGTCGGCGACGATCACCTTCGGCCTGAGCATGATCGCGCGCGCCACCATCAGGCGCTGGCGCTGGCCGCCGCTGAGCTGGTGCGGGTAGCGCCCGAGCGTCTCCGCCGGACGCAGGCCCACGGCGCTCAGCGCCGCTTCGGCGAGCGCGCGCGCCTCCTCCCCCGACGCCGCGAGGCCGAAGCGGCGCGCCGGCAGCAGCATCATGCGGTCGACGCGATAGGCCGGGTTGTAGGCGCCGAACGGATCCTGGAACACCGCCTGGACATCGCGCCGGTAGTCGCGCCGCGCCTGGGCATCCAGGCTCGCGAGGTCCCGCCCGCGCCACAGCACGCGGCCGCGCGTGGGCCGCAGGAATCCGAGCAGCAGCCGGGTGAGCGTCGTCTTGCCGCTGCCGCTCTCGCCGACCACCGCGAGCACGTGCGGGCGGTCGGCCGGCAGGCGCACGGTCACGCCGCGCAGCGCCTGCTTGCGCCGGCCGCCGAACAGCCCGCCGCCGAACTCGACGACCGCGCCCTCGACCTCAAGCGGCATCGGCTGCCTCCTGCGCGAAATGGCAGCGCACGATGCGGCCGTCGGGCAGGTCGAGCGGCGGCGGCAGCTCGGCCGAGCAGACGGCGCCGGCGCGCGGGCAGCGCGGGTGGAACGGGCAGCCCGGCGGCGGCGCCAGCAGCGACGGCGCCACGCCGGGAATTCCCTTGAACACGCCGCGCTGCCCGAAGCCCGGCAGGCTGTCGATCAGCATGCGCGTGTAGGGATGGCGCGGGTCGGCGAAGATGCGCCGCACGTCACCGAGTTCGACCAGCCGCCCCGCGTACATCACGCCGACGCGATGCGCGAACTGCGCCATCAGCCCCATGTCGTGGCCGACCATGACGACCGCGGCGCCGAGCTCGCGCTGGACGCGCGCCAGCGTGCGCAGCACCTGCTTCTGGACGATGACGTCGAGCGCGCTGGTCGGCTCGTCGGCGACGATGACCGCCGGCCGCAATGCGACGGCAAGCGCGATGCACACGCGCTGCTTCATCCCGCCGCTGAGCTCGTGCGGATGGCGGTCGGCGACGCCCGGATCGAGCCCGACCGAGGCGAGCAGTTCGGCGATCCGCGCGCGCGTGCAGGGCTGGCCGTGCGCGGCGAACAGATCTTCGAACTGCGTCGCGATGGTGAGCACGGGGTTGAGCGCATTCATCGCCCCCTGCGGCACCAGCGCAATGCGCGCACCGCGCAGCCGCCGCAGCGCCGCCGTCGCCGCCGCGATCACGTCCACGCCGTCGATGACGACCGAGCCGCCGACGATCCGACCGGGCGGCCGGATCAGCCGCATGAGCGCGAGCGCCGTCGTGGTCTTGCCCGATCCGCTCTCGCCGACGAGGCCGAGCCGTTCGCCGGGCTCGAGATCGAAGCTGACGCTGTTGACCGCGTGCGCGACGCCGCGCGACGTCGCGAATTCGACGACGAGATCGCGCACCGAGAGGACCGGCGCGCTCATCCCTCGGCCCGCAGCCGCGAATTGACCAGGCGGTCCATCCCCGTCGAGGCCGCGAGCAGCCCGACGAAGATCAGCGCCAGCGCGACGACCGGCGGCACCCACCACCACCACATGCCGCGCAGGATCGCGCCCGAGTACTGCGCCCAGTAGATCATCATGCCGAGCGTCAGCTCGTTCTGCGGCCCGAGACCGAGCGCCTCGAGGCCGACCGTCGCCAGCATCGCCCCCGCCACCGCGATCACGAAGCTCGCCGCGAGATAGGGCGCGAGATTGGGCAGGATCTCGCGCATCACCAGCTCGAAGCCGCCGACGCCGTTGAGCCGCGCGACGTCGACCCAGGAGCGTTCGCGCAGCGACAGCACCTGCGCGCGAACCGCACGGGTCGGGATCATCCAGGACAGGCCGGCGACGATCACCGCCATCAGGGTCACGGTCATCGTGCGCACGCTGGTCGCGACGAGCACGAGCACCGCGATCGCCGGAATCGTCATCATCACGTCGGCGGCGGTGCGGATGACCGCGTCGGTCAGGCCGCGGAACCAGCCGGCGAGCAGGCCGAGCAGCCCGCCGACGCCGAGGCCGATCAGGCCGGCCAGCAGGCCGATCTTCATCGTCTGCGGCACCGCGAGCAGAAGCGAGGCGAAGACGTCGCGGCCTTGCGTGTCGGTGCCGAGCGGATGCGCCCCGCCGGGCGGCCGGCGCGGCCGCGACGAGCCGATCTCGGCGAGCGACGTGTCGACGATCAGCGGCGCGAGCGCCGAGAGCAGGGCGAGGAACAGCAGCAGGCCGAGGCCGAGCAGCAGCAGCCTTTCGCGCAGGATGCGGTGCAGGACCTCCCTCATGCCTGCCTCGTCGTCACGCGCGGATCGATCAGCGGGTAGAGCAGGTCGAGCAGCAGCATCACCAGCGCGATCGAGATCGACAGCAGCAGGACGATGCCCTGGATCACGAACAGGTCCTTCTGGCCGATCGCGAGATAGAGCCGGTAGCCGATCCCCGGATAGGCGAAGATCACCTCGACCAGGATCGCGCCCGAGACCAGCAGGCCGAGCTTGAGCGCGAGCTGGGTGAGCTGCGGCAGCAGCGCGTTGCGCATGCCGTAGGCGAAGAAGATGCGCCGCGGCGACAGGCCCTTCGCCTCCGCGAGCATGATGTGGTCCTCGCCGAGCACGCCCACCAGCATCCCGCGCATCGCGACGGCCCAGGTGCCGAGCGAAGCCAGCACGATCGACGCGGCCGGCAGGATGGCGTGGTAGAGGATCAGCCCCGTCGTCTGCAGATCGGCCTGCGGCACGTGGCCGAAGGGGAAGCCGCCGGCGACCGGCAGGACCGGCCAGGCGAGGCCGAAGATGGCGAGCAGCACGACGCCGAGCATGAAGTACGGGACCGCCGACAGCACGACGAGCGGCAGCGCCACGACCTTGAGCGCGCGCGGCGCGCCCGGCCAGGCGAGCATGCCGCCGAGCATCGTGCCGACGACGAAGCTGATCAGCGTCGCCGTGCCGAGCAGCCCGATCGTCCACGGCAGCGAGGCCAGAACGCCCTCGGCGACGCGCTCCGGGTAGTGCGCGATCGAGACGCCGAGATCGAGCCGCGCGGCGTGGCCGAGATAGTCGAGATACTGCGTCAACAGCGGACGGTCGAGGCCGTAGCGTTCGCGCAGCGCCGCCGCCGCGGCCTGGATGTCGCCGACCTGTCCGCCCGCCGCGGAGATGGCCGAGAGCTGCTGCTCGACCGCGTCGCCCGGCATCAGCCGCGGAATCATGAAGTTGACGCTGACCGCGACGAACACGACCAGCGCGGCCATGCCGATACGCCGAAGCAGGTATGGGAGCATCCCGCCCGCTACGGCCGCATCGCGGCGATGTCGTCGAGGGTGACGCCGAGCCCGAAGCCGGGCGCGTCCGACGGGACCAGGCGGCCGTTCTCGGGAACCGCCATGCCGGGGAAGAGCCGCGTCTCGGCGAGCGGAATGCCCGGCGCGGTCCCGACGAAGAACTCGCCCCACGGGCTGCACGGAACCGCGTAGCCGAAATGCTGGCCGTAGGGGGTGTTCATGCCGGCATGCGGAATGACGGCGATCCCCGCCGCATCGGCGATCGCGGCGATGCGCAGGCACGCCGTGAGGCCGCCGACCCAGGCCACGTCGGGCTGGAAGATGTCGGCAACGCGGCGCGCGGCGGCATGCGCGAAGTTCGACGGCATCATCCAGTGCTCGCCGGTCGCGAGCCCGATCCACGGCAAGCGCCGGCGCAGCGCCTCGTGGCTGTCGAGATCGTCGGGCGCGAGACAGTCTTCCATCCAGCGCAGGCGGTGAGGCTGCAGACGCTCGGCGAGGCGCACCGCGTATTCGACGTCGAACGCCATCCAGCAGTCGAGCATCAACTCGACATCGCGGCCGATCAGCGCGCGCGTGCGCGCCACCAGCGCCTCGTTGGCGTCGAGTCCCGCGAGGCCGTCCGCCGGCCCGTGCGGGCAGGCGAGCTTGGTCGCGCGGAAGCCGAGCTCCATGTGCCAGTCGGTGTCGTTGCCGGTGGCGTAGCAGTCGACGTGTGGGCGCGACGGGCCGCCGATCAGCTCCCACACCGGGCGCTTGAGCACCTTCCCCTTGAGGTCCCACAGCGCGAGGTCGATGGCGCTGATCGCATAGGCGCCGAGACCGGGCGCGCCATAGGGCGACTGCAGGCGCGCCATCATGTCCCACAGCCGCTCGGTCGCCAGCGCCGGCTCGCCCGCCAGCAGCGGCCCGAGATGCTCGTTGATGACGGCGATCACCGGGCTGCCGTAGCGGCTGATGCCG
>JAEUKZ010000235.1 GCA_016793045.1 Alphaproteobacteria bacterium
CGCGAAGTCGACCCCGGCGGCAAGCATCGCCTTCAGCAGCGTCTGCTGACGCGCGATCCGGAAGAGGTCCGAGCCCGCGCGGCCAACCATCATCCGCGCGCCGATCCACTGGTGCAGCCGCTCGCCCGTCAGTTCTTCCGCAGGCGGCGCAAACGAAATCTGCTTGCGTCCCTCCTCGATCGGCCGCGTCGGATGCAGCGGGTACCAGAAGTCGAGCCGCTCGCCGACCGGGACGGTGACCCGCACCCCCTCCAGCGCCGCCTCGCTGGCACGGCGGCGCAGGCAGATCAGGCCGCGGCACGGGAAGCCCAGTTCGCGCAGGCCGGCCAGCAGCGCCGGGCCGCCGCCGATCGCGAAGGCGCGGTTGATCCGGTCGGCATGGCGCGGCGACCACAGGTCGCGCGGAATCCAGGTGAGGCTTCGCCGGCGGGTATCCACCGCGACGATGATGTCGGTGTTGGACCGCCAGTCGTCCCTGTCCAGCACCGCAACCGCCAGCTTCATCGCCCGGCCCGCTCGTTCGTGGCTGGCCCATCCTAGGCCGTCCGGCTGGAAATCCCCAGAACCGCGCCGTCGTCCAGGCGGTGCTCTCCCCACGCAATCGCAACCTCCCGCGCACGTGTCGCCGGCATCGATGGGTGTGCAAAAGGCGGCGCGCCGACGGCCTCGTCGCGGCGTACGATCTAAAGTTGCATCGTTGCCGGCTCGAAGTGTAGCGGGTGAGCCGCCCGCGGCCAGCCCAATGGCGCGCCGGGACACCGCCACCGCCGCCGGCATCGGTCGCGAAACCTGTCGGAATGTCTTACAGAGTCGACTGATTGGGCGCTGCGCGCTTCGTCTAAGTCATAGGAACTTAATCAGAAGTCGCTTGTGGTCCGGAATTTGCGGGGCTCACCAGGACAACATCGCCGCGTCGACGATCGACAAGAAGCTCGCGCAGCTACTTTCGGTTGAATCGGTTCACGCATGGCAGCGGTGCGCACCGTGCCGCTGCCCCGTGCGGATCAGGTGAGGGACGATGGCCAATCGACAGGCAGGCCGCCGCGCGCAGCGCTGGTGCAGGCTGGTACTCGGCGTTGCCGGACTCGGGGTCGGCATCCTTGCGGCCGACCTGCCGGCGTCGGCCCAAGAATGGACAGACCCCGGCATCGACGACTGGTTCGACGCGTCGAACTGGAATCCGTCGCAGGTCCCACTCGCAGGCGGCGTGGTCGTCATCAGCAATGGCGGCACCGCCACGCTCGCGAGCCCCCCGGCCTCCACACCCTCGCTCGGCAGCCTCCATGTCGGCACAAGTTCGCTCGGGACCGGCATCGGTACGATCACCAGCAATGGCGTCACCATCCTCGTCGGCGGCACGGTCGAGGTCGGGACGGTCTCGTTGTCCGGTCAGACCGCCACCGGCACCGTGGCGATCACCGGCGCCGGCCAGCTTCTCGGCGGCGGATTCGGCAGCCTGTTCGTCGGTACGGGAGCGCCCGCGGCGGACGGCCAGGTCATCATCGCGACCGGCACGGTTTCGGCCGCCGCCGGCGTGTCCGGCTTCAGCGCCTATCGGGTCGGCACGCTTACCGGCGCCGTCGGCGCCGGCTCGGTGGCGAACGGCTCGGTCATCGGCCTCGGCGCACCGGCGCCGTCGTCTGTCAGCAACGTGGCCGTCGGGGCGATCTTCGGCACCGACGCCGGCCAGGGCAGCGCCACCGGCGTGCTCGCTCTCGGCGGCCCGCAGAATCTCAACTTCGCCGGCGTCACGGTCGGCAACATTTTCGGCGCGGCCGGCGGCTCGGCGGCGAACGGCTCGGTCAGCATCGCCGGCAACGCCGGCTCGGCCGCCGGCTTCGTCATCGTCGGCAACATCTCGGCCAGCGATCTCTCCCAGGTCGGCAGCACGGCCACCGGATCGTTCCAGGTCGCCAACGGCGGCAACTTCGCGTTCCAGCCCGGCACCAACGTGTTCATCGGCACGACCTTCGGGCCGGACCGCGACGGCAGCCTGGTCAACACCGCGACCGGCACCGTCGTCGTCGAGGGCACGCTCTCGGCCGCGGGCACCCAGATCAGCATCGGCCTGACCAGCGGCGGCATCGTCAACGGCTCGCTCAATGTCGGCGCCATCGACACGGTCGCGATCCCGCTCTCGTTCCTCAGCGTCGGCACCTCCCAGGCCGGCGGCCAGGCGACCGGATCGTTGATCGCCGGCGACGGCACGCTGCGCGTGAACGGCGGCGTCTCGGTCGGAACGACCGCGAACGGCACGGCGCAGGGCACGATCGAGATCGGCGGCACCGGCGCCCTGATCGGCAACGGCGGCCTGTTCGTCGGCACGGCGAGCGCCAGCGCGGGTCAGGTCGTCAGCGCAATCGGATCGGTCGAGGCCGCGGGCGGCGTGTCGGGGTTCACCAATTACCAGATCGGCGTGCTGACGGGCGGCTTCGGCGACGGCTCGGTTGCCCAGGGCACGGTGATCGGCAGCGGCGCGCTGCCGCCGGCGGCGGTCGGCTTCGTGACGGTCGGCTCGATCCTCGGCACCGACGCCGGCCAGGGCAGCGCCACCGGCGTGCTCGCTCTCGGCGGCCCGCAGAATCTCAACTTCGCCGGCGTCACCGTCGGCAATATTTTCGGCGCGGCCGGCGGCTCGGTGGCGAACGGCTCGGTCAGCATCGCCGGCAACGCCGGCTCGGCTGCCGGCTTCTTCATCGTCGGCAACATCTCGGCCAGCGATCTCTCCCAGGTCGGCAGCACGGCGACCGGATCGTTCGCGGTCGCCAACGGCGGCAACTTCGCCTTCCAGCCCGGCACCGGCGCGTTCATCGGCACGACCTTCGGGCCGGACCGCGACGGCAGCGCCGTCAACACCGCGACCGGCACCGTCGTCGTCGAGGGCACGCTCAGCGCCTCAGCGACGGGGATCGTGATCGGCCAGACCAACGGCGGCGTGGTCAACGGCTCGCTCAGCGTCGGCGCGATCGACACGTCGGCGGTGCCGCTCACCTTCCTCAACGTCGGCATCTCCCTGGCCGGCGGCCAGGCGACCGGGGCGCTGACCGCCGGCGGCGGCACGTTGAATGTCGCCAACACGCTGTTCATCGGCATTTCCTCCGGCGGCACCGCCGTCGGTACGCTCGACCTGACCGCGACGGCGCTGACCGCGCAGGCCGTCTCAGCCGGCCAGGGCGCCGGCGGCACAGCTCACATCCTGCTGCGCCAGTCGACCGCTTCGATCGCCGGCTCGTTCGCGCTCGGCACCGGCACGCTGCTGATGGACAACAGCTTCATGGCGGTGACCAGCCAGTTCACCCTCGGCGACGGCGCGACGCTGATCATCGACGTCGACGGGCTCGTCCGTGGCAGCGAATACGGCGCGATCGACGCCGGCACCGCGGTGCTCGCCGGCACTCTGCGGCTGGACTTCTCTTCCTTCTCCGACATCGGTGGCGATGTCGTATTCGACATCGTGCGCTCCAGCGCGCTCGATGGGATCAGCGGCGACTTCGCGTCGCTGCTGTTCACCGGGCTCTACAACACCTACAGCTTCGTGGCCGGCGTCGAGATCGACGGCGGGGTCGATATCTATCGCGTGCGGATGTCGGTGCCCGAGCCGTTGACGCTCGCCCTCGTCCTGCCCGCCCTCCTCCTGCTGCCGCTGATCCGCCGCCGGCGCGCCGCCGCCTAGCCCCTCCCGGCGGCGGTGCGCGCACCGGCCCGCATCGGGCGTCGCCGAATCATTCAACCAGATGGTTGACATTTCGCCGGCGCGCGCTCATATTCAACCACATGGTTGAATTACAGACGCCTCAGCTGAACGCCATCTTCCACGCTCTCGGCGACGCCACGCGCCGGCGCATGCTGCGCGACCTTGCAGACAAAGAGCGCACGGTCGGCGAGCTCGCCGAGCCCTTCGCGATGTCGCTCGCCGCCGCGTCCAAGCACATCAAGGTGCTGGAGAATGCCGGGCTGATCCGGCGCGAGGTGCGCGGCCGCACGCATCTGTGCCGCCTCGACCCCGGGCCGCTCGCCAGCGCGCATGAGTGGCTCGGCTTCTACGAGCGCTTCTGGAACGCCCGCCTCGACGTGCTCGAACGGCTTCTCCGCGCGGAGGACGCCGGCAAATCCCCCGTCCGAAAACGCAAAGGAGATGACCGATGACCGATCTTGCGACGCTCGATGCCTATGGCGTGCTGACCGAGCCCGCCACGCTCACGATCCAACGCCTGCTGCCCGGTCCGATCGAACGCGTCTGGGCCTATCTCACCGACGGCGATCTGCGCCGCAAATGGCTGGCCGCGGGCGCGATGGAGCTCGAGGTCGGTGCGCCGTTCGAGCTCGTCTGGCGCAACGACGAACTCACCGATCCGCCCGGCGCCCGCCCGCAGGGCTTCTCCGAGGAGCACCGGATGCAGAGCCGCATCACCGAGATCGACCCGCCGCGCAAGATCTCCTTCGCCTGGAGCCGCAGCGGCGACGTGACGATCGAGCTGGAGCCGAAGGGCCGGCAGGTGCTGCTCACCCTCACCCATCGCCGCCTGCCCGAGCGCTCGATGATGACGATGGTTGGTGCCGGCTGGCACGCCCATCTCGACATCCTGGTCGCGCGCGTGAGCGGCACGGCGCCGGCGCCGTTCTGGGACACGTGGCTGCGACTGCGCAGCGAATACGACCGCCGCGTGCCGGCCTGACGGCGCCCGCTTCGATCGCTCCGTCCGGCCCGGCCGGGCGGAGCGTGGAAGCCTTGACAGTGTCGAACAAAACCAGTACACAAATCGGTGCCGGATTCCGTCTGCGTGCCACGACGTGCCTGGCGGCGCGGGTGGTGCGCCACCCCACTGCATATTTGAATAGCCGCCGTAAGCCTCTGGATGCGCAGACGGATCCGCTATTCACCTGCTATGCGCGTGAATAACCCGTTCGAATACCGAACGCGCGTTCAGGCGGCCTTGCCGAGATCCTCGCCGGCGAGCGCGCGGCCGATCAGCGCGATCGTCTCGGCGACACCGGAGATGGCGATGAACGCGCCCATGCGCGGGCCCTGCTGGGTCCCCAGCAGGATCTCGTAGAGCCCTGCGAACCACGCCTTGAGGTCCGCGGCGAAGCCGTGGCGCTTGCCGACCTCGTAGACCTCGAACTGGATCTTCTCGGAGTCGAGTGCGGCCGCGGGCACGGCGCGGAACCCTTCGAGCGTGCGCGCGAGATCCTCGAGCGCGGCGCGCTCGCCGTCGGTCG
>JAEUKZ010000236.1 GCA_016793045.1 Alphaproteobacteria bacterium
GTTCCGCAGGCCGGCCGTTCAGGAACCGCTGCTGAAGGTCTGCATCGCGCTCGACCGCGGGCTCGCCCATATCCCGGGACTGCGCTGGGCGTTCTGGCACTGCTGCATGACCCTTCACAAGGCGCCCGCGTGCGGTTGAGCCGGCGTTAACGTTCGCTTCAATCCCTCAGGTCTAGGCTCCTTCGATCGGACATCGCGTCGCAACTCTGATAGAGTGCGCAACGCGGAGTTGAGGTCGAATGCTGAATAGCGCATCGAACGACATCGCCCGCAGGGAGGGATCGCAGCCGAGGGCCGCCGCGATGACACGCGTCGATCCGCTGGCAACAGCATCCGGCATCCTGATGGGTGCCCTGCTTGGCCTAACCGGTTGGGCGTTGATCATCACGGCCCTGTCGCTGACCTGATCGACCGCGCCGCCAACGCATCCCGATTCGGGAAGTGCCGCCCCCGGGGCTGATCTGCGTCTCGAACCGGAAAGCCGCCGCTCGCACATGCGAGCCACACGTCGGATGCCGCTACATCAGGGTGTGTAGTCGGCGATCTCTCCCAAGTTGTTAATCTTCGAAATCGGACAGTCATGGGCCGGAAGCAGCTCACCTTACTGCGTCACCGTTGATCATGTCGGAGAGGATTTTCCGAAAAATAAACAAAATATTGGTTAATATTTATTACTTTCCGCGCAATATATCTAAAATGCCCAGGTATATCATGAGAATATTGATCGTGTATTTTACATAATCTCTACATTATTACAAACAATATACCTTATGATTTTAGCTAGATATGGCAAGATACTTGTCGATCCCTATCCGCAAGCCGGCCGAAAAACTGCATTCGCCTAAACTTGAATCCTTGCGCGCCGCGCGACCGATCAGGCATTTTTGCCGCATTGGTAAAGACGCGTTAACGAATTCCGGAGCAACGACGACTGCGCAAGGCGACGGCGATTCGAGGGTTTTTGCACCCGCGAAAGATGCATCCGTCGGGCACGCAGGCGCCACACCACCATGCCGACGACCACCAACGCCAACGCCATCAACGCTTCGGCTTCCCTCCTGGCCGCGCGCTACCGCGGAGTTCTGCCGCGCGCGTCGGCTGCAAAACGGTTGTTTGACGTGGTCGGCGCCCTGGCGTTGCTGATCGCCGCCGCCCCGTTGATGGTCGTGATCGCTTTGCTGGTGAAACTCGACGGCGGCCCCGTGCTGTTCCGCCACCGCCGGGTCGGCGCAGCCGGCGTCGCATTCACGTGCCTGAAATTCCGCTCGATGGTCGTCGAGGCCGACCGCGCACTGGCAGCGCTGCTGGCGCAGGATCCCGCCGCCCGGGCCCAGTGGGAGGCCGAATTCAAGCTCCGCCGCGACCCGCGGGTGACTTGGCTGGGCGGATTCCTGCGCCGTTCGAGTCTCGACGAGCTGCCGCAGTTGTTCAACGTCCTGGCAGGCGACATGAGCCTCGTCGGGCCGCGGCCGATCGTTCAGGCTGAGATCGCCCGCTACGGCACGCGCATTGCCGACTATCTTTCGTGCCGACCCGGCATCACGGGCCTGTGGCAGGTGAGCGGCCGCAACGATGTGGCCTATGACCAGCGGGTTGCGCTCGATTCACGCTATGCGAGGGAATGGTCGCTCCGGCGCGATCTGACCATCCTGCTGCAGACGTTCCGCGCCGTCATGCGGCGCGCCGGCGCGTATTGAGCCGCGTCGCGGCCACCGGCCGCGCTGCACCAGAGTTAACCGATCCCCAACGGTTAGGCTGTTGAATTGGCTGGCCGCCCGGCGCAAGTGCTACACTTGCGGGGTGAGGGCGGGAGAATTGCGGCTTCGCCGCGTTAACGAGCAGCAATGGCGCTGAAGTTCAAGACGACCGACCGCAGCCTGGGACAAATCCTCAGCGCGCTGTGGCGCCGCAAGCTGCTGATCGCGGGCGCCGCGCTGGCGTTTGCCCTCGGCGGCCTGCTCGTCGCGCGGCAGATGCCGCAGACCTTTGTTGCCGACGGCTCGCTGATCCTCGAGACCCAGCAGCTCACGCTGCCCGACGTGCGCAGCCAGTTCACCAACCCGTTCTCGCTCGTCCCCGGCGATCCGAGTTCGATCGTGCGCAGCCAGATCCTGATCATGCGCTCGCGCTCGATCATCGAATCGGTGGTGATGGAGCTCGGCCTGACGACGCAGCCGGAACTGAACCCCTATTTGCGGCCGCCCGGGCGGATCGCGCAGTGGCTCGGGGGCCTGCGCGGCACGCTTCCTGCGGGCATGGTCGGAACGCTCGACGACATCGGCCTGCGCCTGCCGCGGCCGCTGCAGCGCGAGCCGACGCCGGAGGAAGTCATCGACGCCACGGTGCGCGGCGTCCTCCAGCGGCTCGACGTCAACAACGATGCGCGCAGCTTCGTCATCGCGCTCAGCTTCCTCAGCGAGGACCCCCAGCTCGCCGCGCGCGTGGTCAACACGGTGATGGAGAGCTACATCACGGCGCAGATCGCGGCCAAGATGCAGGCGACGGCGGATGCCAACGCCTATCTCAACGAACGCATCGCCCAGCTCCGCCGCGAGGTCGACGCGGCGGACCAGGCCGTGCAGGACTATCGGCAGCGCCACGGCCTGGTGGACACGCGCCAGGGCACGGTCACGCAGCAGCAGCTTGCCGAGCTCAACACCCAGCTGATCATCGCGCAGGCCGAGGCGACGACCGCGGAAGCGAATCTGCGCAGCGCCGGCAGCGGCGCCGCTTCGACGCTCGCGGTGAACTCGTCGCTGATCTCGCGCCTGCGCGAACGCGAGGCCGAGGCGGTCGCTCGCCAGAGCGACCTGATGACGCGCCTCGGCCCGAACCATCCGCAGCGCCAGATCATCGACAACGAGCTGCGCGAATTGCGCACCCAGATCACGACCGAGACCGAACGCATCCGCCAGTCGCTCGCCAATCAGGCGACCGCCGCGCGATCGCGCGTCGGCGCGCTTCAGGCGCAGCTGCGCGCGATCCAGGGCACGGCGACGCGCAGTGCCGAATCCGAAGCGCAGCTCGCGCTGCTGCTGCGCGAGGCCGATGCCAAGCGCACGATCTATCAGCGCTTCCAGGAGACGGCGCAGCAGACGGCCCAGCCCTCGCGCTCCAACCAGGCGGACGCGCGCATCGTCACCGTCGCGGTGGCGCCGTCCAACCCGAACGGGCCGAAGACCGCGATGTTCGTCGGCAGCGGCGGCGTCGTCGGGCTGCTGCTGGCCGCGGCGCTCGCGCTGCTGCTCGGCGAACTCGACCGCGGCTACGAGCGGGTCGAGGAGATCGAGAGCGCCACCGGCCTGCCCGCGCTCGGCGCGCTCCCGCTGGTGCGCTGGAAGCGCAGCAGCAAGAGTCTCGTCGACTTCGTCCTCCACAATCCCGCATCCGCGGCGGCCGAGACGGTGCGCGGCATCGTGGAGGCGATGCGTCGCGCCGACACGCCCGAACCGCCCAAGATCCTGCTGATCACATCCGCGCTTGCCGGCGAGGGCAAGACGTCGCTCACCGCCGCAATCGGCCGCGTCCTCGCCAAGGACGGCCGGCGGGTCCTGGTGATCGAAGCCGACTTCCGCCGCCCGCAGATCGGCGAGCTGTTCGACCAGCCGGCCGGACGGCTCGACTTCGAGGACGTCCTCGGCGGCCACGGTGCGTGGACGGATGCGGTGCAGACCGATATGGCGTCCGGCCTCCACTATCTCTGCGCCGCGGAAGCGACCGACTCGCCCCAGGCCATGCTGTCGTCGCCCGCATGGGGATCGATCGTCGCCGATGCGCGGCGGACCTACGATCTTGTGCTGATCGACACCCCTCCGGTCATGAGCGTCACCGACACGGTGGTCCTCGCGCGCCACTGCGACGCGATCGCGCTGGTCATCGGCTGGCGCAGCACCCAGCGGCGGACCATCGACGCCGCGATCAAGCGGCTGCGGCGGGTGGAACGCCCGCTCGCCGGTTTCGTGCTGTCGAAGGTGCAGGGCACGATCGAGGTCGTCGAGTACTATGCGGGCTACTACGGGCCGGCCGGCAAGCCGCGCCGGACCCGGCGCACACCCGCCGCCGCGAAGGCGGCGCCGGAGGCGCCGCTGGTTTCGGCCGAGCGCGTCACGCCGCTGCGCGCCTCGGCCGGCGACGGCGCAAACGCTCCCCCGAAGGCCTCGACGCTCTGAACGCGGCGCGGCGCTATTCGGCCGCGCCGATCCGATAGCGCGTCACGAGCATGTCGCGGACCGCCGCGAATTCCGCTGCCAGTGCGCCGATCAATCCTTCGCCCTCGCTCGGAGACAGCGAGTAGGCCTTCTGCTCGAGCTCCTCGGCCTGCGCGGTCAGCCGCGCCGCGCCGAACAGCCGCGCCGACCCCTTCAGGGAATGGGCGCGGCGGGCCACGGCGCCGCGATCCTGCTCCGCCCACGCTGCCTGCATGCGTTCGAGCTGATCGCCCTGGTCCTCGATGAAGACGCGGGCGAGACGCACGACCGCGTCGCGCGACATGTCCGCCTCCAGGTCGTCGAGCGCCAGGACCGCGCCCTCGCGGCCTGCAGCCGGCGACGAGACGGACTGCCCGCCGCTGGCGCTGGGCCGGCCGAGATGGCGATGCAGCACCTCCTCCAGCACATCGCGGCGGAGCGGCTTGGCGAGGTGCTCGTTCATGCCGGCGGCGAGGCAGGCGGCGATGTCCTCGGTGAAGGCATTGGCCGTCAGCGCAATGATAGGCACCGCGTGACTGGCGCCGCCGCCGCTGCGGATCGCACGCGCAGCGGCGACGCCGTCCATGACCGGCATGCGCATGTCGAGCAGGATCAGATCGTAGGGCGTGTGCGCGGCGAGGCGAACCGCCTCCGCTCCATCCCCTGCCAGGTCGACCGAGCAGCCGAGCGCCTCGACGAACCGTGCCGTCAGATAGCGCGTCGTCGGATCGTCCTCCGCGAGCAGGATCTTCCACTGACCCGCGCCGACGGCATGCTCGCGCCGTGCCGCGGCGGCGACGGCGGGCGGCACACCGGCAGCATCGAACAGGGCCGCCAGCGCATCAATCAGCGCGCGGCGCAGCAGCGGCTTGAAAAGGACGGCATCGCGCGGCGCACCCGCGGGCGCGGCGGCACGGGAGTCGGTCAACGCCGCCAGCATGACGAAGGCGATCCGCCGGTCGCCTGCAACCGAGCGGATCCGATCGGGCAGCGCAGCGCCGTCGCCGTCCGGCATCCGCCGGTCGACGAGCACGAGGTCGATGTCCTCGCCCCGCGCCCAGGCGCGCTGCAGCACGCCGATCGCCTCGTCCGCCGACCCGGCCGTCTCTGCGGCGAAGCCGAGCTCCTCGACCATCCGGCCGAACACGATCCGGTTGATCTCGTGATCGTCGACGACCAGCGCGCGACGGCCGCGACCGAACTTGGGTGCCGTCGGCGCGGCCTGCGGCGGCGCCGGCACTTCAGGGAGCGCGAGCGACACAGTGAAGGTCGCCCCCTCGCCGGCGACGCTGCGAACGTCGATCGTTCCCCCCATCAGCTCGACCAGCTCGCGCGAGATGGCGAGCCCGAGGCCGCTGCCGCCGAAGCGGCGGGCGATCGACGCGTCGGCCTGCGAGAACTTGCCGAAGAGGCGCGCGATCTGGTCGGGGGCAATCCCGATTCCGGTGTCGCGAACCGTGAACGTCAAGGCCGGCGCGCCGCCTTCGCCGTCCGCGGCGTCCGCGGCGATCACCACTTCGCCCTTCTCGGTGAACTTGGTCGCATTGCCGAGGAGATTGAGGAGAACCTGCTTCAGCCGCGTCGGATCGCCGATGAACCAACGCGCCGCGCGCGGGCGGACGTCGACGCAGAGCTCGACCCCCTTGCCGTGCGCGGCGGGTGCAAAAGTCTGCGCGACCGCTTCGACGATCGGCTCGAGCTCGAACGGCTCGCGCTCGAGCTGCACCGCGCCGGCCTCGAGCTTCGACATGTCGAGTACGTTGCCGATGATCTCGAGCAGCTGGTCCGCGGACTTGCGGGCCATCTCCGCATGAAAGCGCTGCTCGGCATTGAGCGTGCTGTCGAGCAGCACCTCGATCATCCCGATGATGCCGTTCAGCGGCGTGCGAACTTCGTGGCTCATGTTGGCGAGGAACTGCGATTTCGCCCGGCTGGCGGCCTCCGCCCGCAGCTTCGCCTGCGTCAACTCCTCCTCCGCCATGACCTGCTGACCGATTTCGGTGGCGCAGCCGCGATATCCGACGAAGCTGCCGTCGTTCGCGACGATCGGCTTGCCGTTCGACGACACACGCAGCACGCGGCCGTCGCCGACCGGCAGGGCGAAGCGCACGCCGCGGAACGGGCGATGGGCGGCGAGGTCGGCAAGATGCACCGCCGCCGGGGCGCGCTCCATGCCTTCCATGACGACGTCGACGTGATTGCGGCCGACCATCGCATCAGGGTCCCCGCCATAGGCCCGCACGCGTTCCGACACGAAGCGCACGCGGTGCTGCGAGTCGGTTTCCCAGAACCAGTCGGATGCGATCTCCGCGTAGTCGCGGAAGCGCTGCTCGCTTTCGCGGAGCTCCGCCTGCGCGCGCATCAGAGCCCGCTCGGCGTCCTTGAGCGCGGTGATGTCGACGCCGACGGTGATGATCTGGACGACGTTGCCCTGCGCGTCCTTGAGGGGCACCTTGCTGGTGAGCCAGTCGCGCACCACGGCGTCAGCGGTCTGCACCCGCTCCTCGTACGGGCCGACCGCCTTGCCGGTGAGGACGACCTGGCGGTCTCGGGTGGAGGTCTGGCGGCCATAGTCGGGCCCGAGAAACTCCCCTGCGGTCCGCCCGATCGCGGCCGCCGGCTCACTGCCGTAGAGCCGGGCCTGATAGGCGTTCATCACCAGATAGCGCCCCTCGACGTCCTTCGCGTTCACCATCGCCGGCACCGAGTCGATGATCACGCGCAGCGTCGCCTCGGCTTCCACCTCCCGGGTGATCTCTCGTCCGGTTCCGCGATAGCCCCTGAATGCGCCGGCCTCGTCGAAGACCGGCACCCCGTTGATCGAGTAGTGCCGGACCTTGTTGATGCGCTGATCGAAGCGCTGAAAGCGGAAGTCGCGGAACGGGCGGCGCGCGGCGATATCCTCGCGATAGCGGTGCCAATGCGCCGCATCGCCCCATTGCACCACCATCTCGCGCGTCTTGCCGAGATACATCTGGGCGGGGTCGCCGGTGATCTTCTCGAGCGACGGCGAAATGTACGTCATCCGGTCCTGCTCGTCCTGCTCCCAAAACCAGTCGGACGACATCTCCGCGAAGTCGCGGAAGCGCCGCTCGCTGTTCTTCAGCCGCCGTTCGGCTTCGCGGATGTCGGTGACGTCGCGGACGATCGAGACGTTGCCGCCCTCGGCGGTGCGCCGGCGGCTGAGGCTCACCGCGCGGCCGTCGGCCATCACGGTCTGCCGTTCCTCGCTCGACAGCTGAGCCCGGCGCGCTAAGCGTTCCTCGATCCACCGCTCGTGGTCGATCTTGGACCCGGGCAACACGCGGGCCTCTGCGGTGATGCGCAGCACTTCGCGGAACGGCATGCCGGGATAGAGCGCGCCGGCCAGGTACGGATGGACCTCCGTGAAGCGCGAATTCCAGAGGACGAGCCGGTCGTCGCGATCGTAGAGCGCGAATCCGTCGGACATGCTCTCGATTCCGTCCCGGAAGCGCGAGAAGTTGAGCCGCAGCGCGACGTCCGAGCGGACGAGCCGCTCCATCTGCCAGAATACGAGCGAGACGAGGATGATGATGCCGAACGTGGCGGCGGCCGCGATGGCCGTGTCGAAGCGCTGGTCGCGCCAATAGCGAGCGAAGACGACATCCTCGTGCATGCCGACGGCCACGATCAGCGGGTGGTTTGCCAGCTTGCGATAGGCGATCAGCCGACGCGCGCCGTCGCCGTCCACATGCCAGAACCGCCCCTGCGGTGCCCGCCGCGCTTCGTCGACGATGGCGCTGTCGCCGGGTTCGGTGGTGACCGTGGTCCGTGCGCCCGGACCGCTGTCGACCCGCGCGCGCACGATGCGGTCGGTCCCGATAACGGCCGTGACGCCCCCCGGGCCGACATCGAGCGACCGGTAATACGCCGCGAGTTCGAACGGATCGACGGCGACGACGACGACGCCGGCCAGCTCGCCGTCGGGCCTGCGGACCGAACGGCTGAACTGCAGCGACCAGCGGCCGTTGATCCGGCCGATCATCGGCGCGCCGATATAGAGTTCGTCGCGCATCGTGCGGCGGTGGACGAGGAAATGTTCCCGATCGGCCACGCTGACCGGCGCCGCCGGACGCGCTCCGGTGACGTTCAGGACCTGGCCCGTCGCATCGACGATGCCGATCAGATTGAACAGCGGATTGCCGCGGAGCACCGTCGCACGGATGTGATTGAGGTCGATCTGCGGGCCGTCCTCAAGAACCTCGTGGCGCACGAAGAGCACGGCCTGATCGATCACCTCGATCGAGCGATTGACGTTCTCCTCGATCGCGCGTGCCAGGCTGTCGGTCGAGGCCTCGGCACGATCGATGGCATTCTCGTGCACCTCGTTGAGATGGTAGATCAGCGCGCCCCAAACCATCGCGAGCGACGCGAGCGCGCCCAGCACGATGGCGGCGCGGCGCCACAGCGCCGATCGCACCGGCGGCGGCACGAGCGCCGAACTTGCCGTGTCGGTCATGGTCCCATCCTCGATCGCGACGGCCGCCGGCCGACGGCCGGGGGCACCGGCGACATGCTAGCACGTCCCGCCGCCGTGCTCCGGCGCAGCCGCACGCTTGCGGGCGGACTTGCAGCCGGCCCCGCGCTATGGTGAAGATCGCTCGCCCGTTGCCCCCTGCCGGACCTCCCGGATGCTCGCCGAACAAAGACAGCGCCTGCTCCTCGAACGCCTGGCCCGGCTCGGCGCGGTCACCATCAGCGACCTCTCGGGCGAATGGCGCGTCTCGCGCGAGACCGTCCGCCGCGACATCAGTGCGCTTGCCGCGCGCGGTGCGCTGGTCAAGACGCACGGCGGCGCCGTGTCGCTGTCGCCCAACGAACCGCACGAATCGGCACGCGAGGCGGTCAACGCCGAAGGCAAGCGCGCGATCGGACTGATGGCGGCGACGCTGGTGCAGGACGGCGCGACGGTGATCGTCGATTCGGGTACGACGACGCGTCACGTCGCCGATGCGCTGGCGAGCCGTCGGCGGCTCACCATCTACACCAACGACCTCGGCGTCTGCAGGCGGCTCGGCCGCCACAACGAGAACAAGATCGTTCTGCTCGGCGGCGAACTCCTTGCGCACGAAGACGCGACGCTCGGCCTCGACACGGTCGAAATGCTCGGGCGCTATTTTGCCGACTTCGCCTTCATCGGCGTCGGCGGTATCACCGACGCGGGCGACATCACCGACTTCACCCGCACCGGCGGCGAACTGCGCGCGCGCATGATCGCCGCAGCGCGGTCGGTCGCGGTCGTCGCCGACCACATGAAGTTCGGCCGCACAACCCCGGTGCGCATCGGCAACTTCGAGAAGGTGCGCTGGCTGATCACCGACGATGCGCCGCCGCGCGCCCTGCGGACCGCGATCGAAGCGAAGGGCGCCTCGATCCTGATCGCGACCGGCGGACGGCGCTGAGCGCGGCGCGCACGCCCGATGCGGGCGATCGTGTCTGCGCGAATGTGTTGCATGTCGTGGCAAATTGTTGCATGCCAATGTCTGGCATCAGCGACCGGAAATTCCCATGACCGCGTTCCCGACCCAGGCCCAGGCCGTCGTCATCGGCGGCGGCATCATCGGCTGCAGCGTCGCCTATCACCTGGCGAAGCTCGGCTGGCGCGACGTCGTCGTGCTCGAGCAGGGTCGGCTGACCTGCGGCACCACATGGCATGCGGCGGGGCTGGTCGGGCAGATGCGTCCGAACCGCGCGATGACGCAGATGAGCAAATACGGCATCGAGCTCTATTCCTCGCTCGAGGCCGAGACCGGGCTGGCGACCGGCTGGCGCCGCGTCGGCAGCGTCAACGTCGCGCGCACGAAGGAACGCGTCATCCAGCTCCAGCGCAACCGCGCCTCGGCCCGCGGCTTCGGCGTCGAGATGGAGATGATCTCGCCCGCCGAGGCCGGCAAGCTGTGGCCGCTGATGCGGACCGACGACCTGCAGGCCGCGGTGTGGCTGCCCGGCGACGGCAAGGCCAATCCGACCGACCTCACCCAGGCGCTCGCCAAGGGCGCGCGCAGCCGGGGCGTGCGCATCATCGAGCAGGTCAAGGTGCTCGGCTTCGTGCTGCGCGGCGGGCGCGTCGTCGGCGTCAAGACCGACCAGGGCGACATCGCCTGCGAAACCGTTTCGCTGTGCGCCGGCCAGTGGTCGCGCGCGGTCGGCAAGCTCGCGGGCGTCACCGTGCCGCTGTTCTCGGCCGAGCATTTCTACATCGTCACCAAGAAGATCGAAGGGGTGACGCACGACCTGCCGGTGATGCGCGATCCCGACGGCTTCATCTACTACAAGGAGGAGGTCGGCGGGCTCGTCATGGGCGGTTTCGAGCCCAAAGCCAAGCCGTGGGGCATGAACGGCATTCCCGACAAGTTCGAGTTCCAGCTGCTGCCAGAGGACTGGGACCAGTTCGAGATCCTCATGAACGCGGCGCTCCACCGCACGCCGTGCCTGGAGACGGCCGAGATCCGCCAACTGCTCAACGGGCCTGAGAGCTTCACGCCGGACGGCAACTTCATTCTTGGCGAGGCGCCGAACGTCGGCGGCTTCTTCGTCGCCGCGGGATTCAATTCGGCCGGCATCGCCAATGCCGGCGGCGCGGGGCGCCTGCTCGCGGAATGGATCGTCGGCGGCGAACCGCCCGCCGATCTGTGGGACGTCGACATCAGGCGCTTCGGCAACTTCCATGGCAACGCCGCGCATCTGCGCGACCGCACGGTCGAGACGCTCGGCCTGCACTACGCGATGCGCTGGCCGCGCCACGAGCTCGAATCGGTGCGGCCGCTGCGCCGTTCGCCGCTCTACGACCGGCTCGCCGCCAAGGGGGCGGTGTTCGGCAGCAAGATGGGCTGGGAGCGCGCGATCTATTTCCGGCCCGCGGGCGCGCCCGAGGCGCCCTATACCTGGGGCACGCCGGCATGGCTCGACTGGGTGCGCGCCGAGCAGAAGGCGGTGCGCGAGCGCGTCGCGATCTTCGACCAGACCTCGTTCTCGAAATACCTGATGCAGGGGCGCGACGCGCTGAAGGTGCTGCAGCGCCTGTGCGCCAACGAGATCGACGTGCCGGTAGGGCGCATGATCTACACCGCCCTGCTCAACCGCCGCGGCGGCTTCGAGAGCGACCTCACCGTCGTGCGCCTCGCCGAGACGCAGTTCATGATCGTGACGGGTACGGCGCAGACCACGCGCGATTTCGCCTGGATCAACCGCGCGATCGGCGCCGATGCGGCGACGATCACCGACATCACCGGCGCCTTGTCCGTGCTGTCGGTCATGGGCCCGAATGCGCGTGCACTGCTCGGCGCGCTGACCACCGACGACCTCTCCGACGCCGCGTTCCCGCCCGGCATGACGCGCGAGATCGATGTCGGCTTCGCGGTCGTCCGCGCGGCGCGCATGAGCTATGTCGGCGGGCCGGGCTTCGAGCTCTACGTGCCGGTCGAGATGGCGGCGACGCTCTACGATTCGATCTGGGCAGAAGGGCCGAGGCACGGACTTGCCGACGCCGGCTACTACACGATCGACGCGCTGCGCATCGAGGCAGGCCGGCGCGCCTTCGGCGCCGAGCTGTCGGGGGACGACACGCCGCTCGAGGCCGCGCTGATGATGGCGGTGAAGCTCGACAAGCCCGCCGCCTTCACCGGCCGCGAAGCGCTGCTGCGGCAGAAGGAGAAGGGTGCGGCCAAGCTGCTCACCATCTTCACACTCGACGATCCCGCGGCCTTTCCGTGGGGCGGCGAGGGCATCCTGCGCGACGGACTGCCGGTCGGCGAGGTCACCTCGGCCGGCTACAGCGACCGCCTCGGGCGCGCGGTCGTGATGGGCTATGTGCGCGCCACGGGTCCGGTCGATCGCGCCTACACCCTCAAGGGACGCTACACGATCGACGTCTCAGGAACGCAGTTCGCCGCCACGCCCTGCGCCAAGCCGCCCTATCCCTGAGTGTTCGCAGAGCGAACACCCTATTCACGCGAATGCCGCGTCTGCAGCCGATTGCGGCGCCGCATCAACGTCTTGACGCGAACCTATTCGTTATTCACGGGGGCGCCGGCACCGCCCATGCCGGCGACACGGCCATAGTGGGCACGCATCGCGGCGACGTTGGGCGAATCGCAGCCCTCCTCCGAGATGTCCATCAGCGCCACCATGCGCAGGTTGTGGAAGCTGGTGAGCACGCTGTCGAGGCTTGCGCCGGTGTCGGCGGCGACGCGCTCGGCGACCGCGAGCCGCGTTTCCGCGGTCGGGATGATGCGGTCGCACATCTCCGCCGCCATCGCGGCATAGGCTGCGCGACTGAGGGCATCCATCGATTCGAAGGCAGGCGCGGCGCGCCCGGGGCCGCCGACGACGATCATCCACGCAGCCAATGCGACTGCGCCGACACGCGGTAGGATGGTGAAGCGGAGCGACGAAGGCGAAGGGCGCATGAGATCCTCACGGCCGGAGATCGTCATTTCGGGCGCCCGCACGCGGGCGCAACTCGCCGCCCTGTGAGATAGGCATGGCGCGATGCGTTTCAAGGGGCCCTCGCCCCCGCATCCGCGATGCTATGATGTGGGAAACAGTGGGTCGCGCGGGCCGACGGCGGAGGAACGCAGAGCATGGTGACGGTCTTCTTCCAAAACGCGATGGTGATCGACGGGTCCGGCGCCGTGCCGCAGGCGGCCGACGTGCTGGTGGACGGCAACCGCATCGCCGCGATCGGCGCGGCGGGGACGCTGCGCGCCACACCCGACGCCGCCGCGTTCGACTGCACGGGCAAGACGCTGATGCCCGGCCTCATCGAGCCGCACGCGCATCTGAGCTTCCTCGACCAGGCGAGCCCGCACGCCTTCAGCGCGATGCCGCCGGAAGAGCACCTGCTGGCCACGCTCAAGCACGCGAAGATCTACATCGACCAGGGCTTCACCGGCTGCTTCAGCGCCGCTGCGACCAAGCCACGGCTCGACGTGGTGGCGCGCAACGCCATCAATGCGGGCGACCATCCCGGCCCGCGGCTGCTCGCCTGCTCGGTCCAGCTCACCGTCACCGGCGGGCTCGGCGACCTGCGCGAGCTGCATCTCGATCCCGGCGACGCGATGTACACGCGGCCTTGCGACGGACCGGTCGAGTTCCGCCGGGCCGCGCGCGAGGCCTGCCGCGACGGCGTCGACATCATCAAGCTCAACCCCTCGGGCGACACCTCGACCCCGGCGGTCCCGTCGGGCCGCACGGTGATGGCCGACGACGAGATGGCGGCGGTCGCCGAGGTCGCGCGCCAGCACGGACGGCGCTTGGCCGCGCATGCGCGCAGCGCCGAATCGGTCAAGATGTGCCTGCGTCACGGCGTCGAGGTGATCTACCACGCGACCTATGCGGACGAAGAGGCGCTCGACCTGCTCGAAGCGGCGAAGGACCGCATCTTCGTGGCCCCGGCGATCTCCGTCACCTATACGCGGCTGCACGAGTTCCCCTTCCCGACCACGGATGCGGTCAAGGCGCGCATCAGCCGCGACCTCGAGGCGACGGTCGCGCGCATGCAGGCGCTCAAGAAGCGCGGCGTGCGCGTGCTGCCCGGCGGCGACTACGGGTTCCAGTGGAACCCGCACGGCCGCAACGCGCGAGACCTCGACTATTTCGTCAGGCTGATGGGCTGGACTCCGATGGAGGCGATCGTCGGCGCGACCGCGCTCGGCGGCGCCATCATGGGCATGGCGGATGAGCTCGGCCAGGTCCGGCAGGGTTTCCTCGCCGACCTGCTGCTGGTCGATGGCAATCCGCTCGAGGATGTCACCATCCTGCAGGACCGCACGAAGCTGCTTGCGATCATGAAGGACGGCGCCTTCCACAAGCCGCCGCCGGCGCAGCTCCAGCGGCGGCGCCGCGAGGCGGCATGAGGCGCGCGGTGCGCCGTCGCGCTCTGGCCCGTCCGTCGGCACGCAGCACATCACCACACTTCACACCACCAAGGACCACTCCATGGATCTGGGCATCAAGGGCCGCAAGGCGATCGTCTGTGCGTCGAGCCAGGGGCTCGGCAAGGGCTGCGCGATGGCGCTGGCGCGCGAGGGCTGCGAAGTCGTGATCAACGCCCGCACCGCGAGCGCGCTCGAGGCGACGGCGGCGGAAATCCGCGCCGCGACGGGCGCCAAGGTGACCGTCGTGGCGGCCGACGTGACGACCCCGGAGGGTCGCGCCGCCCTGCTCGCGGCCTGCCCCGCCCCCGACATCCTGGTGAACAATGCGGGCGGACCGCCGATCGGCGATTTCCGCGACTGGGACGAGGCCGCCTGGCAAAAGGCGGTGAACGACAACATGGTGACGCCGATCATGCTGATCAAAGCCGTCGTCGACGGCATGATCGCCCGCAAATGGGGGCGCATCGTCAACATCACCTCGCGTTCGGTGAAGGCACCGCTGCCGCATCTCGGCCTGTCCAACGGCGCACGTGCCGGCCTCACCGGGTTCGTGGCCGGCCTCGCCCGCCAGGTCGCACGCCACAACGTCGTCATCAACAACCTGCTGCCCGGGCCGTTCATGACCGAGCGCCAGGCCGACGGGCTGCGCAAGCTCTCGGCCAAGGCCGGCCAGGACTTCGACAGCTTCAAGAAGGCACGCGAGGCGGAGGTGCCGGCCGGCCGCTTCGGCACGCCCGAGGAGTTCGGCAAGGCCTGCGCCTTCCTGTGCAGCGCCGATATCGGCTTTGTCGTCGGCCAGAACCTGGTCATCGACGGCGGCGCGGTGAACGTGACGATGTGACGGCCGCCGACCCGATGACTGTCAAATATACGAATTTTATCAATTCGTTATAGTGACAGTCTCAAGTCATGCCGAACATTAGGATTTGGGCCTAACATACGCATGCCCGGGCTTACCCGGCCGCGGGGGACCATTCGTCCTCGCAGGAGTGATTCAATGACCACCAATCGCCAGATCCTGCTCAAGCGGCGCCCGGTTGGCGAGCCGACGCCGGCGGATTTCGAGCTGGCCGAACGGCCGGTGCCGGAGCCGGCGGACGGCGAGGTCCTGGTGCGCATCCTCTACCTCTCGCTCGATCCCTACATGCGCGGGCGGATGAGCGACGCCAAGTCCTACTCCGCGTCCATACCGGTCGGCGGGGTCATCGTTGGCCGGACCGTGAGCCGGGTGGTCGCGTCGCGTGCGCCCGGCTTCGCGCCCGGCGATCTCGCCTTCGGCGATACCGGCTGGCGCGAGTACGCCGCGATGCCGGCGGCGGCGCTGCGCAAGCTCGACCCGCCACCCTCGCCGCCCAGCCTCGCGCTCGGCGTGCTCGGCATGCCGGGGATGACGGCCTATGTCGGGCTGCTCGACATCGGCCAGCCCAGGGCGGGCGAGACCGTCGTCGTCTCGGCCGCGACCGGCGCGGGCGGCGGGGTGGGCGGGCAGATCGCGCGGCTCATGGGCTGCCGGGTGGTCGGCATCGCCGGCGGGCCCGACAAGTGCCGCTATGCTGTGGAATCGCTCGGCTTCGACGCCTGCGTCGACCATCGCGCGGCCGATCTCGCGGGCGCCCTCGCGGCGGCCTGCCCGAAGGGGATCGACGTCTATTTCGAGAATGTCGGCGGCTCGGTTGCCGAGGCGGTGTGGCCGCTGCTCAACGACTTCGCGCGCGTGCCGGTCTGCGGGCTGATCGCGCAGTACAACGACGCGGCGCCCCGGCCCGGCCCGAGCCTGCGCTTCGTCCTCACCAGGCGGCTGATGGTGCGCGGCTTCATCGTCTCCGACCATGCGGCGCGCGCAGCGGACTTCGAGCGCGACATGGCCGCCTGGGTGCGCGCGGGCAAGGTCAGGTTCCGCGAGGACGTGGTC
>JAEUKZ010000026.1 GCA_016793045.1 Alphaproteobacteria bacterium
GGCTCGTAGCCGAGCGGCCCGTTGGGCGTCAGCCCCTGGATGGCGCGCTGGCAGATCTCCTCGTGATTGACCTCATCGCGCGTCACCGAGAAGAAGCACTTGCGGACCGGGTCTTCCTCGTGCGCCTCGTAGGTGTGGATCATCGCGCGGGCGAACACCGCCGGCCCCGAGGAATCGAACACCGACAGCAGCGACCACCAATAGGCGAGCGCGTAGCGCTGATCGAGCGTGAAGGCCTTGGGGTCGAGGGTCGCCCAGGGCAGCCTGCTCGGCGACCAGCCGGGATCGCGCGCGCTCTCGTAGATTTCCAGCAGCTTCGGCGTTTCGACGCGCCATTCCAGCGGGAAGATGTTCCCTTCCTTGAATGGCGGCGGATTGCGGGTCCCGAACAGGATCGTCGCGACGTCCGGCTGGTCGGTTGGATTTGACGACGGGGTTTGCAGCGCCCCAGCAAGGGTGGCGGCATCGGCGTGATTCACGGCAATTCCCTCCGCAAAATTAATTGACCGACCGGACGGTCAATTTATAAAAGTGACCCGTTTGGATTGCAATAACGAATTGGCGCTTACGATGCTCGGGCCGGCGATTCGTCCGGCAAGGCGAACCCCGAACCGACAGGGCACCACCGGACATCCCCATGGCGAAGACCTACCGCCGCGCCGAAGTCGAGGAGCTGCTCCAGGCCCTGGAGCGCAATGCCAACGCCGTCGTCAGTGCCGCGCGTGTCGCGACGACCAATGCGCGCCACGACAAGTTCGAGGCCTATGCCGCGTTCCGCGAGCGCTGCGACGACTTCGATACGCTGGCGATCCTGATCGAACACCGGCTCAAGAACATCACCGGCGGCCGTGCCGAGGACCTGGAGAGCAAATTCAGGGAACTCAAGGTCTACATGCTGACGTCGACCCTGAAGACCAGCCTGCATTTCCTGCGGGTGCTGTCGGAGCAGGAGTCGCTCCCGCTCGGCTCGCGCGACATTTTCCTGCGCGAACTGCGCAATCTCCATTCCGTGAACAGCAAGATGTCGAACCAGACGGAGGCCGTCGACGCGGCAACGCTCGCGGACATGAAGCTCGCCGAGGATATCCTCGGCCTGATCCTCGATCGCGCGCCGGCGCTGCTCAATCTCGAGAACCGCGAGACCGCCGACGCCTGAAGCCGCGTTCAGAGCGTCTCGAAGAAGCGCAGCGGTTCGCCTGCCGGCGGTCCGATCAGCTCGTCCTCGCGCATCACCGTGCGTCCGCGGATGATCGTCATGACCGGCCATCCGGTCACGGTCATGCCGTCGAACGGCGTATAGCCGCAGCGCGAATGGATCCAGGCGTTGCGGATTTCGCGGCGCGCCCCGAGGTCGACCACCGTGAAGTCCGCATCGTAGCCGACCGCGAGGCGCCCCTTCCCGACGATGCCGAAGACGCGCTGCGGGCCGTGCGCCAGCAGATCGACGACGCGCTCGAGCGGCAGCAGGCCGCGACTGACGCAATCGAGCATCAGCGGCACCATCGTCTGGACGCCGGGCAGCCCCGACGGGCTTGCCGGATAGGGCTTGGCCTTCTCCTCGCGTGTGTGCGGCGCGTGGTCAGAGCCCATCACGTCGACGGTGAAATCGTTCACCGCACGCCAGAGCGCCGCGCGATGGCGCTCGTCGCGGATCGGCGGATTCATCTGCGCGAGCGAACCGAGCCGCTCGTAGCATCCCGGAGCGGACAGGATCAGATGCTGCGGCAGGACCTCGACCGAGGCGATGTCCTTGTGGCCGGCGAGAAACGCCATCTCCTCCTCGGTCGTCACGTGCAGCACGTGGACCCGGCGCCGCGTCGCGCGAGCCGCAGCGAGCAAGCGCCGCGTCGCCGTGAGCGCGGTCTCGACATCGCGCCATTCAGGATGCGCGCGCGCATGGCCGGCGGCCGCAGCGATCGGCTTGCGTGCTTCCAGGCGCATCTCGTCCTCGGCGTGAACCGCGACGCGGCGCGAACCGTGCGCGAGCACGCGCATCAGGGTGGCGTCATCCGCGACCAGCAGGCTGCCGGTCGACGATCCCATGAAGATCTTGACGCCGGGCGTGCCGGGCAGCCGCTCGAGCGTGCCGAGCGCGTCCGCATTCTCCGCGGCGGCGCCGACGTAGAATGCGTGGTCGGTCCAGGCGCGGCCCTTGGCGCGCTCCAGCTTTTCGGCGAGATCGCCCGCGGTCAGCGTCGAGGGCTTTGTGTTCGGCATCTCGAACACCGCGACGATGCCGCCGGCGGCGGCGCCGGCCGTGCCAGCCGCGAGATCTTCCTTGTGTTCGAGCCCCGGCTCGCGGAAATGGACCTGGGTATCGATCAGGCCGGGCAGGACGTGGAGACCGCGCAGCGCCAGCGTCTCCGCCGCCCGCCACGAGGCCGGATCGCCGATCGCGGCGATCTTGCCGGCGCGCACGCCGATCGAAGCCTCGACGCGCCCCGCCGGCGTCACGCAGACCGCGTCACGCAGGATGAGGTCGAAATCCCGGCCGGCGGCGCTCACAGCAGCGTCTCGAATTCAGCGGCCGCGACCTGCCACGTCCGGCCGCGCTGCATCGCGCGGGCGTTGTCGGAGGCGCGGTCGAAGCTCACGCGATCGCTCAGGTACTCGACCGCGGCGGCGGCGAAGCTCGACTCCTCGCCGCACACCGCGCCGGTCTGGCCGTTGAGGATGCGCATCAGCGCCGCGGGGCTCGACGCACGCGCGACCGCCGGCAGGCCGGCGGCCTGGCTTTCCTGCAAGGTCGCGCCCCAACTGTCGGTGGGCTGGCCGGGATAGAGATGGACGCGCGCCGCGCGATAGGCGGCCGCCATCTGCGGATCGCCCTGCGGGCGCTGGATGACGACGCCGCGATCCGCCATCGCGAGCGCCTGATCGAGCACCGGCTTGACCGCGTCCGACACCATGCCGCCGATGCGGCCGCGATAGAGCAGCGCCGAATAGAGGTGCAGCTCGGCATCGGCCGCGACCGGGCGGATGCGCTCCGCCCACACGCGCAGCAGCCAGTCGAGATCGGCCTGCGGATGCGTGGTCGCGACCGCCCGCGGCGGCGTCGCCGGGTCGGCGGGATCGTCGGAGAGATAGGCTGCGGCGATTCCCGGCGCGCAGACCGCGGTGTCGAGCTGCAATGGGTTCGGCCAGCGGTCGCGCTCCGCGTAGCTGAAGAACACGACCTTGGGCCGCAAGCGCTCGAGCGTCGCGCGCGGGCCGGCATCGTCGAGCATCGTCGCGTCGCCGGTGAACCACAGCACGCGCTTCGCCGCGTGCGTGAAGTCGAGCAGGTCGGGACGGCGGAACGCGACCAGCACGTCGGTTTCGGCCGGGCGCTGCGACGTCCAGGTCTCCCAGCGCGCGCCCTCGACCGCGACCGGGAAGGCGCAGCGGTTGAACACCTCGACCTGGTGGCCGCGCTGGGCAAGCGCCACGGGGAGATGGGCACAGGCTTTCTCCGGCCCGCCGAGCGGCTGGCTCGAGGGGCTGAAGCCATCGAAGGCGATGGAGTCGTCGGCAAAAAGGATGCGCATGCGAGAAGCGCTTATACGGGGGCCGGCCGGGCTTGCCAAGCCGCATCGGCCCGCCTAACTGATGGACGCCCACACCGGATTTCGACGGAGCGCCGCCGCGATGCAGGCCAGGACCTATGCCACGCTCGACCATCGCGCCCTGTTGACGGTGGGCGGCCCCGACCGGGCGGCGTTCTTGCAGGGGCTGATCTCGAACGACATCGCCAAGGTGGCGCCGGATCGCGCCGTCTACGCCAGCCTGCTCACCGCGCAGGGGCGGTTCCTGCACGACTTCTGCATCGTCGCGGTCGGCGACGCCTACTGGCTCGACGTCGAAGCGGCGCGGCGCGACGACCTCAAGCGGCGGCTCACGCTCTATCGCCTGCGCGCGAAGGTGACGATCGACATGCCGAACGGCTTCCGCGTGGTCGCGCTAACCGGCGGCGATGCGGTCGCCGCGCTCGGACTGGCGAACGAGCCCGGCCGGGCCGCCCCGTTCGCCGGTGGCGTTGCCTTCGTCGATCCGCGCCTGGCGGCGCTTGGTCTGCGCGCGATCGTTCCCGAAGGGGCGATCGCCGACATCGAGCGTGCCGGCTTCGCCGCCGGAACGCCGGCCGCCTACGACCGTCTGCGCTACGCCCTCGGCGTGCCCGACGGCAGCCGCGACCTGCCGGTCGAGCACGCCCTGCTGCTCGAAAACGGCTTCGACGAACTCAACGGCGTCGACTGGAAGAAGGGCTGCTATGTCGGCCAGGAACTGACCGCGCGCATGAAGTATCGCGCCCTGGTGAAGAAGCGGCTGACGCCGGTCCGTGTCGAGGGCCCGACGCCGGCGCCGGGCACGCCGATCGTGCTCGGCGACGCCGAGGCCGGCGAGATGCGCAGCGCCGAAGGCGATCTCGGCCTCGCGATGCTGCGCTTGGACGCGATCGAGGACGCGGCACGCAGCGGGCGCAAGCTCGCAGCCGGTGCGGCGACATTGACGCCGCAGAAGCCGGCCTGGGCAGCATCCTGAAACGACGACGCCGGGTTCACTGGAACCCGGCGTCGGTTCGCCGTGAGGCGACAGGCGGCGATCTCAGCCGCCGCCGCGACCGCGTCCGGGCGGATCCTGGTTGGGGCCGCGATCGCTGTCGGTGATGCCGCGATTGCCGCGCGGGCGATTGGTCGGGTCCGAGTTCGGACCGCGATCGCCGTCGCCGACCATGCGCCGCCCGCGGCCATTGCCCGGCGGATCGGCACCCGGGCCGCTGTCGCTGTCCGTGATGCCTGTACCGCGGCGACCACGGCCATTGCCCGGCGGATCGGCGTTAGTGCCGGTGTCGTTGTCGGTGACGCCCGTGCCGCCGCGCCGCCCGCCGCGACCACCGCCCGGCGGATCGGCGTAGGTCCCGGTGTCGTTGTCGGTGATGCCCGTGCCGCCGCGCCGCCCGCCACGGCCGCCGCCTGGCGGATCAGCGTAGGTCCCGGTGTCGTTGTCGGTGATTCCGGAGCGCCGTCCGCTACCGCGACCGCCGCCGGCGGGATCGTTGGGATCGCTGTCGCTGATGCCGGTGCCGCGACGGCGCCCGCGCCCCGGCGGATCGGCGTAGGGCCCCGAATCGCTGTCGCTGTATCCCTGCGCCGCGGCCTCAGTCGGGTTCACCGCCTCGGCGGCAACTGCCGCCGCCGCAGCCGCACCCGCAATTCGCAGCACGGAGCGCCGATCCCGCGTCGGCGTCGACACGATCTCGTCGTCGCGCAGCGTCGGCTTGGGCTTCTTGGAGTTCGCGCCTTCTTCGCTCATGGACACCTCACCGTCATTCGCCGCAATCCTCCGGGCCGTGAGCAGCGGGGCAAGTCAGCGCCCTCTGCCGCGCCCCGGCGGATCGTTCGGATCGTTGTCGTTGATTCCGCTGCGGCCGCGACCGCGGCCGGCGGGATCGTTCGGATCGCTGTCGGAAACACCGGTACGCCCGCGACCATAGCCCGCCGCATCGGCGCGCGGCCCCGTGTCGCTGTCGGAAAATCCGGTGCGCTGGCTGTTGCGCCGGCCGCGCCCGGCAGGGTCGTTCGGATCGCTGTCGGACACGCCGGAGCGGGGTCGGCCATATCCGGCCGCATCGGCATTCGGCCCGCTGTCGCTGTCGCTGAGTCCGGTGCGCTGGCGACGGCCGCGGCCCGCAGGATCGGCCTTCGGCCCGGAGTCGCTGTCGGACTGCGCCGCTGCCGGCGCAGGCACGGCGACCGCGGCGCCTGCAACGGCTGCGCCCGCGAGCAGCAGCGCCCCGCGGCGGCCGAGTCGCTGATGCGAGACGATGTCTTCATCCCTCAATGTCACCGTCTTGCCCGACGGCCTCCGATGATCCGGCATTGCTTCCTCGCGGTCCGCGGGTGACGGCGGGACTCCACCCGCAGACTAGAAACGCCGCAGGATTCCTTCGCGAATCAGCCGGCGCGCGAGGACGATCTTGCCATCGTCGTCGAGGTCGCCCGGCAATTCGGACACCTTGAATTTCGGCGTCTCAAGCGCGTATCGAACCGATTCGGCGGCGTGGTCCGGGAAGCTGATATCGGACCCATAGCAGGTCACGACGATGTTGCCGCCCTTCTCGATGATCCGATAGACCAGCGCCGGGCGGGCCCCGACCACGCTGTCGGCGCCGAGCGTTCCGACCGTAAGGATTTGCTCGATCTGGCCGCGCAGCAGCGGGTGGCGCGTCGTCGCGAGATCGTCGGCGAAGTGGTCGAGCGCGCGGCCAAAATCGCCGGCCGCGGCGAATTTCTCCACCAGCGCCTTGTAGGTCTGCGCCGCGGCCTCACGGTCGAAGCCCGGCAGCGCGAAGCCCGGCGGCAGCATCTTGCGGAATGCGGCATCCTTGAGCGCGACGGCCGACAGCGTCTCAAGCAGCAGGTCGGTCCATGTGCGTGCGATCACGCCGACGGTAATGTGCAGCGACAGCTCGTTGTCGGATTCCGCCGCGTGCATGACGCCGCGCGGGATGTAGCACATGTCGCCCGGCTCGAGATCGAACTCCATCGTCACGTCGCCCGGAAGATGGGTCTCCGGGTCGAAGTCCTGCGCACGCAGCGGCAGCTCGATCGGCGTGTCGAAGATCTTCCACTTCTTGCGGCCGCTGACTTGCAGCACGAAGACGTCGTGAGAATCGTAGTGCGCCTTGAAACCCTGCGAATTGCCGCCGGGCGTCAGGTAGATGTTGGTCTGGAAGCGCGTGCTGAACTCGCGCTCGAGCGCGCGGCAATACTGGCCGAGCTCGGGAACCAGCATGTGGAGCTGCGAAAGTATGATGGTCGCGCCGTCGGCAAAGCCCTGATACAGCCGCGCGACGTCGATCATGCCGCTCGGATAGGTGTAGCTGGTCGACTTAAGCTCCTTGCGCGCGTTGACCATGCTCACATCGGGATGATGGAGATTGAGCGTGGTGAGCACGCGGTCGATCTCGTCGATCGACAGCAGGCTGCTGTAATAGTCGGGCTTGTTCCGCTTCAGCAGGAGCGTCTTCTGCTCCCAGTACTCCGCGTAGAACTGCGCGAGCGGCAGCGGGTCGATGGTCCAGGCCAACGAATAGAAGGCCTCGGGAAGTTGCCCGCGCCCGGGTTCACCGGGCGCGGGCGGCACTGGGGACGAAGCGTCCATCGTTCAGAACGCGTGCCTGAT
>JAEUKZ010000275.1 GCA_016793045.1 Alphaproteobacteria bacterium
CCCTTCATCGTCAGATCGAAATCGGCGATCACCTGCTCGACCGTGACCTGACGCTTGCGGCGCTCCTCCAGCATGGCCTCCTGGTAGACCGAGATCGCGAAGTCCATGTCGAGCATCACGGCACGGTTGACCGCCGCGAGCACGGCCGCCAGCGTCGACGGCTTCCAGCGATAGGTCCGCACCGCGAGCGCCGCGAGCTGGCTCATGACAAAGGCGTAGCCGCCGATGTACCACCGCGGCTCCAGACCGATGCGGTTGTGGGCGAGCCCGATCGTACGCACGCTCTGAACGTAGTCTGGATCGAAGGTGCCGGAGAAAAGCCGCGCCCAGTGGCTCGACTGAACCTTCTTGAGCCGGTCGCTCTGCTGTCCGATCAGGGCCGCGAGCTGCGGCTCGCTGGTGACGTGACGATAGAAGCCGTCGAGGATCGCCGGCAGGGCGCGTTCGACGTGCGGCCAGAAGCCATGCAGCAATTCGCTTGTGCGGGCATCGATCTGCATGAAGCGCAGGCGCGCGTCGCGGTCATGGGCATCCGTGGCGGCAGGTGCGGAATTATGGGCCCGAGCAAGCGTATTCATGTGCATTCCCTCAGATCGATGAAAGTCGCGGCCGGGGTCCCGACCAGGTCGGAACGTCCGGCCACGCGATCAGAGGTAGCAGCGGGCTGTAACAGGAGAATTTACCTCACGTAACAGCAAGCTTAACGCGTTCGCAGCGCGTTAACGCGCTGCGACGCGGCGATCCGGTGCGGCGGCCGCAGGCGGGCCGCGTTCAGGCGCTGCGGACGCGTTCCAGGAAGGTCTGCACTTCGCGGCGCAAGGTCCGCGCCTGCTGCGACAGGCCATCGGCGGCGAGCTGCAGCTTCTTCGCCTCGCCCCCGGTGATGCCGCTCATGCGGTTGACGTCGGAGATGTTGGCGCTCACCTGCGTGGTGCCGGCGGCGGCCTGCTGGATGTTGCGCGCGATCTCCTTCGTCGCCGCATCCTGTTCTTCGACCGCCGAGGCAATCGACGTCGAGATCTCGCTGACGCCGACGATCGTGCCGCGAATGTCGGCGATCGCGGCGACCGCCTTGGTGGTCGCGGCCTGGATCGCGCCGACCTGCTCGGCAATCTCCTCGGTGGCCTTGGCGGTCTGGTTGGCGAGGCTCTTCACTTCCGAGGCGACGACGGCGAAGCCCTTGCCGGCCTCGCCAGCCCGCGCGGCCTCGATCGTCGCGTTGAGCGCGAGAAGGTTGGTCTGGCCGGCGATGTCGTTGATCAGCTTCACGACCGCACCGATCTTCTGGGCGCCCTCGGCGAGCGCTTCGACCAGCCCGTGCGTCTGCTTGGCTTCGTCCACCGCGCGTCGCGACGTGTCCGCCGAACGCGCGACCTGGCGGGTGATCTCGACGACCGACGCGGTCAATTCCTCCGCGGCCGCGGCGACGGTCTGGACGTTGGTCGAAGCCTCCTCCGATGCGGCCGCCACTGTGGCAGCGCGGCGCGCCCCGGTATCCGCCGTTTCCTGCAGGGTCCCGGCCGAATGCTGCAGATCGGCAGTGGCGGCATCGACGGCGGCCAGCACGCCGCGGATCGCGCCGTCGAACGTGGCGATGGCCCCTTCGAGGGCGCGGCGCTGCTCGCGTTCCTCCAGCATCGCATCCTGGTAGACCGAGATCGCGAGGTCCATGTCGAGCATCACGGCGCGCGTCATCGCGCCCATGACGTCCTTCAGCCTGGCGGGCTTCCAGCGATAGGCTTCGATCGCGAGTGCGCTGAGGCGCGTCAGCACGAAGGAATAGCCGCCGATGTACCAGCGCGGCTCGAGGCCGATGCGATGGTGGGTGAGGCCGATCGTGCGCACGCTCGCCATGTAGCCGGCGTCGAACTTGCCCGAAAAGAGCTGCGCCCAGTGGCCGGACTGCGCCTTCTTGAGCCGCGCGGTCTGCTGGCCGAGCATCGCCGCGAGGTTGGGCTCGCGCATCACGTGGCTGTAGAACGCGTCCAGCAGGTCGGGCAGCGCGCGTTCGACCGCGGGCCAGAACTCGCCCAGCAACGCGCTCGTGCGCGCATCGATCTCCATGAAGCGCTGGCGGACCTCGCGGTCGCCGTCGTGTGGTCCGGTCGTGGTGGTCGACAGCTCGCGATGAACTGCATTTGACATGAAATGCTCCCTTCAGCGGCGGCCCGACCGCGGGACGGCGGACCGGCCAAAAATGAGCGGCCATGACGGCCGTGCGGGCATTATTAGTGTGATTACTAAACAGTGTATTAACGGTACTATAGAAACCAGCCGTTCAGCGCGGGCGGACCCGCCGGGTCGGCTGGGCGACGGACGGGTCATCCGGCCAGTAGTGCTTCGGATAGCGGCCCATCAGTTCGGCCCGCACGTCCCGGTACGTGCTGCGCCAGAACCCGGCAAGGTCGCGCGTCACCTGCACGGGGCGTTGCGCGGGCGACAGCAGATGGATCAGCACGGGCACGCGGCCGCCCGCGACCCGCGGAGTCTCGGAGAGCCCGAACATCTCCTGCAGACGCACCGCGAGCACCGGTTCGGCGCCGGAGTAGTCGATGGCGATGTGCGAGCCGCTCGGCACGGCGAGGTGCGTCGGCGCCTCCGCGTCGAGCGCGCGGCGCTGGGCGTAGGTGAGCATCGCAGCGATCGCCGCGGCGAGGTCCACGCGGGCAAGATGCGCGCGCCGGCTCACGCCGTCGAGAAACGGCGCCAGCCAGGATTCGAGCCCGGCGAGCAGCGCCGCGTCGCTCATATCCGGCCACGCGCCTTCGGGCATCACGCGGTGGAGGAAGGCGACGCGCGCACGCAGTGAACGGAGTGCCGGCGTCCACGGCAGCGCCTCGATGCCGAGCGCGCGGATGCCGTCGATCATGGCCGCGCGCAGCCGCTCCGGATCGGGTGACGGCCGTTCCTCGCCAAGGACGAGCGCGAACAGCCGCCGCTCGCGCCGCGCCACGACGGCCTCCTCGCGCACGTCCCAGCGCACGACGTCGGCCGCCGCGATCGCATCGGCGAAGGCGGTTTCGATCTCGGCGAGCGCCAGCGGCGCGGCGAGGAAGACGCGCGCCTCGCGCCCGGCGCTCTCGCCTCGACCTTCGACCGCCGCAAGGTCGGACACCGCGAGATAGTCGGCACCGGCAAGCGCGTCGCTCGCCGCCAGCCTCGCGCCGCCGCCGTTCGACAGGCGAAAGGCGCCGCGTTCGCCGCGGCGCTGGGCGATCCGATCGGGATAGGCGAGCGCCACCAGAATGCCAGCGTGGTCGGGGTCGGCGCGCTCGCCCTCGCAGCGGAAACGCCGCCGATACTGCCGCGCGGCGTCGCGCGCGCGGGCAAGTGCGCCGCGGTCGACATCCGCCGCCCGCTCGGCGCCGGCGACCAAGGCGAGCCGGCTGCGCAGGTCGGCGTCGCGCGCGCCCGAAGCGCGCAGGACGTCGCGCTCCCCGAGCAGGGCCGCGACATCGCAGGCAAGCGCGCCGAGGCCCATCGCGCGGCCCTTGAGGATCATGTGGGCGAGCCGTGGATGGAGCACGCCCGCCATCGCCTTGCCGTGCGCCGTGATGCGGCCGCCGGCGTCGAGCGCGCCGAGTTCACGCAGCAATTCGCGGGCGACGGCGAGCGCTGCCGCCGGCGGCTTGTCGAGCCAGGCGAGGTCTTCGGGGGCCGAACCCCACAGGGCCAGTTCGAGCGCCAGCGGTGCGAGGTCGGCGGCGAGAATCTCCGGCGTCGTGTGCGCGGTCAAGCCGCGGTCCTCGGCCTCCGCCCACAGCCGCCAGCATACGCCCGGCGCCGTGCGCCCGGCGCGGCCGCGGCGCTGGTCGGCGGCGGCGCGGGTGACGCGCTGCGTCACCAGCGCGGTCATGCCGGTGCGCGGATCGAAGCGCGGCACCCGCATCAGCCCCGAGTCGACGACGATGCGCACGCCTTCGATGGTCAGGCTCGTCTCGGCGATCGCCGTCGACAGCACGACCTTGCGCCGCCCCGTCGGCGACGGCGCCAGCGCGCGGTCCTGTTCCGCCTGGCCGAGATCGCCGTAGAGCGGCAGCACCGCCGTGTCGGCGCCGACCGTTCCGTCGAGCAGCCTTGCGACGCGGCGGATTTCGGGCGCGCCGGGCAGGAAGACGAGCACGTCGCCGGCGTCGCTCGCCAGCGCCTTGCGAACGGCCGCGGCGACGTCGTCCTCGATGCGGCCCGACGGGTCGCGCGGCAGGTGCCGCGTCGCCACCGGATGGGCGCGTCCCGCGGATGTGACCCGCGTGCCGCCGATCAGCGCCGCCACCGCGGCGCCGTCGAGCGTCGCGGACATCACGAGGATGCGCAGGTCGGGGCGCAGCGCGCGCTGGCATTCGAGCGTCAGCGCGAGGCCGAGATCGGCATCGAGGCTGCGCTCGTGGAATTCGTCGAACAGCACGGCGCCGACGCCCTCGAGGCTCGGATCGGCCTGGATGAGACGGGTGAACACGCCTTCGGTGACCACCTCGATCCGGGTCGCGCGGCTGATGCGGCTGTCGAGGCGCATGCGATAGCCGACGACGTCGCCGACCTCCTCCGCGCGCAGCCACGCCATGCGGCGCGCCGCCGCGCGGGTGGCGAGCCGGCGCGGTTCGAGCATCACGACCTTGCCGCCGGCGAGCCAGGGCTGCTCGAGCAGGTCGAGCGGCACGCGCGTCGTCTTGCCGGCGCCGGGCGGCGCCTCGAGCACGGCGTTGCCCGCCGCCAGCGCCGCGCGCAAGGCCGGCAATGCGGATTCGATCGGCAACTCCGGCCCGGCCGGAGGGATGACGCGCGCGGTCATGTCCTCTATTCTCCGGCGCGCGGGTGCCATATCGGCGCCGGCAAGGCAAGCAATCCCTGCGCCGGCGGCCCCATTCGCCGGCGCCACGGCGGCGAACGAAGACGAGGACGCCCATGGAAGGATCGACCACTTCGGACATCCGCGCGCTGCTCAAGCGCGCGCGCGTGGTTCCGGTGCTGACGGTGGAGGACGACGACGATGCGGTCGCGCTCGCCTCGGCGCTGTTCGCGGGCGGGCTGTGGATGCTCGAGGTCACGCTGCGCACCAAGGGCGCGCTCGGCGCGGTCGAGCGCATCGCCCGCGCGCTGCCGCAGGCGGTGGTCGGCGTCGGCACGCTCACCAAGGTCGAGGAGTTCGCGGCCGCCGCCAATGCCGGCGCGCGCTTCGCGGTCAGCCCCGGCTGCACGGCGGCGCTCGCGGCGGCCGGGCGCAAGGCAGCGTTCCCCTACCTGCCCGGCGCGATCACGCCGTCCGAAGTCATGGCGGCGCGCGACGCCGGCTATACGACGCTCAAATTCTTCCCGTGCAAGGCGGCGGGCGGAACCGGCGCGCTCGCCATGCTGGCGCCCGTGTTCAGCGACGTCGTGTTCTGCCCGACCGGCGGCCTCACCGCCGACGACTTCCGCGACTATCTGGCGGCGCCCAACGTGGTCGCCGCTGGCGGCACGTGGATGATGCCGAAGGACGCGCTCGCCCGGAAGGACTGGCCAGCCGTCACCCGTGCGGCAAAGGCCGCGACGGCCTGAACGCGCCGCTCACTGCACGCGTTCCAGGCGCGCATTCGCGGTCGTGAGGACCCGGCCGTCATAGCCGGTGACGACCCAGGTTTCCGAGTTCGGCCAGGCGAGCGGAATGCAGCGCTGCGGCCCGCAGTATTCGCGCGGGGCGGCACCCTGGATGTAGAAGTGGATCCAGTTCTGCACGACCTCGAAACGCCCCCAATGGCGCGTCATCAGCGTGCCGGCCTGTGCGGCAGCGGTGTAGGTGCCATTGGGCATGAAGATGACCTCCATCGCCATCGGCTGGCCCCACGGCGCCATCGCATTGCCGCGCCACACGCCGGTAATGCCCTGCTGCGCCGATGCCGGAATGATCCACAGCGCCGCCAGCATCGCGGCCCAGCAAAACCCGCGTAGCAATCTCATCGCGACCTCCGGTCAGGCTCGACTGTTCGCGACGGCATGATCGCCGCGCGGCGCACCGGCGACGCTGATCTGCGTCAATTCCAGCGAGCGCGGCGCCCGACCGGACGCAATTGTCGCAGGCGCGCCGCCGGCTCAGCGGTCGAACGCCTCGACCTCGGCACGCGACGGACAACCGGAGCGGCCGCCGAAGCGCGCGCATTTGAGCGACGCGGCGACCGCGGCGAAGCGCGCGGCCCGTGCGATCGGACGCCCTTCGGCGAGCGCAAGGGCGAAACCGCCATGGAAGACGTCGCCGGCGCCGAGCGTGTCGACCACCTCGACCGCCGGCGCTTCGACATGGCCGATTGCCGCACCGTCGCGCCAGAAGAAGCCGCGCGCGCCGGCGGTGGCGCCGACCACGCCGGGGACGATCGGCCCGATCCGCGCGAGCGCGGCCGCGACGTCGTCGATGCCGGCAAAGGCCTTGAGCGCCGGCTCAGAGAAGACGACGTGGTGCGCGCGCGGCACCAGCGCCGCCAGCACCTCCGGCGGTGCGATGTCGGCGTCGAGCATCGCCGGCACGCCGGCCGCGCGCGCCGCGTCGAGCGCGCGCGTCGCCCCCTCGATCCAGCGCACGTCGACGAGCATCGCGTCGAAGCGCGGCAGCTGTTCGACCGGCAGCCAGGACGGGTCGCGGTCGAGCGCCTGGTCGTAGTACGGCACGACGAGCCGTTCCCCCGCCGCATCGACGAGGATCGCCGCGACCGGCGAGCGCCGGCCCTCGATGCGGCGCACCGCGCCGACGTCGACCCCTTCGCCGGCCAGTTCGTCGAAGATCAGGCGGCCGGTGACGTCGTCGCCGGCGCGGCCCCAGAACGTCGCATGGCCGCCGAGCCGCGCCACCGCGACCGCGGCGCTTGCCGCCATGCCGCCGCCGACCTGCACGCAGTCGAGCGCCTGCACCTTGTTGGGGGCCGGCGGGATCGTCGGCACGCGATAGATCGAATCCCAAGTGACGATGCCGACGCAAAGGATGGAGGCGGTCATGGCGGCTCGACGATGATCGGGCGTTGGCGCGGACGGATGGCGGCAGGATTGGCGAAGCGACGGGCGGCACGATAGTGTCTCGCCGCCCTTTCCGCCACATCCGAGCCCGCGATGAACGCGCCGTCGATCTCCGTATGCATGCCCGTCTACAACGTCGCGCCGTTCATCGACGCGGCGATCGCGAGCATCCGCAACCAGAGCTTTTCCGACTTCGAGTTCATCGTCGTCGACGACGGTTCGACCGACGCGAC
>JAEUKZ010000286.1 GCA_016793045.1 Alphaproteobacteria bacterium
CGCGCGAACGGCCGCGCGCGGAAGGCATATGAGATATCCGCAGCCACGGCACGCACGATAGCGCGCCTCGCCGCGCCGAGGAATGACGGCGCCGCGCCCTGTACACGAGCACGTGAGCGCGAAATCCGCCGCCCTGGCCGCGCCGTAAACGGTCATGTGAGGGAGAGGCGGTGCCGCGCCGACGGGGAGCGGCGGAGCCCCCAGCAAGGGAGATCTCGATGCGAAAGCTCACGATAACGCTCGCGGCTGTCGCCGCGGTGGGCGCTACGGCCGGCGTATACGCGGCGACGGAAGACGTCGGCCTGCCCGCCAACTACCGCCAGGCGATGGCGAACTATACGGTCGTCGACCGCACCGACAACGGCCAGGTGCGTGTGCTCTACGGGCCGCAGGCGGCGATCGATGCGGTGCGCGCCGGCCGCCCGGCGCCGAGCGGCACCACGCTGATCATGGAAATCTACACCGCCCAGCGCAACGCGCAGAACGAGCTGGTGCGCGGTGCCGACGGGCGGCTGCAGCGCGGCGCGCTCGCCAACATCTTCGTCATGGAGAAGCGCACCGGCTGGGGCAGCCAGTATCCGGCCGAGCTGCGCAACGGCGAATGGGAATACGCAATCTTCACCCCGGCGATGCAGCGCGCGGAGAACCGCAACATGCAGCCCTGCATGACCTGCCACCTGCAGCGCCGGGATGCGGACTTCGTGTTCTCCACCGCGGCGATGGCCCAGGCGCGCTGACGAGGCGCGCCGCGGCGCTCAGCGCCAGAACTCCTCGGCGGCGATTGCGAAGCGGCCGACCTGCACGCCGCCGCGGTAGAGCGCGAAACTGGTGACGCCGACGAGATTGCCCCAGGCGTCGAACAGGCCGCCGCCCGACGATCCCGGCGCCATCGGGGCGCTGGTCTGTATGACCGTGACGCCCTCGCGCTGGCGGAAGCCGGTGATCGCGCCCTTGCCGAACACGCGGTCGCGGCCGCCCGGATTGCCGAGCGAATAGACGGCTTCGCCCGCCCGCAGCGAGGCGATGGTGCGGATGCCCGGCACCGGGGTCAGCGTCATGCCTTCGACGCGGATGAAGCAGCGATCGGCGCCATCGTCGGCCGCCAGCAGCGTCGGCGCCGCGCTGCGCGTGCCCTGGCGCAGCGCGAGCCGTCGCGAATCGCGCACGACGTGGCAGTTGGTGAGCAGCGTGTCGCTCGCCACCGCGACGGCGGAGCCGATGTTCGTCCACTGCTCGTTGGTGCCGCGATCGACCCACAGCAGGTAGATCGACTGTCGCGCCAGCCGCTCGACGTCGGCCGCCGTCAGCGGCGCGCCGCGCGTGTCGGCGGCGCCCATCGGCGAGAACTGGCGCTGGATCATCGGCCAGCGCGGCGCGAAGCGCGGCGTGCCGGCCGCGGCGACCGCGGGCTGGGTCAGGAAGCGGACGGCCCCGCGATCGGGATCATCGGCAAGAAAGCGGTTGCCGGTCGCCGGGTCCGCGGCGGCCAGCGGCGAGGCGGGCTCGCCCGCGCAGTCCGCAAGCCGGTCGAGCACCGCCGGCACGTCGGCGAGGCGGAACACGACGGGGGCGCCGCTCGAATAGATCTGCAGCCGCTGCGCGCCGCGCAGCGCGCCGGCGAAGCCCTGGTGGTCGTCGATCTCGAGGCGGAATGCGCCCGCGGTGACGACCCGCGCCGTGGCGCTCTGCCGCGCGCGGTCGTCGAAGGCGAAGATGATGCCGACGCTGCGCCCGGCCGGCGCCACCCAGCGCGGGTTCGTCGCCGTCACCTGCAGGCGGCCATCGCCGCCGATCGCGAGCGCCAGCGTCGTCCCCTGCGACTGGCGGCTGATCGCGCCGCATTGCGCCGGCGTCGCCGACGCGACCGCGCGCCCCTCCCAGTCGCCGATCTGGAAGCGCTCCGCCGCGGCGAGGCGCGGCGCGCTCAACAGCGCCAGCAGGGCAAGAACGAAGCGGAGTTTCATGGGGCCATCGCGGTTTGCGTCGATGGCCACTATCGCCGGCTGCTCTTGACCAATGCCTAACGCGGGACGCGATCGATACCGCCCCGTGTATGCATCGCCGGAGCCGCTTTCGACCGGTCGGGGGTCAGCGCCAGTATTCGTCCGCCGCGATCGCGAAGCGGAAGGTGTCGGAATCCATCGGCGCGCGGATCAGGAAGGTCGGCACGCCGATGAGGTTGCCCCAGGCGTCGAACAGGCCGCCGCCGGACGATCCCGGCGACATCGGCGCGGTCGTCTGGATCATGCGCACCCCCATCGCCTGGCGCAGGCCGGAGATCAGGCCCTCGCCCAGCGTCGATTCGAGGCCGGACGGATTGCCGATGGTGAACGCGCGTTCGCCCACGGTCAGCGAGGCCGCGCGGCGCACGCCGCGGACCGGCCGCAGCTCGCCGTCGCGCACTCGCAGCAGGCAGCGGTCCGAGCGCGGATCGCCGTTGAGGATCGTCGCTTCGTGGATCGTGCGGCCCTTGCGCAGCTCGACGCGATGCGCGCCGCGCACGACGTGGCAATTGGTCACCAGGGTGTCGCGCGAGATCGCCACCGCCGATCCCATCGCGAAGAGGCGGACCGGAAAATGCGTGCCGCGGTCGACCCAGACCAGGAACACCGACGGCGCCGCAAGGCGGTAGAGCTCCTGCGCGCTCAGCGGTTCGCCGCGCGTCACGGCGGCAGGCATCGGCGCGCGCTGCTGCTGCGCGGCAGGCCAGGTGGCGGTGGGGATCGCCATCGGACCGCCGGCGCGGCGCACCGCACGCGCGGCGACGTCCGCTTCGATGCGGCGCGCCAGATTGTCCGGCGGCGGCTCGGCGGTTCCCTCCGGGTCGCGCGCGGCGGCGGCGCCCTCGGCGGTGCAGCGGCGCACGCGATCGATCACCTCGGCGATCTGGTCGAGCCGGAAATTGACGGTGACGCCGCTTGCCTGGATCGTCATCCGCCGGCCGGATCGCAGCTTCTCCTCGAAGCGGTCCTGCGCCGAGACCTCGTAGCGGACCACGCTGGTGTCGGTGATCTGGCCGACCACGCTCTCGCGCGGGGCCTGGTCGACGGCGATGAACGTCCCGATCGGCCGGCCCGGCGACAGGCGCCATTGCGGGCTGGCGGCGGAGATCCACAGGCGGCCGGTGACGTCGGTCTCGACTTCGAGCTGAACGTTGTTGCCCTGGTGCATGTCGGCCATGCACGCGAGCTGCAGCGCGCCGGGCAGTCCATAGGACCGCACCTGCCACGGGCCGACGCGGAAACCCTGCGCCTGGACGGGCACATGGGCCAGAACGACGAGGGCGGCCGCAATCAGGACCGGACCGGGCGCAAATCTCCGCATTGCGTTCTCCGTGGCGCGCGAGACGGGAGCGTCAAGGATAGGACGGAGACGGTTAAGACCGCGTCAACGCGGGCCGGCTTCACTAACCGCGGCTTAATACCGTGGCACCGCCGGGTCGATGAGCCGCGACCAGGCATCGATGCCGCCCTTCAGGCTGACGGCCTGGGCATAGCCCTGCTGACGCAGCCATGACGCGACGCGCAGGCTGCGCGCGCCATGGTGGCACAGCGCGACCACCGGCCGGCCCGCTTCGAGCTGCCCGAGGCTGTCCGGCAGCGCGCCCATCGCGATCTCGATGCTGCCGTCGATGAGGCAGATCGCGCGTTCCCAGTCCTCGCGGATGTCGAGGAGCTGGATGTCGGTGCCCTCCGCGCGCAGGCGCTGCAGGGTGGCGACGTCGATCTCCAGTCCGCCGGCGAAGTCCACGCTCATGTCACGCCGCCAGCCGCGCTTCGACGAGGCGGCGCAGCTTGGCGACCGCGGCCCCGGGCGTCGTCAGGACCGCGCGACCGTCGCGCGGCGCAATCAGGCCCGCGGCGCGCGCCATCGAGAACTGGCACAGCACCAGGACGTCGCAATCCGCCATCGCATCGGCTGTTTCCGCGATGCGCGTATCGTGTTCGTCGAGCCGTCCGGCCTTGAGCGCGGCAAGCGCGCCGTCGGCCACGCGTCCATCGACGGATATCGCATGGCCGCGGGCGCGCGCCATCTCCTCGAGCTCGCGCTGCAGCGACGGCAGGCCCGGCGCGAAGGTCGCCATCAGCCCGATGCGCGCGCCGGTGTCGAGCGCCTCTTCCAGCGCCGCCTCGTTGGGCTTGAGCACCGGGATGGGCAGGGCGCGCTGGCAGGTCTCGATCGCCGGGCCGAAGGCCGAGCAGGTGAACAGAATGCCTTCGGCGCCGGTGCCGCGGGCATAGGCCGCGAGGGCGAGAAAGCGATCGGTCATCTGCGGCGTGAGTCTGCCGTCGCGCTCGAGATCGCGCGCCAGCGAATCGTCGAGCAGGTCGGCGACGTCGGCCTCCGGCCAGGCGGCGAAGGCGGCGCGCGCCGGCGCCATCGAGGGATGCATCGCGTGGATGAGGACGATTCGGGGGCGGGACATGCACGGCTCTCGCGGACGCGGGCCGGCAGTCTAGCCGCCGATGCGCCGCGCGGCCAGTCCGCACGGCGGATGATCAGATCGAGATGTCGATCCGTCCGGCCGCGGCCGCGGCGCCCCGCGTTTGCGCCGCCATCCGGTCCGTTCCGAAGGCTGCGGCGTTGACCGCCGCAGCGTTGCGCGCGGCGACGGCCGACAGGATGTCGGCGAAGGATTCGTCGGCCGGCCCGGCGGCGTCGCGTCGCGTGGCGACGCGCCCGTCCGCCCGCGCGATCGTGGCGCCCGCCACGCGCTGGGCGCTCGTCGCGTTCATTGCGGCCGCTCGCTCGGACGCGCCGGCGGCGGTCTGGGAATCGTCGCCGTCGCCGTCGATGGCCTGCTTGACGGCATGGATTGCCTGGCCGATTTGGCCGGCCACCTGGAAAAAAGTGCCGATCGCGCCGATCATGTGCACACTCGAAGTCTTGGACTTTCAGAGCCTTACTGGCTTCGCCGAGTCCGGACAGCACCGTTCACCCCGATATGGAGCAAGCCGCGTGCCAGCGGCGGCGCGGCTCAGCGCCAGAAATCCTCGGCCGCGATGGCGAAGCCGTGGCCCTGCAGGATCCGCAGCGCGAAGGTCGGAACCGCCATCAGGTTGCCGCGCGAATCAAACAGTCCGCCGCCCGACGACCCTTCGGAGATCTGCGCCGTCGACTGGACGACGTTGAGATTGCTCAGCTCATGGCGCGCCGACACCAGCCCCTCGCCCAACGTCAGGCTCAACCCGGCGGGGTGGCCGAGGGTGTAGACACGCTCCCCCACTTCCACGCTCCCGAAGGTGCGGACACCCGCAACCGGCGTGAGCGTGACGTCGTCGCCGGTTCGCAAGTAGCAGCGGTCATCGGGCGAATCGCCGAGCCAAGCCGTGACCCGGTAGCTTCGACCGCCCTGGAGCGCCGTGATCTCGCGCGCGCCGGCGATGACATGGCAGTTGGTGATCATCGTGTGCGGCGCGACGGCGACGGCGGAGCCGAGCCGCGTGCGCCCGTCGCGACGCACCGAACGGATCTGGAAGATCGACGGCGACACGCGGCGGAACAACTCCTGCGGATCGAGCGCGGCGCCCTCCGCGACCGGCGGCATCGGAATTTCCCGCCGCACGGTTTCGCGCCGCTGCTCCAGGGCGGCGCGCGCCGCCGGGGTCATCGCGGCGCGATCCGTCATCGGCCGCGGCCGCTCGGTGTCGCCCGCCGGCGGATTGGCGACGCGCTGGCCGCGATTGAGTTCCTGCGTCACGCACTCCATCAGGCGGTTGACCGCCTCGTTGACGCCGTTGAGCGGAAAGGTCACCGCACTGCCGCGATCGCCGATGTCGATCGACATGCGCGATCCGACGCGCAGCAGGTCGATCATCCGCGGGCTGTCGGCGACGGAGATGCCCAGGTGATTTGGCGCGACGCCGAGACCGGTGGCCGCGAGCGGCTCGCCGTTGTCGATCCGGACCGTCGCCGGGATGCGCAGCGAGCGCGAGACGCGGTTCCATTTCGGCACGATGACGCTGATCATGAGCTGGCTACCGCGAAACAGCGACAGCATCAGGATCGTTCCGTCGCGATAGCTGCCGCGCATCGAGCAATGGGTGAACGCACCGCCGTTGGCGGGATAGGCCGCGCCGCGCCACGGCCCGGACGTGAACTCGCCCCGCGCCCAGGCCGGCTCTGTCGCCGAGAGGGCCACGACCAACCCCGCCCCGATCACGCCGCCGACGAAACGCATCGCTCGCTTCCCCTGTGCCCATCTCACTGCAATCCCCGCCGGATTGCAACGCGACGGTCGGCGGCGAAGCCTAGCCCGGCAGGCCGAACAGCTCCTCCGGCTCGGCCACGCCGCGCAGGACGTGGCGGCCGAGGCTGACGACCGGGCGACCGCAGGACAGCGCGAAGCGCGACGACATCAGCAGCGGACGGTCGAGCGCCGTGCACAGCGGCTCGATCCGGCCGACCTCGTTCACCGCCGGTCCGACGACGGTGAAGTCGAGCCGCCGCGCCGAGCCGATGTTGCCGTACATCAACCGTCCGACGTGCAGCGCGGCGTCGAGGCCGAGCGTCGGATCGCCCGCCGCGCGCCGCGCGGCGTTGAGGCGATCCACCGCGGCCAGCGCGGCGAGCGCGGCGTCGAGAGCGCGGCCGCAGGCCTGGCGTTCTCCGCCGCCCGCGACTGCGAACGTCGCCAGCAGGCCGTCGCCGACGAACTTGAGGATCTGCCCGCCCGCCCGCTCGACGGCGGCGCCGACCGCGTCGTGATAGGCGTTGAGCGTCGCCACCAGCACCGCGCCGGGGACGCGGTCGGCGAGCGCGGTGAAGTCGCGCAGATCGGTGAACAGCAGCGCCGCTTCGACCTCGCTGACGGCGCCGCGCTGCGTGTCGCCGTTCAGCACCCGGCGGCCGGCGTCGGCGCCGAGATACGCATCGAGCAGCGTGATCGCCGCGTGCTTGAGCTGGATGCGATAGCAGGCGAGCGCGTAGGCCGGCAGCACGCGCTCGATCGTCGCGATCTGCGCGTCGTCGAAGCCGTCGTCCGCCGCCGTCACCCACGAGGCGATCATGCCGCCGATTCCGGCTTCCGACTCCGTGAACCCGATGAGGCGCGCGTAGTAGTCGGTGGCGCCTTCGGCGCGCAGCTCCTCGAGGACCGGGAAATCGTCGGGCGTGTTGCGGCCGATCAGCCGCCGCCGCAGGCGTACCTCCCCGCTGTCGAGCATGTAGCGGAAGGGGCTGCGCCGGAACGCCTCCGACTCCTTGGAGCGGTGCTCGTAGCGGTCGAGCTCGGCGCCATCGCCCTGCGTCCATCGCCACCCGATCGCGTGGAATTGCGGATGGCGCGTCGGCATGGCGCCATAGGCCCGCCGCACCGGCACGCCGAGCGCGATGAGGCGCTCGCTTATGCCGCCATGCAGATGGCGCACGTCGTCGGAATGCAGGCCCTGCGCGATCAGCCAGTCGATGGTCGCTTCGATCGATGCCATGTGTCCCCGGCGCCCGGCGTGGCCGCCGGGTTCATCCGCGCGCGGGACGCCAGGATTCGAGCAGTCCGGCCAGCCGCGCGGCGTAGTGGTTCCAGGTGAAGTCTTCCGCGCGTCGCCGCGCGGCCCGCGCCATTGCCGTGCGCAGGTCGCGATCAAGATAGAGCCGCTCCACCGCGCCGACCAGGGCATCGACGTCGCGGATCGGCACGATCAGCCCCTCCTCTCCGTCGCGCACCACCGAGCCCGCGTTGAGCGTGGTGATGACCGGCAGGCCGCTCGC
>JAEUKZ010000293.1 GCA_016793045.1 Alphaproteobacteria bacterium
ATCGCGTCGATCACGTCGTCGATGGAGACGATCGCGGGCGGCGCGCTGGACGCCGACATTCCGGCGCTTGCGCGCCGCGACGAGATGGGTGCGATGGCCCGCGCGCTGCAGGTCTTCCGCGACGGGCTGGCGCGCGCGAAGTCGCTCGAAGCCGAAACCGCGGCCGAGCGCGAACGCGCCGAATCGCAGCGCCGCGAGGCGATGCTGCAGATGGCCAGCGCGTTCGAGCAGTCGGTCGGCGGGGTCGTCCAGGGCGTCGCCTCGGCGGCCGAGGAGATGCAGTCCGCGGCGCGGTCGCTGAGCGCGACAGCGGAGGCGACGACCTCGCAGGCGACGACCGTCGCCGCCGCCTCCGAGCAGGCGACCAGCAACGTCCAGGCGGTCGCGTCCGCGGCCGAGCAGATGAACGCGTCGATCACCGACATCGCGCGCCAGGTCGCCGGATCGGCGCAGGTCGCCGGCCGCGCGGTCGAGGAGGCGGACCGCACCAACGCGACGATCAGGGGGCTGGCCGAGACGGCGCAGAAGATCGGCGACGTGGTGAAGCTGATCAGCGATATCGCGGGCCAGACCAACCTGCTGGCGCTCAATGCCACGATCGAGGCGGCGCGGGCCGGCGAGATGGGCAAGGGCTTCGCCGTGGTCGCCGCGGAGGTCAAGAGCCTGGCCAACCAGACCGCCAAGGCGACCGACGAGATCGCCGCGCAGATCGCTGCGATCCAGGGCGCCACCGGCGGCGCGGTTCAGGCGATCGCCGGCATCGGGGCGACGATCGGCGAGATCAACGAAACCGCGCGCACCATCGCGCATGCGGTGGAGGAACAGGGCGCCGCGACGCAGGAGATCGCGCGCAACGTCGGCCAGGCCGCCGCGGGCACCGGCGAGGTGTCGAGCACGATCGGCGGCGTCAACCGCTCGGCGGCCGAAACCGGCGAGGCCGCCAACCGGATGCTCGCGGCCGCCGGCACGCTGGCCGGCCAGTCCGATACGCTGCGCCGCGCGGTCGACGAATTCCTCGCGCGGGTGCGCGCGGCTTGAGGCCGCGCCCCCGCTTTCTTTCGTCGCGGGACTTCCGTCGGCGGCGCCGGCGCACTACATTGTCGATCGGACGGGGCTGTGGGGCACGTCAGGCTCACAATGTCCCCGGGGCCAATATCTACCTCTAGGGAGCTGTCCCTGCCGGCACCGTGGTGTCGGTACACGGCGCCCACCTGCGTGATGCAGGCCACGGAGGACTGTATACGCCAACGGCCATTGCGGCTCCGTCCACTTCCTCTCGCGGGAAATCCCCCACGCCGGAACAGATGACCGACCTGATCGAAGCCAAGCGCGTGGCCCGGGCCGCGGCGCGCGCGGTGCGCGCCGCCGCCCATGCGCGCGCCGACGCGACGGCGGCGCCGGCGCTGCGCGACCGGGTGCTGGCGGCGATCGCGGCGCTGCCGGAGGCGGCCGGCCCGATCTCGGGCTTCTGGTCGATGGGCGACGAGATCGACGTCCGCCCGCTGCTGCGCGCGCTCGATGCGGCGGGCCATGTCGTGGCACTGCCGGTCACGGTGGGCCGCGACCGTCCGCTCCTCTTCCGCCGCTGGCGGCCCGACGTGCCGCTGGTCGCCGGCGGATTCGGGACGTCGGTTCCCGCCGCGGATGCGGAGGTCGTGGTGCCGCGCATCCTCATCGTGCCGATGCTCGCCTTCGATCGCAGTGGCCATCGGCTCGGCTATGGCGGCGGCTACTACGATCGCACCCTGACGGGCCTGCGCGCGACCGGCACCGTCCATGCGATCGGCGTCGCCTTCGCGGCGCAGGAGGTGGGTTCGGTCCCGCACGGCGCCGCCGATGCGAGGCTCGACCTGATCGTCACCGAGCGCGAGACGATCGTGCCGGGAAGGCCGGCGGGCGGCCTCGGCGCATGAACCGGCGGCGCTCGCCGTCGCGGGCGATGGCCTATATTGTCGCAAAGCGTGAATCGGCCGGTGCCGCGCCGTCGGCGCGTCCGGCCCCGTTGCAGGTCCAGGTGAATGAATCTTCTCTTCTGCGGTGATGTCGTCGGCCGGTCGGGGCGCGACGCGGTGATCGAGAACGTGCCGCGGCTGCGCAAGGCGCTGAAGCTCGATTTCGTCGCCATCAACGGCGAGAACGCGGCCCACGGCTTCGGCATCACCGACAAGATCTGCCGCGACTTCTATGCGGCTGGCGTCGACTGCATCACCACCGGCAACCACGTCTGGGACCAGCGTGAGATCATCGCCACCATCGATGGCGATCCGCGCCTGCTGCGTCCGGCGAACTTCCCGCGCGGCACGCCGGGGCGCGGCGTCGGCGTCTACACGCTGCCGACGGGCCGCAAGGTCGTCGTGATCAACGTGATGACCCGGCTGTTCATGGATGCGCTGGACTGTCCCTTCGCGGCGGCGGAAGCGGCGCTGTCTGTTCATCGCCTCGGCGGCTCCGCGCACGCGATCCTGGTCGACGTCCACGGCGAGGCGACGTCGGAGAAGATGGCGATGGGCCACTACTGCGACGGCCGCGTCTCGGTCGTCGTCGGCAGCCACAGCCATGTGCCGACCGCCGATGCGCAGGTGCTGCCCGGCGGAACGGCCTACCAGACCGATGCGGGCATGTGCGGCGACTACGATTCGGTGATCGGCATGCGCAAGGAGGCCGCGGTGGCGCGATTCGTGCGCAAGATGCCGGGCGAACGGCTGACGCCCGCCGAGGGCGCGGGCACGATGTGCGCGATCTACGCGGAGATCGACGACGCCACCGGACTCGCCCGCCGCGTTGCGCCGGTGCGGATCGGCGGGCGCCTCGCGCCCGCCATGCCGGCCTGAGATCCGCCCGCGCGGCCGTTCAGGCCGCGCGGATCTCCTTCAGGAAGCGGTCGACCTCGCCGCGCAGCGTCGTCGACTGCTGCGACAGCGCGTCGGAAGCGGTCCGCATCCGGCCGGCGATCGCGCTCGACTCGTGCGTCGCATGGGCGACCTGGTCGATGTTGGACGAGACCTCGGTCGTGCCGGCTGCCGCCTGTCCGACGTTGCGGGCGATCTCGCGGGTCGCGGCACCCTGTTCCTCGACCGCGGCCGTGACGGCGGTCGAGATCTGGTTGATGTCGCCGATCACCTTGCCGATGCTCGCGATCGAATCGACCGCGTGCCGGGTCGCCTGCTGGATCTCGGAAACCTGCGCGGCGATGTCGTCGGTCGCCCGCGCGGTCTGATTGGCGAGGCTCTTGACCTCCGCGGCGACGACGGCGAAGCCCTTGCCGGCTTCGCCCGCGCGCGCGGCTTCGATCGTCGCGTTGAGCGCGAGCAGGTTGGTCTGGCCGGCGATGTCGTTGATCAGCTTCACGACGTCGCCGATCTTGCGGGCCATCGCGGCGAGGCTCTGGATCGAGGTGTTCGTCCGCTCCGCCGCGGCGACGGCTTCGGCGGAAATGCGCGAAGCGCTCGAAACCTGCGTGCTGATCTCGCCGACCGAGGCGGAGAGCTGCTCCGCCGCCGTCGCGACGGTCTGCACGTTGGCGGAGGTCTGGCGCGCCGCGGTGGCGATCGCCTGCGACTGGCGCTGCGTCGCGTTGGTCGCGTTCTCCATCGTCGTCGCCGAACTGCGGACGTCGCCGGCCGCCCCGGCGACGCCGTCGACCGCGGTCCGCACCGAAAGGTCGAGCTGATCCGCGAGGCCGTGAAGGCGCTTCTGGACCGTCGCCTTGGTCGCTTCGATGTAGACGGAGATTGCGAGATCGAGATCGAGGAAGACGGCCTGGTTGACCGCCTGGATCACCTGGGTGAGCTTCACGCGGTCGCGCCGGTACGTCACGGCGGCGAGCGCGATCAGTTCGTTGAGAACCATGGCATAGCCGCCGATGTACCAGCGCGGCTCGAGCCCGACGCGCTCGTGCGCCATGCCGATGCGGGTGACGCTGGCGACGTAGGCGTCATCGAAGCGCGCCTCGAACACGGTGCGCCAATGGGCCGCCTGGGCGCCGCGGGCGCGCTCCATGGCCGCCTCGTTGGCGAACATGCCGGAGAGGCTCGGCTCGGCCTTGAGGTGGCCGTAGAACCGCCCGAGGATCTGCGGCATGTGGGCGACGACGGCAGGCTGAAATGCGCGCAAGGCAGCGCGGCTCGCCTCGTCGATCCGCAGAAAGGCGAGGCGGGTGGAATGCGATGTCGAGGACACGGATGCTCCCAAGGCTTAGGCGTGTACGGGATGCTGTGCCGCCGCGTTCCGATTCGCGATCATCCCCCTACCGCAGCGGCGGGGCGTAAATTGCCTTCCTCCTGTTAAGAACTCCTGAAGCGCAAACGGAGCCGTTTCCATCTTTCGTCATAATGGCCGCCCCGGCGGTGCGCCAAAATCTCGCCATATTGTGCTGTTAGCGAACGCTTCCAAGGCAATGATTCGGCTTCATATTTGCCCCGGATTGGGCTAGGCCTTGCCCTCGCCACGACGTGGCGCCCGCGGGCGCGGGACTTTTTTCCGATCGCAGATCAGGATGGAACGGACGGGACGATGGCCGGGCATTCCCAATTCAAGAACATCATGCACCGCAAGGGCAAACAGGATGCCAAGCGGGGCAAGCTCTTTACCAAGATCATCCGCGAGATCATGACCGCAGCGCGCTCGGGCCTGCCCGATCCCGCCGCCAACCCGCGCCTGCGCGCGGCGGTGATCGCGGCGCGCGAAGTCAACATGCCGAAGGACACGATCGAGCGCGCGATCAAGCGCGGCTCGGGCAGCGACGGCGGCGAGGCGTTCGAGGACATGCGCTACGAAGGCTATGGGCCCGGCGGCGTGGCCGTGATCGTCGAGGCGCTGACCGACAACCGCAATCGCACGGCGAGCGAGGTCCGCTCGATCTTCACCAAGAACGGCGGCGTGCTCGGGGAGACCAACTCGGTCGCCTTCAATTTCCAGCGCCTCGGCGTGCTTTCCTATCCGGCCGCTGCGGCCTCCGCCGATGCGATGTTCGAGGCGGCGCTCGATGCCGGCGCGGACAATGTCGAGTCCTCCGACGACGGCCACGAGGTCGTGACCAGCGTCGAAGGCTTCGCCATGGTCCGCGACGCGCTGGAGGCCAAGTTCGGCCCGGCGCAATCCGCCAAGCTCGTCTATCGCGCCCAGAACACCGTGCCGGTCGGCGAGGACGCCGCGGAAACGCTGTTCGCGCTGATCGAAGCACTCGAGGACAGCGACGACGTGCAGGCCGTCTCCGCCAATTTCGAAGTGGCCGAAGACGTGCTGGCCAAGCTGACGGCCTGACCCGGAACGCCGGGCGGAGCCGCGACGATGCGCCTGATCGGGCTCGACCCCGGGCTGAAGACGACGGGCTGGGGCGTTGTCGACGTGGCCGGGTCGCGGATCGCCCATGTCGAGAACGGCAGCGTGTCGACCGATGCGCGCAGCCCGATCGGCGAAAGGCTGGCGCGGCTCTACGACGGACTGGTGGCGGTGATCGAACGCCTGGAACCCGACGAGGCGGCGGTGGAAGAGACCTTCGTCAACGTCAATGCGGCATCGACGCTCAAGCTCGGGCTTGCGCGCGGCGTGGTGATCCTGGCGCCGGCGCGCGCCGGGCTGCCGGTCGCGGAGTATTCGGCCAACGCGATCAAGAAATCGGTCGTCGGCTTCGGCCATGCGGAAAAGGCGCAGATCCAGGCGATGGTCCGCCGGCTGCTGCCGGGCGTCGAACTGAGCGGCGCCGATGCCGCCGATGCGCTCGCGCTCGCCATCTGCCATGCGCACCATGCCGCCTCGCGTGGCACGCTCGCGCGCGCCCTCGCGGCGCAGGGGCGGCGATGATCGCCAGGCTTACCGGACGGCTCGACGAGGCGGGGCGCGACCACGCCGTGATCGACGTCGGCGGCGTCGGCTATCGCGTGCGCTGCTCGGCCCGCACCCTCGCGGCAATGCCGGCGGTCGGCGGGGCGGTCTCGGTCGCGACCGAAATGCACGTTCGCGAGGATGCGATCGAGCTGTTCGGCTTCGCCGAGGCGGCGGAGCGCGACTGGTTCCGCCTGCTGACCACGGTTCAAGGTGTGGGCGCGCGCATCGCGCTCGCGATCCTCTCGGCGCTGCCGATCGGCGACATCGCGCGCGCGATCGCGGCCGGCGACCGCACGATGCTGACCCGCGCCGACGGCGTCGGGCCCAAGCTCGCCACGCGCATCGCGACCGAACTCAAGGACAAGGTCGGCACGATCGGCGTCGTCCCGGCGCTCGATGGTGCCGCCGGGCCGGCGATCGCGGCCAATGGCGGTGCCGCCGCGGACGCCGCGTCGGCGCTCGTCAATCTCGGCTACCGGCGCGCCGAAGCCGAGGCTGCGATCGCGCGCGCATCAGGCAAGGTCGGCGAGGGCGCGTCGGTCGAGGCGATGATCGCCCAGGCGCTGCGGGAACTCGCGCGATGAGCAAGGGGCGCAAGCGCGAGGGCATCGTCGACGTGGCGCCGCAGGCCGGCCCCGACGACACGGGCGAGGCGCGGCTGCGCCCCGACCGGCTCGACGGCTTCATCGGCCAGGAGCAGGTGCGCCGCAATCTCGCGGTGTTCGTCGCCGCGGCGCGCCAGCGCGCGGAGGCGCTCGACCACGTGCTGCTGCACGGGCCGCCGGGCCTCGGCAAGACCACGCTGGCGCAGATCGTCGCGCACGAGCTCGGCGTCGGCTTCCGCGCCACCTCGGGCCCGGTGATCGCGCGCGCGGGCGACCTCGCCGCGATCCTCACCAATCTGCAGCCGCGCGACGTGCTGTTCATCGACGAGATCCATCGCCTGTCGCCGGCGGTCGAGGAAGTGCTCTATCCGGCGATGGAGGATTTCCAGCTCGACCTCATGATCGGCGAGGGGCCGGCGGCGCGCTCGGTGCGCATCGACCTGCCGCCCTTCACGCTGGTCGGGGCCACCACGCGCTCGGGCCTGCTGGCGACGCCGCTGCGCGACCGCTTCGGCATTCCGCTGCGCCTCGTCTTCTACAGCCACGCCGAGCTCGAGGACATCGTGCGCCGCGGCGCCCGCGTGATGGACATGGCGCTGGCGCCCGACGGCGCCGCCGAGATCGCGCGGCGCGCGCGCGGCACGCCGCGCATCGCGGTGCGCCTGCTGCGCCGCGTGCGCGATTTCGCCGCGGTCGCGGGCCAGGCGGTGATCGACCGCGCCGCGGCCGACGCGGCGCTGTCACGCCTCGAGGTCGACGCGGTCGGCCTCGATGCCGCCGACCGGCGCTACCTTGCCTGCCTCGCGGAGCATTACGGCGGCGGCCCGGTCGGCGTCGAGACGCTCGCCGCCGCGCTCGCGGAGGAGCGCGACACGATCGAGGACGTGATCGAGCCGTTCCTGCTCCAATCCGGCTTCATCCAGCGCACGCCGCGCGGGCGGATGCTCGCGACGGCGGGCTGGCGCCATGTCGGGCGCGAGCCGCCCGCCGACATGATCCGCCAGCTCGAACTGCTCGCGCGCACCGGCGAGGGCCTGCGCGATGAATGACCATGTGGCGAGGCCGGACCCGACCGCCGACCCGGACATCGATCCGCGCCGCCTGCCGCCGCACGTCTTCCGCTGCCGGGTCTATTACGAGGATACCGACGCGGCGGGCATCGTCTACTACGCCAATTATCTGCGCTTCGCCGAGCGCGCGCGCACCGAGGCGCTGCGCGAAGGCGGCAGCGACCACAGCCGCATCTTCGCCGAGACCGGCGTGGCGCTGGTCGTGCGCCGCTGCACGCTCGACTACCTGGCGCCGGCGCGGCTCGACGACCTTCTCGACGTCGAGACGCGCGTCGCCGCCGTGCGCGGCGCGACGATCGACCTGCTCCAGACCGTCCGCTGCGGCGGCCGCGACCTCGTGCGCATCGAGGTGCGCCTGGTCGCGATGACGCGCGACGGCCGCCCGACCCGAATTCCCGCGAGCGTCCGTGCAGTGCTCGCCGGCAGCCAGACCCCCGACATCAAGAACGCAGAGCGCAATCAAGACCGAGGAATGGAACATCATGGATAGAGCGGTTGACGCGGCGGCCCTCGCCGGCACCCAGGTGGAGACCGGCCACTGGATGCTCAACATCTTCATGAACGCGGACGGCATCGGCAAAGCCGTCATCATCCTGCTGCTGATCGTCTCGTTCATCAGCTGGACGATCGTGATCGACAAGCTCCTGCGCCTGCGCCGGCTCAACCGACTCGCCAACGGATTCGAGGAGCAGTTCTGGTCGGGCGGCTCGCTCGACGACCTCTACGACCGCGCCGGCGACAAGCCGTCGGAGCCGATGTCGGCGATGTTCGGCGCCGCGATGCGCGAATGGCGCCGCGCCGCCGCCAAGGGCGCCGCGGCCGCGGGCGCGGTGCGCGCGAGCCTGCAGGGCCGCATCGACCGCGTGATGCAGGTGACGCTCGGGCGCGAGATGGATCGGCTGGAGCGCTTCATGACCACGCTCGCCTCGATCGGCTCGACCGCGCCGTTCATCGGCCTGTTCGGCACGGTGTGGGGCATCATGAACTCGTTCCATGCGATCGCGGCGTCGCGGAACACCTCGCTCGCCGTGGTGGCGCCGGGCATCGCGGAGGCGCTGTTCGCCACCGCGCTCGGCCTCGTCGCGGCGATTCCCGCGGTCATCGCCTACAACAAGCTGTCGGGCGACATGGCGCGCTATGCCGGCCGGCTCGACGCCTTCGCCAACGAGTTCGCCGCCATCCTGTCGCGCCAGCTCGACGAGCGGGGCTGAGACGATGGGCGCCAATCCCTTCGTCGGCGGCAGGGGCGCACGGCACGGCGCGCGCCATGCGCGGCCGGTGGCGGAGATCAACGTCACGCCGCTGGTCGACGTCATGCTCGTGCTGCTCGTGATCTTCATGGTGACGGCGCCGCTGCTGACCAGCACGGTCGACGTCGACCTGCCGCGCACCCAGGCCGGCCAGTCGCGCGGCCAGGACGATCCCGTGACCGTCACCGTCAACGCGCAGAACCAGATCTTCATCGGCGACTCGCCGATCGAGCCCGATCAGCTCGTCGCGCGGCTGCGCGCCATCGGCGAGAACCGCCGCGACCTGCGCATCTACGTGCGCGGGGACCGGCAGATCGCGTACGGGCGCGTGATGGAGGTGATGGGGATCATCACCGCGGCGGGCTATGACCGCGTGGCGCTGGTCGTCGAAGCGGCGCAGGGCGGCCCGGCGCCGATCGCGGCGCCGAGCGTGCCGGGCGCCGCGCCGCCCGCGGCAACCGTGCCCGTGCAGCCCGCCACGCCGGCCCAGCCGCCGCGCCAGGGCGCCGCGACGCCGCCGGCACGTCCGGCGACGCCGGCGGCTCCGGCACAGCCGGCACCGGCCGCCCCGCAGGGGCAGCGGCCGGGCCAACCGGCGCGCTGAACGAACGGACGGCAATGCGCAAGGCGGCGTTCATATCGGGTCTGCTGCACGGCACGGCGCTCGCGCTGGTCGTGTTCGGCCTGCCGTCCTTGCGCCGTCCGCCGGAGATCCAGAATCCGATCATCGTCGTCGAGCTGGCGCCGGTTTCCGATCGCCCGAACCCGTCCCCGAACGCCGCGCCGTTGCGCACCGAGGAGCCGCGCCCGAGCGAGGCCCCCGAAGGCCCTGTACCCGAGGTGACCGAACCGCCGGTGCGGCCGCAGGTGGCGCAGGTGCCGCCGCCGCCGCCGCCGCCGCCGCCACCGCCGCCGCCACCCGTGCCGCCGCCGCCGGCTCCGCCGCCACCTCCCCCGGCGCCGCCCCCCCCCCCCCCCCCGCCCGCGCCCCCCCCCCCCGCGCCCCCCCCCCCCCCCCCCCCCGCCGCGCCCCCCCCCCCCCCCCCCGCGCCGCCGGGCGCGGCGGGGCCCCCGGCCATGAAGCTTTAACTGCTTACGGATTATT
>JAEUKZ010000303.1 GCA_016793045.1 Alphaproteobacteria bacterium
CGGCCGAACAGCGTCGACAGGCCGGGCTGCAGGCGGCTCAGCACCACGCCGTGCTCGACGAAGCCGTAATGCGAGCCCTGGTTGACCTGGCTCAGCGGGCCGTAGCGGAAGGCGCCGTGCTCGCGCTTGAAGCCGCCGACGAAGATGCCGGCGAGGCGCGCGCGGTCCTGCGGGCCGACCATGCCGACGCGCGCGAAGGGCCGCACCGAGTCGAAGCCGTCGGGACCGCGCGGGTTGCTGCGCGGCACGCTGGGCCGCGGCGACCAGTCGACGTCCGGGTGGTCGGTGCCGACATGGAAGCCGAGCGTGTACATCTCGAGATCGAACGCGACGAGGTAGACCAGCGCCTGGCTTTCGACCGGGTCGAGCGGATGCGCGCGATCGAGGTCGCGGCGCAGGATGTCGTCGGCGATCTGGTGCGGCGCGATCAGGCTCACGAAGGCGCCGTCCTGCAGCGCGCTCGCATACCAGCGCCCCGGCCGCATCGTCGGCCGCCGCCCGTCGGGGCCCGCCGCCAGCGTGATGGCGAGCCGGTGGCCGACGAAGCTCGCATCCGCATCCGCGGGAGCGACGCGTGCGGGGATCGGCGGCCCGGGCTCGGCGAGCGACGGGCGCGACGGTTCGGGCGCGGCGCCGGCCGCCGCCCCGCCGCGCTCGACCGCCGCGCGCTCGAGATCGGCATCGGCCCCGAACGTGTCCTTGTAGATGTTGATGATCGACTCGCCGAGCGCGCCCATGCTGCGCAGGATCGACACCGCCAGTTCCTCGGTGGTGCGATAGCCCGAAAGCTGCGTGCGCAGCAGCAGTCTTCCGCCGCACAGCGCGGTGAAAGCCTGGCGGCCGCGCTCGAAGAGATCGCGGCCTTCATCGGTGGCGAGCGGACAGCGCGTGCGCACCTCGCCGCGCTCGATCGCGAGGCCCTGCGCGTCGACGATGACGCGCTGCGCGGCGCCGAACGGGTTCTCGATATGGGCGACCGCGGGCGCACTGCGCCCCGGCGCGGCGCGCACCAGCAGCAGCCAGTGATGGACATTGGTGTTGGCGTCGATCAGCCACAGCCGCGTGCCGTCGCCGAGCGTCGCCGCCGCGGTGCGCTGGAACGGCTGGATCGCGAGGACGCGGGCGTCGATCTCCGGCGTGCGCTCCGGCTCCTGCGCCGTGGCCGGCGCGGCGGCCAGCGCGACGCCGAACGCGACAGCGAACGCGGGGGCCAACGCGAACGCCGCGGCGCCGCGCGCGATCGGGCGGTGGTGGGTTTCGGCCATTACGGTCCTCGCCGTCGTCGCGTCATCGCACGTTGATATTGTCCGACCGCGCCCGGCAGCGCCTTGATGCAGATGAAAGGTTTTCCGCCGGGCGGGGCGGCGCCGGGCGGCATTGACCTGAATCAACGCCGGCGGCGCCGTCCCGCCGCAACGTGCGCCGGCACCCGCAACAGGAGTTCAGCCATGGCAAAGATGAAGGCCGCGATCTTCGTCGAACCCGGGCGCATCGTGCTCGACCAGAAGCCGGTTCCGGACATCGGGCCGCTCGACGCGCTCGTCCGCGTCACCACGACGACGATCTGTGGGACCGACGTCCACATCCTCAAGGGCGAGTATCCGGTCGCGAAAGGCCTGACGGTCGGCCACGAGCCGGTCGGCGTGATCGAGAAGCTCGGCAGCGCGGTCGTCGGCTATCGCGAGGGCCAGCGCGTCATCGCCGGCGCGATCACGCCCTCGGGCCATTCCTACGCCTCGCTCGACGGCTTCCACTCGCAATGCGGCGCCGGCACCGCGCACGGCTTCAAGCCGCTCGGCGGCTGGCGCTTCGGCAACACGATCGACGGCTGCCAGGCCGAGTACGTCCGCGTGCCCGACGCGATGGCCAATCTCGCGCCGGTGCCCGATGGCCTCAGCGACGAACAGGTGCTGATGTGTCCGGACATCATGTCGACCGGCTTCAGCGGCGCCGAGAGCGGCCGCATCCGCATCGGCGATACGGTCGCCGTGTTCGCGCAGGGGCCGATCGGGCTGTGCGCGACCGCGGGCGCCCGGCTCAAAGGGGCGACGACGATCATCGGCGTCGACAGCGTGCCCGAGCGCATGGCGATCGCGCGCCGGATGGGCGCCGACCATGTCGTCGATTTCCGCAGGAGCGATCCGGTCGACGAGATCCTGAAGCTCACCGGCGGGCGCGGCGTCGACGTCGCGATCGAGGCGCTCGGCACGCCGCAGACCTTCGAATCCTGCCTGCGCGTGCTGCGCCCGGGCGGGATCCTGTCCAGCCTCGGCGTCTACTCGAGCGACCTCAAGCTGCCGCTCGGCGCCTTCGCCGCCGGCCTCGGCGACCACACGATCGTCACCACGCTGTGCCCCGGCGGCAAGGAGCGGATGCGCCGGCTGATGAACGTCGTCGCCTCCGGCCGCGTCGATCTGGCGCCGCTGGTCACGCACCGCTTCCGGCTCGACGACATCGAGAAGGCCTACGATCTCTTCTCGCACCAGCGCGACGGCGTGCTGAAGGTGGCGATCACGCCGTAGTCAGCGCGTGCGCGGCTCCGGAAACCGGTCCGGCGCGCGCAGCTCGTGGCCGCGCCCGTTTCCGGCCGGATCGGCGCCCGGACCTTCGTCGGTATCGGTGACGCCCCGGCGCATGCCGCGCCCGGTCCCGGCCGGATCGGCGTTGGCGCCGCTGTCGCTGTCGCTGATGCCGCTGCGCGGCGCGCCGCGTCCGCGTCCCGGTGCGTCGGAGGGGTCGACATCGGAAATCCCGCGGCCGCGGCCGCCGCCCGGCGGATCGCGGTCCGGGCCTTCGTCGCGGTCGGTCGGGCCGCGCTGCGCCTCGGCAGGACCGGCGGCGGCCGCCAGGCCCAGTCCCGCCGCGGCGAGCGTGCGCGCGGCGGCGCGCCGGGTGACGATCTCATGCTCCAGCAGCGGCCTGCGTTTGGGGCGGTCTCCGGGATCATCCATGGCGTGTCCACCGGGTGCCGTGACAAGTCAGGCGGTTTGGTGTTGATTTTCGGGGACGGCGCGCAACGGCACAAGGGCGGACTTGGCCGCGGCGCGCCCGCGCGCTGCAGGCGATCCCGGTGGGGGACGGAATGGCGGAGCCGGTCAACGAGAACGTTCTGCGCGAGATCTACGACATCTATCGCCACGCGGCCTTGAGCGCGAAGTACTACGCGATGAAGCTCAAGCGCGCGCGCCGCACCTCGAACGCGCTCGAAGTCCTGATCGCGGTGGGCGCCACATGCGGCGCCGGGCAGACGGCGCTCGCGACCGCCGCGCAGCAGCTCGGCATCCCGCCCGACGTCGCCTATTGGCTGACCGCGGCTGCGATGGGCTCGAGCGCGTTCGCGGCGCTGCTCGCCGGCGTGAAGCCCTTCCTCAAGCTCGATCAGCGGATCGAGCATTGCGCGGGCCAGACCTCCGGCTATCGCGGCGTATTCGGCGAGCTCGAGCGGATCGTCTTCGAGATCAAGCTCAAGCAGGCGATCGACCCGGCGATCGTCATCGCGTTCGACGGCGCGCGCAGCCGTTTCGCCGAGCTCGAGAAGGCCGACGACCCGCACGTTCCCGAGGCGGTGCTGAACGCGATCAAGGACAAGGTGAACCGCGAGATCCCGCCGGAGAGCCTGTGGTGGCCGGCACGGCCGGCCCCGACCGAGCCCTGATCGCGCCGCCTACTCGCTGCCGTGATGCGGGATGTTGAGCAGGGCGCCGCAGTGCTTGCAGTGGATCGAATCGCTGTCGTGGCGGTCGAGCCCGCATTGCCGGCAGGCGAAGTGGATCTTCTGCGGGCGGAACAGCACCTGGATCAGGCGCAGGAACAGCGACACGCCGAAGATCATGATCATGACCGACAGCAGGCGGCCGACCGTGCCGGGCAGCGTGATGTCGCCGAATCCGGTCGTCGTCAGCGTGGTGATGGTGAAATAGAGCGCGTCGACGTAGTTGGCGATCGCCGGATTGCGCCCGCGCTGCGTCTCGAAGACCAGCGCCGTCATCACGAAGATGAAGATGAACAGGTGCGTCGCGCTCAGCACGATGTCCTGGTTGCGCCGGAAGAACGGATAGTCGCGGCGCAGCCGGGCGAGCAGCTGGTAGGAGCGCAGCAGGCGCAGCGAGCGCGCGACGCGCAGGAAGGCGAGGTTCTCGCCGACCACCGGCGCCAGCAGCGAGACGATCACGATCAGGTCGGCGATGCCGGCGGGGTGCGCAAGGTCGCGCCAGCGGTTCCGGCTGATCCACAGCCGTGCCGCGAAGTCGACGAGGATGGCCGCGCCGATCGCGGCGTCGAGCACCTCCACGGCCAGCGAGCCGTGGAAGAACGACGACGCCACCAGGAAGGCAATGACCGCGAGGTCGAACAGCAGCAGCGCATAGCGGAACCGCACCGAGGTCGGGTCGGTCCCTTCGTAGAAGCGGCGGATGCGGCCCGCGAGATCGGTTGCTTCGGCGGCCATGAGCGGGGCGGATGAATCGACGGCCCCATCCTACCGCATTTGCGCGCGGCCCGCGCGGCGGCTAATACGCGTTGCGGTTCACGAAACCGACGAACGGCGTCAGCAGCATGATCTTGAGGTCGAAGAACAGCGACCAGTTGTCGATGTAGTAGAGGTCGTACTGCACGCGCCGGCGCATCTTGTCGGGCGTGTCGGTCTCGCCGCGATAGCCGTTGACCTGCGCCCAGCCGGTGATGCCGGGCTTGACGCGGTGGCGCGACAGGTAGTCGTCGATGATCTTGGCGTACTGCTCGTTGTGCGCGACCGCGTGCGGGCGCGGGCCGACCAGCGACATCTCGCCGTTGAGCACGTTGAGGAGCTGCGGCAGTTCGTCGAGGCTGGTGCGGCGCAGGAAGCCGCCGACGCGGGTCACCCGCGGGTCGTTGCGCCGCGCCTGCGGCACGTTGCGCTCGTCCTCCGGCGCCACGAACATGGTGCGGAACTTGAACACCGTGATCGGGTTGTTGTTGAACCCGTAGCGCTTCTGGCGGAACAGCACCGGCCCCGGGCTGTCGAGCTTGATCGCGAGCGCGATCATCGCCAGCAGCGGCAGCAGCACGACCAGCAGCACCGCGGCGATGATGCGGTCCTCGACTTCCTTGAGGACGAGGCTCCAGCCGGCGATCGGCCGCTCGTGGACCGCGAGCATCGGGATGCCGGCGACCGATTCGAAGCCGCGCGCGGGCAGCGACCAGCCGCCGTAGTTCGGGCACAGCTTGACGTTGATCGGCACGGTCTTGAGCTTCTTGGTGATGGTCTGAAGCTTCTCGGAATCCTGCCAGGGGATGGCGATGATGATTTCGTCGAGCGGGTGCGAGCGCGCGTAGAGCAGCAGGTCGTCGACCGTGCCGAGGATGCGGTGGCCCTCGACCGCCGGGCCGATCACGCCGGCCTGGTCGTCGAACACGCCGACGACGCGGTAGCGCGCCCGCGCGATGGTCGAGAGGTGCTGGAGCAGGTGCTTGGCCGGCTCGCCGGCGCCGATCACCGCGACCGAGCGGCCGAGCCGTCCGGCAGCCCGCCAGCGGTCGATCTGCAGCGACAGGGCGAGGCGGACCAGGATGAAGCCGGCGAGGCCGAGCACCAGCCAGGCGATGGCGAAGGCGCGGCTGAAGGCGACCGAGGTCTGGGTGAAATAGGCGAGGGCCAGCAGGCTCAGCAGCGTCGCCACCCAGGCGCCGGTGGTGCGCCCGAACTGGGCGGCGATGCGCGTCAGGTCCTCGAAGACGTAGACGCGCGCGATCTGCATGAAGTTCACGCAGATCAGCACGGCCGCGACGATGGCGAGGCCATAGAGCTGGGGCAGCGCCCAGGTGTCATGGCGAAGCCAGAAGGCCACGATGCCCGCAACCACGACGACGGCGATATCGGCGACCCGCAGCGCCCCCAGAATCAAGGTCTGGAGATCTGCAGCGTCTACGCGCCCACGAGCCAACATTGATCTGCCTCGGAAGACGTCAGGACGTCGCAAGAAAAACGCGCGAGACGATATAGGAATTCCAAACTATCGGCAACGCGCGGTGCGCGCGCAAACGCGCGGGAAAACGGGGGCTTTTCGTCGTCGCACTCATTGGGCTCGAATCCTTGTCGGGCTACGAGATTTGGTGACCGCCAGCGAGACAACGCGCGGGGATAGCCGATCGTCGTGACCGCCCTGTGACATGCGCCGGACATGGGAACTCCGGCAGCGAAACACAAGCAAGTCCCGGGCCGCGACCGGACCCCGGCAATCCGCGTTGGCAGGGCGCCGGATTGGTGTTGGCTGCCAGCGGGTTGTGGTAGATTCTTCGCGGCAAACCTGACCAATGGCGGCATCCGTCCGCCGGCATGCCCCCGGGGATTCCATGCTGCAAGGCCTCGATACGTCGATCGGAACGCCGCGGCGCGTGACCGCGGCGTTGATCACCACCGCCGCCGCCATCGTCGCCGCCGCCCTGATCGGCGTCTGGTTCAGCCTCCACTATGTCGAGGGCGAGCGGACGCGCGACATGATCGACTGGCAGACCCGGCTTGGCCTGATCGCCGACGGACGGGCCGCCGCGGTCGGCGAATGGCTGACGCGCCAGGGTGAGACGGTCGACGGTCTCGCCCGCAATCCGACGATCGAGATCTACCTGACCGAACTGTCGCTCGCCGGCGGCGACCGGACGCGGGTGACCGAGGAAGCCGCCCAGTCGGAGTTCATGCGCATCCTGCTGGTGGCGACCGCAGAGCGTGCCGGCTTCACCGGCCAGGCGATCGGCCCCAACGTGCCCGCCAACGTGCAGCGCCAGGGCGTCGCCGGCCTCGCCGTGCTCGACCCCGATGCGCGCCCGGTGGTCGCCACGCCCGACTTTCCGGCGCTCGATGCGCGGCTGCGCGGGTTGATCGCGCGCGCCCGACAGGGCCAGCGCGCGGTCGAGGACATCTATCCCGGCGCCGGCGGTCGGCCGAGCATGGCCTTTGCTGCGCCCATCGCGGCAATCCAGGCCGATCCGGGGAGCGCCCCGGTCGGCTACGTGCTTGGCGTGCGCGAGGTCGCGAACCTTTACGCGGTGCTGAACCGGCCGGCGACGGCGGAGCGCAGCGGCGAAACCCTTCTGGTCCGCCGCGCCGACGGCCAGATCGACTATCTCTCGCCGCTCGCCGACGGTTCGGCGCCGCTGACCAAGCGCCTCGCCGCCGATACCGCCGGGCTGGTCGACGCCGCGCTGGTCGGGCAGGGCGCCGGCTTCGCCCTCGGCCGTGACTACCGCGGTATTCCAGTCCTCGCGGTGTCGCGGCCGGTTGCCGGCGTACCCTGGCTGCTCGTGCACAAGGTCGACCGCGCGGAGGCGCTGGCGGATTCCGACGCCCGGCTCAGCCGGCTGCTGTGGACCCTCGTGCTCCTGGTGGTCGCGGTGTCGATCGCGCTGTTCGCGGTGTGGCGCCACGGCGCCTCGCAACGCGCGGCGAGCGCGGCCGCCCAGTTCCGCGACGTCGCCGGCAAGTTCGAGCAGCAGGGCAGGCTGCTCCGCCTGGTCACCGACAGCCAGCCGGCGGAGATCTTCATCGCCGACCCGGCCGGCAAGGTCCGCTTCGCCAACCGGGTGGTGGCAGACCGGACCGGCGTCGGGGCCGACGATCTCGCCGGCAAGGCGCTCGGCGCCATCTTCGGCCCGGCGGAGGCCAAGCGCTACGAAGACCTCAACAAGGTCGCCCTCGCCGAGGACAAGCCGCGCGCGGTCACCCAGCGCATCGAACGCGACGGCGCCACCCGGGTCGTCCACACCGAGCACATCCCGCTGGC
>JAEUKZ010000318.1 GCA_016793045.1 Alphaproteobacteria bacterium
GTGACGTCGCTGCCGCGGCCGACGCAGAAGCCGCGCCCGCCCTTCTGGGTGGCCGCACTCGGCACGCCGCAATCCTTCGTCGACGCCGGCACCGCCGGTCATTGGATCATGGCGATCCCGATGGGCGGCGGGCGGATGAAGGAGCTGCTCGGGCTCTATCGCGAGGCATGGCGCGATGCCGGCCACAAGGGCCGGGGCCGCGTCATGCTCGCATTCCACATGTTCTGCGCACCGACCCGTGCCGAGGCGACGCGGGTCGCGCGCGAACCGCTCAACCACTACCTCCAGTCGCTCGTCGCCGCGGCGTCGACCTGGACCGAAGGCCTGTCGTCGAAGGACTATCCCGGCTACGACAAGATCATCGAAAGCCTGCGCCACGAGAACTTCGAGAGCCAGGTCGAGAAGGGCGCGGCCTGGATCGGCACGCCGGACGAGATCGCCGATGCCATCGCCGCCTACAGCGAAAAGACCGGCGGCTTCGAATCGGCGTCGCTGCAGGTCAATTTCAACACGATCGATGCGGCCGCGGCGGAAGGATCGATGCGCCTGTTTGCCGAGAAGGTCATGCCGCGATTCGCGCGGCGCGCCGCTGCGGACTGAGCGCAGCGGCAGGGAAGGGGGAGCGATGGAGCCGGTCCAGTCGGAGGCGTTCAAGGCGGCGATGCGCTGCCTCGCTGCCGGGGTGACGATCGTCACGACGATCCACGACGGGCAGCGCGCCGGGCTCACCGCCACCGCCGTATGTTCGCTCACCGCCGATCCGCCCCAGCTCCTGGTCTGCGTCAACCAGCGGGCGGAGGCGCACGGGCTCATTCATCGCGGCTCGGTGATGTGCGTGAACCTGCTGGCGCGCGAGCATCGCGACCTCGCCGCCCGCTTCGCGGGCCAGGGCGGCATCAGCGGGGCGGCGCGCTTCGCGATGGGCGGCTGGACGACGCTGCGCACCGGGGCCCCGGTGCTGGTCGATGCGGTCGCCAGCTTCGACTGCCTGGTGGCGGAGCGCGTCGAGTCGTCGACGCACTCGATCTTCATCGGCCGCGTGGTCGATGTCCGCTGCCGGTCCGATGCCTCGCCGCTCATCTATGCCGGCGGCGCCTATGCGGAGTTGCAGGCGCTCGCGGAGGGGTAGGGCGGACGGCGCGCCGGCATCGCGCGGGCGAGGTAAAAACCCGTCGCTTGACGAGGGCGTCTCTGTTAACTATTCGCGTCGTTGTTGCGCTGCACTGACAAGAGCGGGGGACCATGGCTACGGACTACGACGTCGAACGGCGCTTGGCAGCACTCGAAGCGCGGATGCGGACGGCGATCGACTGGCCGTATCTGGCGCGCTACATCCTCCCGCCCGCCGCCCTGATTGCCGTCGTCGCGGTCTACAGCCTGTACGTCGCCTTCCAGGTGCCGGACATCGTGCGCACCGAGGCCGGGCGCGTGGTTCCGCCCGCGGTCGCACAGGCCGTGCCGGGCGCGGCCGTTGCCGCCGTCGGCCAGGCGCTTCCCGGCGCGCTCGCGCGTGCGGTGCCCGAAGCGACCGGGCGCGAGCTGCCCGGCCTCGTCGATCGCGCGGTTCAGGAGAATGTCGCCCGCGCCGTGCCCGTTGCCGTCACCCAGGCCGTCCCGCCAGCCGTCGCCGCAGAGGTCGCGCGCGAGGTGCCGCAGGCCGCCCAGCGCATCCTGCCCGGCCTGGTGCAGACCGCGCAGCAGGAGGTTCAGCGCGCGCTCGACGCGAACCTTGCGCGGGCAGTGCCGCCGGCCGCGAACACCGCCGTCGCCCAGCTGATCCCCGAAGCGGTGCGCAGCGCGCTGGCGACCCAGCTGCCGCCGTCGGTCGAGCAGGCGGTCGCCGCCTCGCTGTCGCCGGCGGCGCGCGAGACGCTGGAGCGGCTGCGGCTGTTCCAGATGGGCAGCCATCAATGCGTGCAGCAGCGCCGGCGCGCCGCCGAATCCTGGACCGTCGTCTATCGCGCCACCGTGACCTTTCCGCGCGAATTCCGCGAGCCGCCGGCGGTGTTCCTATCGGTCGGCCAGATGGAAGCCTATTTCGCCCAGCCGGCGCTGACCTATTCGGTGCTGGCCGAGAACGTCACGCGCCAGAGCTTCGATCTCGTGGTGCGCGGCGCCTTCCTCGAGAGCCTCACGAGTTGCCAGCTGCAGTGGATCGCGCTCGACCGCGGCTTCCAGGTCGGCGAACCCGCCGCCGCTCCGTCGCCGCTGCGCCCGCCGAGCGGCGGCTGATCTGGCATAGGGCCGGCCCCCTGGCCGGCCCGGGCTGGCCGCAAGGCCCGCCCTATCGCAGATCCGTGCCGTGCATCACCGCGGCATCCGCGCGTCGACCAGGGCGTCCAACTGCTTCGCCGCGTCGGCGACGCGCCTTTGCATCGCCGCGCGTTCCTGCCGGCGCGCCGCAAGCGCGGCGCGATAGCGCGCGAGGCTCGCCGCCAGCGCCTGCGGACCGGGCCCGCCCTGGCGCTCGCGCACGGCGACGAAATTCTCCGGCGTCGCGGCGTGACGGAGCGCCGCCTCGCTCAAGGACAGGCTCCGGCCGGTCGCCTTGGCGAAGATCGCGGCGATGTCGGCATACGGCAGCGCCGACAGCGGCCGGCGGCTGTCGACCGCGAGCCGCGCGATATGCGCGGCGATCTCGTGCGCCTGGCGGAAGGAGAGGTTCTCGCCGCGCACCAGCGTGTCGGCGAGCTCGGTGATGGTGATGCAGCTCTCGTCGATGTGCCGGCGCACGCGCGCCTCGTCGACCTGGACCGCGCGCACGAAATCGGCGAGCAGGCGCAGCAGCCGGTCGGCGGCGGCGAACGCCTGATAGCCCGCGGCGTGGACCTCTGTCTCGCAGTCGTTCATGTCGGTGAACGGCGTGTTGTGCATCGTGTTGACGACGGCGTCGCAATGGCCGGCGCCGAGCGAAGCCATCAGGCGCATGTGCTCGACCGGCACCGGGTTGCGCTTCTGCGGCATGATCGAGCTGATCTGCACGAAGCCGTCGGGCACGCGCAGATGGCCGGTCTCGAAGCCGGTCCACTGGCCGAGATCCTGCACGAAGCGCCCGATGTTGACGAACATCACCTTGAGCGCGGCGTAGACGCCGGTCGCGTAGTCGCAGGCCGCGATGCAGCCGTAGGAATTCTCCTGCGCTTCGGCGAAGCCGAGCAGTGCCGCCACGCGCGCGCGCTCGATCGGGAAGCCGGTGGTGGTGATCGCAGCGGCCCCCATGCTGCACAGGTCGAGCGCGCGCCCCGCGGCCGTTATGCGCTCGATGTCGCGCAGCAGGATCTCGGCCAGCGCGCACAGGTAGTGGCCGAAGGTCGTCGGCTGCGCCGGCTGGCCGTGGGTGTAGGCGACGACGAGCGTCGCCTTCTCGCGTTCGGCCACGTCGAGCAGCGCCGCGATCAGCCCGTGCAGCCGGTCGAACAGCGCGATCTGGTGCTCCTTCAGCGCCATCTTGAACAGCGTGTGGTCGATGTCGTTGCGCGAGCGCCCGGTGTGGAGCTTGCCGGCGAGATCGGGTCCGAGCCGGCGCACCAGCTCTGCCTCGATGACGAAGAACAGGTCCTCGTGTTCGCCGGTATAGGGCACGGAGGCGAGATCGAAGTTGCGCTCGATGTCGCGCAGCGCGGCGAGGATGCGGTCGATCTCTGCGGACGGCACGACGTTCTGCTCTGCCAGCATCACCGCATGCGCGTAGTGGACGCGGAACAGCGCCGCGGCATGCAGCCGCTTGGACGACTCGAACAGGGGTGCGAGCACCGTTTCGCGATAGACCGGCGCGGGGAACTTGTCGAAGCCGGCCGCAGTGTTGTCGGTCATTGGTTCAGCCCTTGAGCCCGGAAAGCACGACGCCGCGCACGATGTATTTCTGCAGCACGAGGAAGACCAGCAGCGCCGGCACCGTCGCGATGGAGGCGCCGGTCATGATCAGCTCCCACTCGGTCAGCACCTCGCCGGCGAAGGAGGCGAGGCCGACCGGCAGCGTGAAAAGCGCGCGGTCGTTCGCCACGATGAGCGGCCACAGGAACGCCGTCCAGTTGGACAGGAAGGTGAAGATCGCCAGCGCCGACAGCGCCGGCGTCACCAGCGGCATCGCGACGTGCCACCAGATCTGGAACTCGTTGAGGCCGTCGATGCGCGCGGCGTCGAGCAGCTCGTCGGGCACCGACTCGAAGAACTGCTTCATCAGGAAGGCGCCGAAGGCGGTGATCATCCCCGGGAACATGATGCCCCAGTAGGAGTTGAGCCAGCCGAAGTTCCGGCTCATCACGTACCACGGGATCACCAGCATCTCGGTCGGGATCATCAGCGTCGAGAGGATGGCGACGAACACGACCATGCGGCCGCGGAAGCGGAACTTGCAGAGCGCGTAGCCGACCAGGCTGTCGAAGAAGACGACCGAGATCGTCGTGACCGTCGAGATCGCGAGCGAATTGAGGAACCAGGTGGCGAAGCGGCTGGTGCTGAGGATGTGGGTGTAGTTCTCGAGCGTCGGCTCGAGCGGAATCAGCCGCAGGTCGAAGATCTCGTGCGGATACTTGAACGAGGCCGAGACCATGAAGGCGATCGGCGTCACCATCACGACGCCGCCGAGCAACAGGACCGTCCATATCAGCGTCAGCCGCGGATCGAAGCGCCAGCGCCCGCCGCTGCGCGCCGGCCGGCGCTCGAGCACGAAGGCGTCGCCGCTCATTTGACCCGCGCGAGGCGAAGCTGGATCGCGGTGATGACCAGCATGACGAGGAACAGCACGACCGTCACCGCCGCGGCGTAGCCCATCTGGAAGCTGCGGAAGGCCGACTGGTAGATGTAGAGCACGATCGGCTTGGTCGAGTTGAGCGGCCCGCCGTCGCCCTCGGTGGTCATGTTGAAGACCTGGTCGAAGATGCGCAGGAAGCCGATCGATCCGATGACGACGAGGAAGATCAGCGTCGGGCGCAGCAGCGGGATGGTGATCCGCCACAAGGTCTGCCAGCGCGTCGCGCCGTCGATCTTCGCCGCCTCGTAGTAGGTTTCGGGGATCGCGCGCAGCCCGGCGAGGAAGATGACGATCTGGAAGCCGAGCCCGGCCCATATCGCGACGACGAGCACCGACGGCAGGGCCTGGCTGGTCGAGCGCAGGAAGGGCTGCTGCGCGATGCCGACCGCGCCCAGGATCATGTTGATGATGCCGACCGGCGGCGGCTGGTAGAGCCATTTCCACACCCACCCCATCGCCGCCGCCGTGGTCAGGAACGGCAGGAAGTAGAGCGCGCGGATGAAGCCGTGCAGGAAGCGAACCTGGTCCAGGTAGTAGGCGACGGCGAAGGCGACGAGGAGCGAGATCGGCACGCCGAGCGCCAGGTAGAGGAAGGTGTTGGCGAAGGCGACCCAGAACACGGGATCGTTCCAGGCGCGCACGAAATTGGCGAAGCCGATGAAGTTGGGCTGGGCGACGAGGTTCCAGTCCGTGAAGGCGAGATAGAAGGCGTGCAGCGTCGGCCAGAAGCGGATGACGACGAAGAACACGACCGGCACGGCGAGGAACGCCCAGGCCCACAGGGCCTGGCGCGTTCCCAGCGATATCGGGCGGGCGAGGATCGTCATGGCGCGGCGCGGGCGGCCCCGCGAAGGCGCCCCCCGCGTGCCGCCCGCCTCGTCCGTCGTCGGCTCAGGCGCGATAGAACGCGTCGAGCAGCTGCTGCTCCGCGGCCGCCGCCTGCGCGATCGAGGCCGCGACCGGCTGGTTCTGCAGCCGGATGCGGTCGATCGCGTCCATCAGCACCTGGCGCTGCGGGTCTTCCTGCACGAAGCGCGTCGCGACCGAATACTCGAGCCCCTTGATGAAGGGTCCGAACTGCGGGTGGTTGATGTTGGCCGGCGTCATCGCCGCGCTGACCCGCGCCGGCAGCTCGCCGACCACCTGCAGCCACAGCTCCATCGCCTCCGGCGTGGTGATGAAGGCGAGGAACTTCTGGGCGGCGTCGAGCTTGGCGCCGGTCGCGCGCGCCGAGATGCCGTTGACCCAGTAGGAGGCATAGTTGGACCGCACGTTGTTGTGGACCGGCAGTTCGGCGACGCCGAAGTCGAGCCCGCGAATGGCGGCGTAGGCGCCGACGCGGAACGACCCGTCGACGCACAGCGCGGCGCGGCCGGATCGGAACGCGGCGGGCTGCTCGCCCATGAAGCCGACGTCGCCGACGCGGTGGGTCTTGATGAGGTCGGTGTACCAGGTCATCGCCGCGATGCCGGAGGGGCTGTTGTACATCACGCGGCGCGCGTCGTCGGAATAGGGCTGGCCGCCGAACTGGCGCACGAGCACCTCGCGATACCAGCCGAGATCCTGGCCGTCGGGCATGATCGCCGAGCCGGCCTGGACGAGATTGCCCTGCGCGTCGCGCTGGGTCATGCGCTTGGCCATGTCGACATAGGCGTCGAGCGAGCGCGGCGGCTCGTTGGGGTTGAGGCCCGCCGCGGTGAACAGGCGCTTGTTCCACATCAGCGCGAGCGAGCGCACCGCGGTGGGCACGCCGTAGTACTTGCCCTCGCGCTTCATCGCCTGCACGAGCGGGAAGAACTCGCGGTCGATCACCGCCGGGTTGAACGCGTCGCCTTCGAGCGGGCGCAGCAGATTGGCGCGGATGTAGTCGTCGACCCAACCGTAGAAGAGCTGCACCACGTCGGGCCCTTCGCCGGCGGGAATCGCCGAGGCGACCTTGGTGCGGTACTGCGCGTACGGGAATTGCTGGTGCTTGACGCGGATGTTCGGGTTGGCGCGCTGGAAGCGTTCGATCAGCTGGTCGATCGCCCGCACGCGGACCTCGAACGTGTACTGCCAGTACTCGATCTCGACCGGGCCCTGGGCGCCGGCGACATTCGGCGCGGCGAGCGCGGCGGCCGCCGCGGCGGCGCCCTTGAAGACGTCTCTGCGGCCGAGCTTCGCGGGAAACTTGCTCTTCGTCATTGGCCACTCCCTGTTGCGGGCAGCACGCCCGAAATCCGGCAAAAACTATCGAACAACGACGGCAATAGTTCAATCAAATTGATTTAATGCGCGGCTCCGGTGCAAGCTTGCCGGCGATGGTGATGAACGGCACGAATCTCGAGCACGCGAGCGCGTACAACCGGCGCCTCGTCCTCGAGGCCGTGCGCTCGCAGGGGCCGATCAGCCGCGCCGAGCTCGCGCGCCTGACCGGGCTCAGCGCGCAGACCGTGTCCAACATCGCGGAGGAGTTCGCCGCGCTCGGCCTGTTGCAGGCGCGCCGCCGCCGCCACGCGTCGCGCGGCCAGCCGCCGGTCGATCTCGCGATCAATCCGCGCGGCGGCTACACGATCGGGCTGCATCTCAATTCGGGCGGGCTGGTGGCGGTGCTCGTCGATCTCGCCGGCGCGGTCGTCCGGCGCCGGCGCTGGAAGCTGTCGCGCTTCACGGCGCAGACGCTGCTGCCGCGGCTCGCCGCCGCGGTGGCTGCGCTGGCCGACGGCGAGCGCGGCGTGCGCGGGCGCGTTCTCGGCGTCGGGCTCGCCATGCCCGGCCCGTTCGACGTGGCGCCGGCGCGCCGCGACGGGCCGCCGGCGCATGCCGTCGCCTGGGACGATCTGCGCGCGCGCCTCGGCGAGGCGATCGCGCTGCCGGTGCTGATGGAGAACGACGCCACCGCCGCCGCGCTGGGAGAGCGGCTCTACGGCGTCGGGCGGAGCCTGCGCCAGTTCTTCCTCGTCTATGTCGGCGCCGGCCTCGGCGGCGGTCTGATCATCGACGGCGTGCCCTACAAGGGGGCAGGCGGCAACGCCGGGGAGTTCGGCCACATCGTCGTCGAGCCCGGCGGCGCCGCGTGCTCGTGCGGCAATCGCGGCTGCCTCGAACGCTATTTCTCGCTCGATGCCGCGCGCGCCGCCCTTGGCACGGACGATCCCGCGACCCTCGATGCCCGCCTCGCGGCAGGCGATGCGGCACTCGCGCGGTGGCTCGATGCCGCGGCGGCTCGCCTGGCCACTGCGCTGGTGACGGTCGAAAACCTGCTCGATCCCGAGACGATCCTGATCGGCGGCGAGGCGTCGCCGGCCCTCATCGATGCGATCATCGTCCGGCTCGCGGCGATGCCGCCCTCGGTCTCGGCCCGGCCAGGCCGCAGCGTCAAGCGCGTCCTGCGCGCCACCGCCGGGCCGGCGGCCGGCGCGCTGGGCGCGGCGGCGCTGCCGATCTTCGACATGCTGCGGCCGAGCTTCCGCCCGATGCTCGCGGCGCCGTTCGCCGGCCGGCTTCGCGCCGCGGTGGGTTAACACGGCGCTAACCGGCCCTGCCTAGGATGGCCAGCGCGCGGCAACTCGGTACGCCTGCGCAGGAGTCGTTCTATGCCTTTGGAAACCCTGGTGCGCCCAGCCGGTGCGGACCTCGCCGCCGCAGGCGATGCGCCGGCCGCGAGCACGCTGTCGCGCTATCAGTCCGACGGCGTGGCGATCGATTTCACCACGCCGATCCTCGCCAATGCACGCGTGCGGCCCGCGGAGACCGACCGGTTGGAGGTCATCGTCGCCGATCTCGGCGGCGGCAAGGGCAGCTACGTCGTGCCGCTGCGCCATCTCGGCAAGATCGTCACGCTCACCGTCCACGACCGCACGCTGTGCGAGGAGATCCTGCATCGCAACGCCAACGCGCCGGACGAGATCCGCCGCGCGGTGCTCGCGGTCGCGCGCATGGGGCTCGCCGGCGCCAAGGCCGCCAAGACGGCGCGCCAGGCGATCGCCGACGAACAGAACGAGCGGCTGCTGACCACCGTCTTCCTGATCCACCGCGCGATCAACCATGCCGGCGGCGACCCCGCCGCGGCCGGACCCTCGCTGAACGTGCTGGCTGAGGAGGCCAACCGCAGCCAGGTGAAGGCGCAGCTCGGCCAGGTCGCGCAATCGGTGAGGATGACGGGCGACCAGGTCTATGCCGTGCTCGAGGAATGGGGCGCCATCGTCGGCGGCGTCGGCGTGCCTGGCATGCCGCTCGACTGCCGGCTGCGGCGCCTCGCGCGCCAGGTCGACGAACTGGCCGGCCAGCTGCGGCGCTGGGCCGACGAGGAGATTTCCTACACCGGCGAACATGCGCGCCGCGTCGCCGATTCGGCGCAGCAGGTCGCCGCCCGCGCCGCCCGCCAGATCGCCAAGATCGATGCCTTCGCCGTCGCGACGGTCGAGACCCTGCGGCGCTGGAAGGATACCCAGCGCACCGTACGCGCGGCGGTGAGCGACCTCGCCTGGATCCTCAACGGCTGGGAGGCGAATCTGCGCCGCTGGCGCGACGCGGCCCAGGTGTCGCGGGAGGAGCAGCAGAAGACGGTGTCCGAGGTCATGGCGAGCATGCCGCCCCGTCTCGCCGCGGGAACGCTGGAGACCTGGAGCGGCGAAGCGTTCGCGCTGTCGCGCCGCGGCTCGCGCAAGGTGCGTGCGCATCAGGACTGGAAGACCGGCGCCATCGACTTCGACGTGGTGCGGCGTCTCGAATCGCTCAAGGAGCACGTGCTGTGAGCCGCGACAGCCACACCCTCGAAGAAATCCGCGCGCGACTCTTCGACCTGTCGGAGGCGCAGTTCGCCGAACTCGTCGCCTATGTCGAGCGCGCGCAGGCGAGCGACGCGGGGCGGTCGTTCTCCGCCGAGGCGCTCGCGGCGATGCGGCCGCGGCTGCGCGTCGCGCGGCCGCAGCGCCGCCCGAATGCCGAGCGCATCTTCTGCCGTCCGTTCGAGGACCTGTTGCACGATCTGCCCGCCGCCGGCAAGCGGCCGGGCCGCATCGCGCGCCGCGCCATCCGGCCGGCCTGGGCCGTGCTGTCGCGCCGCCTCGACGGGCGGCTGCTCGCCGCCGTCGAGCGCGAAGCGCGCCGCGCCGGCGCCGATGCCGTCGACTGGGCGACGCAGAGCTGGTCGTCGCTGTGGAACGCCTGTGGCGAGGCCGCCAACGCGCTGCTTGCCGAGGCCGACGGCGATTCGGCTGCACGGGCCGATCTGCGCAAGAAGCTCGGCGGCGCGGACGGCCTCGCCGAACTCGCGGACATGGCGCGCATGATGACGGTGGCCCCGCATGTCGAGGAGCTTCGCCACGTGCTGTCGCCGGCGCCGCTGACCGCGCTGGATGAAATCCAGACCGCCGCCGTGTCGGCCCAGTTCGGCGCCCTGGCTGCCGAAAAGGACACGCTCTGGGGACCGCTTGCCCACGCCGTCATCGCACGCATGGCCGATCCGGTCGCGCTCGCCCATGCCTTCGGCGGCAGCGACTGCCGCGACCCGGGCCTGCACTTCCTCGGCTCCGCGGCGGCCGGCATCGCGGTCGCGGACATCGACGCCACGGTCGCGGCGCTGGGCGGGCTTCCGGCCGAAAGCGCGCCGGCGGCGCTCGACGTCGCCACCCATGGCGAGGCGGTGGCCGATCGGATCGCCCGCCTGCGCGAAGGCCTGCGCGACCGGCGTTTCGCCGGTTCGTTCGCCGAGATCGACCGCGTCCAGCGAGGCTTGCGCACCGCGGTGTCGCAGACGGTGATCGCCGGCGCCGACGCGGCGGTCGCCGGCGCGCTCGGCGAAGCGGCCGGCGCTGCGCGTGCGGCGCTGCGCGAGAATGCGGAAGCGCGCGCCCATGCGCTGTGGAAATGCTCGCGCTTCGCCGGTGCGATCGGCATGGACCGCGAGGTCGTGCAGGCCGCGCGCGCGGTCGAGGACGCCGCCGCGCGCATCGCCCTCGATCGGCTCAAGGCGCTCGAACGCGCCGGCGCGGACGCGGCGGCGGGCGCGATCGATGCCGCGGCCGACGATCTGATCCATGCCGTGCGCGTGGTCGAACTCGTCGCCGGGTCGGACAAGGCAGACCTGTTGCGCCGCCGGGGTTTCGACGTCCTGGATCGCCTGCGCGCGGCATGACGCGGCCGGGGTGCCGCTCGTGCGACGCCTGTCGGCACAACCTGAGGGTGGTCCGGTAGTCCGCATTTATCCGTCGTTAACTATACTTAAGCTATGCTGTCGATCGTGACCGCCTGACCTGGTCCGCCGAGGGGGATTCCCATGGGGCTTGACGGCGTTGTGCGATCGACGGGTGCCGATGGCGGCGGCTCGGGCAGTGCGGGCGGCCTCGTCCAGTACCAGTCCGAAGGCGTGGCGGTCGACTTCACGACCCCGATCCTTGCCAATGCCCGCATCCGGCCGTCGGATGGCGACAAGCTCGAGGTCATCCTGTCCGACCTCGGCGGCGGGCGCGGTCATTACGTGATTCCGCTGCGGCACCTTGAGAAGGCCGTGACGATGACCGTTCACGACCACACGCTTTGCGAGGAGGTCCTGCACCGCAATGCGAGTTCGCCCGACGACATCCGGCGCGCGATCCTGACCGTCGCCAAGATGGGCCTCGCCGGCCAGAAGGCGGCGAAGCACGCGCGCCAGACGATCGACGACGAGCAGAACGAGCGGATGCTGACGACCGTGTGCCTCGTGCGGCTGGCCATCACCTACGGCGACGCCGGGGCCGTGCGGGCCCCACCGACGCTCAACGACCTCGCGACCGACATCGCGCGCGGCCAGGTCAAGGTGGAACTCGCGAAGGTCGCGCGTACCGCACGCCTGAGCACCGACGCGGTCTACAATCTGCTGGAGGAATGGGGCGGCATCATCGCCTCGGTCGGCGTGCCCGACATGCCGATCGAATGCCGGCTGCGCCGCCTCGGCCGCCAGGTCTTCGAGCTGGCGTCCCAGCTTCGTCAATGGGCGGACGAGGAGATTTCGCATGTCGGCGACCGCGCCAGGGCCGTCGCCGATCACGCCGTGCGCGTCGGCCGCGACGCCGAGAAGCGACTGGCGGCGCTCGACACGTTCACCGACACGATCGTCGAGACGGTCTGCCGCTGGAAGGAATCGAACCTCGAAATCCGCGCTGCGATGGATGCGCTCGCCTGGACCCTGAACGGCTGGGAAGGCAACCTGCGGCGCTGGCGCGAGGCGGCCCAGATCTCGCGCGAGGAACAGCAGCGAGTCGTGTCGGCGATCCTGGCGACGCGGCCGATCCGCGCCGATGCGGCCCAGTTCGACGGAGCGAACGATCCCGCACACCCCGCCCGCAAGGGCTCGCGCAAGGTCCAGGCCTATCAGGACTGGAAGACCGGCCAGATCGACTACGACGCCGTGCGCCGTCTCGAAGCATTGCGGGAGCAGGCGCTGTGATCCCCGCGTTCGGCGAGATCGCCGCGATCCGCGAGCGGCTGTTCGACCTGTCGGACGAGCAGTTCGCCAAGCTCGTCGGCTTCATGGAGCGCACGCGCGACCTGTCGACCGGGCGTTCGGTTTCGAACGAGGCGCTCGACGCGATGCGGCCGCGCCTGCGCGTGTCGCGGCCGCCGCGCCGGCTCAACGTCGAGCGCATCTTCTGCCGCCCGTTCGAGGACGTGCTGCACAGCGGGCCGGATCAGAGCTGGCGCGCGGGGCGCATCGCGCGCGCAGCGATCGAGCCGTGCTGGGCCGTCGTGTCGCAGCGCATCGCGCCGTCGCTGCTCGCGGAGATCCGCCGCGACATCGGCGAGCTGACCGTCGCCGATCTGAACTGGCCGCTGCGCTTCGGACCGCCGCTGTGGACCGCCGCGCGCGCCGCCTTCGACGCGATTCTCGGCGAGGCCGACGCCGACCGCGCGGCGCACGCGGCGCTCGTCGGGTCGCTCGGCGGCGCCGCGGGCGAGGCATCGTTCCGCCTCATGGCGCGGATGCTCGCGATCGCGGAGATCGTCGAGGAGCTGCGCTATATCCTTTCTCCCAAGCCGCTCGCCGCGCTCGACATCTCGCACGCCGCGGCGGTGTCGGGGCAGTTCAAGGCGCTCGCCGCCGCCAAGGCCACGCTGTGGGAACCGCTCGCCTATTTCGTGATCGCCCGGATGGCCGAGCCGATCGCGCTCGCCCGCGCCTATGGCGGCGCGGCCTGCGCCGACGCGGGGCTGCATTTCCTGGGCGTGACGGCATCGAAGGTGACGATCGCCGATCTCGGCGCGACGCTGGGCGAGTTGGACGCGGTCGTGGCCGGCACGCCCGATGCCGCCGCCGCGGTGGCGAGCCGCGGCGAGATCGCGGCGGACCAGATCGCCAAGCTGCGCGAAGGCGTGCGCGAGCGCAAGTTCACCGCCTCGATGGCGGAGATCGACAGGATGCAGCAGGGGCTGCGCGACGCGGTGTCGCGCAACGTCCTCGAGGGGACGGGCAGCCTGATCGCCGGATCGCTCGAGACGGCGGCGCCAGCCGACGACGCAGCGGGGGAAGCGGCGCGCGATGCGCTCCGCCAGACCGCGGAGGCGCGCGCCCACGCGCTGTGGAAATGCGCGCGCTTTGCCGGCAAGATCGGCATGGACCGCGAGCTCGCGCAGACCGTCAAGTCGGTCGAGGACGAGGCGGGCCAGCTCGTGCTCGATCAGATCGCGGCGTTGCGGCGCGGATCGGGCCGCCCCGACGACGACGCGATCGACAGCGTGCAGGCGAGCCTCGTCCACGCCGTGCGCGTCGTCGAGCTCGTGGCCGGTCCGGAGCGTGCCAACGCGCTGCGCAAGCGGGGCTTCGAGGCGATCGAGCGCCTGCGCGCCGCGTGAGGGCCGGGCGCTAACCCGCGACGCCCAGCAGCGCGCCCATGCGCTCCGCGTCGGCCAGCAGCGTCGCCGAATCGCCCTGGTAGACCGTCCGTCCGCGGTCGAGCACCACCGCATCGGTCGCGAAGGCGAGTGCCAGGCGCGCGTGCTGTTCGACGAGCACGATCGCCAGGCTGTCCTCGCGCTTGAGGCGTGCGAAGGACTCCATCAGCGCATCGACGATCACCGGGGCAAGGCCCTCGAGCGGCTCGTCGAGCAGCAGCAGCGTCGGGTCGCCCATCAGTGCGCGGCCGATCGACAGCATCTGCTGCTCGCCGCCGGAAAGCTGGTTGCCCATGTTGGTGCGCCGGCGCGCGAGGTTCGGAAACAGGTCGTAGACGCGCGCCACCGACCAGCGCGTGCCCCGCGCGGCGACGGTCAGGTTCTCCTCGACCGAGAGCGAGGGGAAGATCTCGCGCTCCTGCGGCACGTAGCCGATGCCGAGCCGCGGCCGCCGCCAGGTCGGCAGCGCGGTGATGTCGGTCCCGGCGAAGGCGATGCGGCCCCCGTGCAAGGTCGTGTGGCCCATGATCGTCGCGAGCAGCGTCGACTTGCCGACGCCATTGCGGCCGAGCAGCGCCAGCGTCTGCCCCGGCGGCAGGGCGAGCGAAATGCGGTCGAGCACCACCGTCTCGCCGTAGCCCGCGGTCACCGCCTCGAGGGCGAGGCCGGCATCAGCCCCGGGGTCAGCCATGATCGCGCTCGCCGAGATAGACTTCGCGCACCTGCCGGTCGGCCGCGATCTCCTGCGGCGTGCCCTCGATCAGCACGGCGCCCTGGACCAGCACGGTGATGCGTTTGGCGATGCGGAAGACGATGTCCATGTCGTGCTCGATGATCAGCATCGCGATGTCGGGCGACAGCGCCGCGACGACGTCGAGGATGACCTTGCTCTCGCCCTGCGGCACGCCCGCCGCCGGCTCGTCGAGCAGCAGGACCTTGGGGTTGAGCGCCAGCGCCAGGGCGATCTCGACCAGGCGCTGGCGGCCATAGGGGACCTCGCGCACGAGCTTGAGCGCGTCGTCGGCGATGCCGAGGCGCTCGAGCAGCCCGTAGGCCTCCTCGACCACGCCGCGATGCGTGCCGGCGACGCGGAACATGTCGCCCGCCACGCCGGCGCGTTCGCCGACCGCGAGCGTCACGTTCTCGAGCACCGACAGCCCCTTGAACAGCTGGTTGATCTGGAAGGTGCGGCCGAGCCCGCGCTTGACGCGCTGCTCCTGCGACAGCGCGGTGATGTCGTCGCCGCCCAGCAGGATGCGCCCGCTGGTCGGCTGCAGCCGTCCGGTCAGCAGGTTGACGAAGGTCGTCTTGCCGGCGCCGTTGGGTCCGATCAAGGCGTGGCGCGCGCCGGGCTCGAGCCGGAAGTCGATCGCGTTGGCGACGACGAGGGCGCCGAAGTTCTTGTTGAGGCCCTGCACTTCGAGCGCCGCCGTGGTCACGGCCGCCTCCGCACGACGAGGTCGCGCGCACGATCGACGATGCCCAGGATGCCGCCGCGCGCGAACAGCACGACGACGACGAGCATCAGGCCGACCCAGAAGTACCAGTAGACCGGATCGAGCCGGGCCAGGTTGTCCTGCGCGATCATGTAGGCCGGCACGCCGACGAAGGCGCCGTAGAGCCGTCCGACGCCGCCGAGCACGAGCATGATCAGGATCGCGCCGGACCGCTCGAAGGTCATCACGGTCAGGGCCACCGACTGCGTCGTCTGCGCCAGCAGCCCGCCGGCAATGCCGGCGAGTACGGCCGCGATCGCGTAGATCGTCACCTGGCGCGTGCGCACCGGCACGCCGATCGCGTGCATGCGCGTCACGTTCTCGCGGATGCCGGTGAGCGAGCGGCCGAACGGCGAATGGACGATGCGGCGCACGAAGATCCAGGCGACGAACAGCACGGCCGCCGCATAGACGTAGCCGGTGCGGCCGTAGAGGTCGAAGCGGAACAGGCCGAGCAGCGGCCACATCTCGATGCCCGAGAGCCCGTCGGCGCCGCCGGTCAGCCAGCCCATGCGGTTGGCCGCCTCGTTGAGCGCGAGCACGATCACCAGCGTCATCATCAGCAGCGTAAGGCCATGCGCGCGCAGGATGATGCGGCCGGTCACGTAGCCCGTCGCGCCGGCCACGGCGGCGGCGGCGGCGAGGCCGCTGATCGGCTCACCCCAGCCGTTCGCCGCGAGGATGCCGGCGGTATAGGCGCCGAGGCCGAAGAACGCGGCGTGGCCGAGCGTGACGATGCCGGCGTAGCCGAGGATCAGATCGAGCGACAGCGCGAACAGGACCATGATCAGGATTTCGGAGCCGAGCGGCAGGTAGGTGTCGAACAGCCAGTAGGGCGGGATCACCAGCACCCAGGGCAGCAGCTCGAGCGGCCGCAGCCGGTGGCGCGTCACCAGCGAATCGACCGGCGACGTGCGGGCGGCGTCGCGCGCGTGGGGGGCCATGCTCACATCCGCCCGAACAGGCCCTGCGGGCGCCACAGCAGCAGGCCGAGCGTCACGGCGTAGACGAAGAACGCGCCGATCTGCGGCACCAGGATCGTGCAGGCGCTGTCGCCGATGCCGAGCAGCAGCGCGGCGACGAAGGGCCCGCGCAGCGAACCGAGCCCGCCGACCGCGACGACGATCAGGAAGTAGACGAGGTGGCGCAGCGGATAGCCGGGGTCGACCGGCAGGATGTCGGCGCCCAGCGCGCCGCCCAGGCCGGCGAGCCCGCTGCCGAGCGCGAAGGTGAGGGTGAACAGGCGACCGGTGTTGATGCCGAGCGACTCGGCCATCCGCCGGTTGTCGACCGCGGCGCGCACCTGGGCGCCGAAGGTGGTGCGTTCGATGGCGAGCCAGAGCGCGGCGATGATCGCCACGCCGACGACGATCAGGAACACGCGATAGGTCGGAAAGCCGCGCCCCATGAACTCGATCTGGCCCTTGAGATAGTCGGGCAGGTCGACGCGCTGCGAGATCGGGCCGAACATGAACTTGGCCGCCGCGATCGCCATGAAGGCGAGGCCGATGGTGAACAGCACCTGTTCGAGCTCGCCTGCGCCGTAGAGGCGTGCGTAGAGCAGGCGCTCGAAGGCGACGCTGATCGCGGCCACGACGACGAAGGCGAGCACGAGCGACGGCAGGAACGGCACGCCGAACTCCGCCATCGTGCGCGTGCAGACATAGCCGCCCGCCATCGCGAAGACGCCGTGGGCGAGGTTCTGGAAGCCCATCAGCCCCATCGTCACCGAAAGCCCGACCGAGATGATGTAGAGGATCATCGCGTAGGCGGTGCCGAGGAACAGGATGCTGACGGCGATGGCGAGGGCCTGGTCCATCAGGAACGCTCGGCCGTGCTCTCGCGCGGCGGGGCCGGGCAAGCCCGGCCCGTGCGAGAGCGGAGCGGTCCGCCTACTCCGCGTACGGGCCGTGGCCTGGCCGGCCCCGGCGGCCGAAGGCCGCCGACGGGCCGGACATCAATCCGCAATGCCACTCAGCGCGGCGGCGCGGGGTTGAAACGCACCCACGGGTCGCTGACCATCGGGATCGTCTCGATCTCGCGATTGACCAGGCGGCCGTCGACACGCTCGAGCCGGCGCAGGTACTCGTTCTGCACCACGTCGCGGGTTTCGCGGTCGATGCGCACCATGCCGCGCGGGCTGTTCGGGTTCTCCCAGCCGCGCAGCAGCTCCATCGTGCGGGCCGGATCGATCTGGCCGCGCTGCTCGCGGATGACGTGGAAGATCGCCGCCATCGCGTCCCATGCGCCGACCGAATAGAAGCTCGGCGTCGAGTTGGCGCCGTAGGCGCGCCGCCACGCCTCGACGAAGGCGCGGTTGGCCGGGCGGTCCGCGTCGGCCGAGTAGTGGTGCATCGTGATGATGCCCTCCGGCACGTCGGTCATGTTCGGCAGCTCTTCGTCGGGCGTGATGTCGCCCTGGCCGACCAGGCGGATGCCGGCCTGGGCGAGGCCGAGATCGGCGTAGGCCTTCATGATGCCGCGCGCGACCACGCCCGCGGGCACGAAGATGAACAGCGCGTCCGGCCGTTCGTCCCTCACGCGCTGCAGGAACGGCGCGAAGTCGACCGTGTTCATCGGCATGCGGACGGCCGCGACGTTCTGTCCGCCGCCTTCGGTGAAGCCGCGGATGAAGGCCTGCTCCGAATCGTGGCCGGGCGCATAGTCCGCGACCAGCGTGTAGGAGCGGCGCACGCCCTGCTGGCGGGCGGTCCACTGGCCGAGCGGATAGGCGGACTGCCACATCGTGAACGACACGCGCGCGAACATCTGCGACTGGCGCACGATCGCCGAAGTGCCGGCGTTCATGATGATCGTGGGGATGCGCGCTTCGTTGATCAGCGGCGCCACGGCCATCGCATTCGGCGTGTAGATGTAGCCGGTGAGAAGCTGCACGCGCTCGCGCGTGATCAGCTCCTGGGTGAGGCGGCGCGCGACCTCGGGGTTCGGGCCGGTGTCGTCGCGGCGGATGATCTCGACGCGGACCGGCGCGATCGAGGCGGCGTTCTGTTCGATGTAGAGCCGCACGGCCTTGTCCATCAGGTCGCCGATCGATGCGCTCGGCCCCGACAGCGAGGTCACGAAGCCTACCCGCACCGTCTGCGCGTCGGCTGCGGTGGCCGAGACGATGGCCGTCAAGGCAAGGGTCGCGATCCGGAAAAGTCTCATCGCTTCATCTCCCTGTTTTGTAGTCCCGCATTTCTTCGGGTTCTTTGCCGTGCCGCCGCGCCTCTGATCGTCATGGCGCGAATACGCAGTGAAGGATATCGCCGCGGCGGACAATGTCCAGGAAAGTCATATCGTAGGGCGCACGATTTTACTTATTCCGAGATTTCATTTGTCCGCCGCCCGGGGTTATGGCTAGCGTCCCGGCATGCCGGAGGGAATGAGGCGGAGACGCAGCGCGTGACGGGTTCAGTGTTGGAAACGGCCTCGGCCCTGGCGGCGGCGCAGGCCCGCCACCGCGCCGGCGAGATCGCGGAGGCGATCGCGGCCTACCGCGACATCCTTGCCCGCGAACCGGACAATCCGACGGCGGTCCACCTGCTCGGCGTTGCGTCGTTGCAGACCGGCGATGCCGAAGCCGCGGCCGGCCTGCTCGAACGCGCCCAGCGCCTGATGCCCGCGAACGCCGACGTGCTCAACAACCTCGGCGAGGCCTTGCGGGTGCTCGGGCGCCACGACGAAGCGATCAACGCCTATCGGGCGGCCCTGGTCGTGGCCCCCGACCACGCCGGCGCGGTCGGCAACCTCGCCCGCTACGAAGGGAGCGGCGGCGATGCGACGCCGGCGGCCGAGCCCAGCCTGGCGCGCCCGCGCGCGAAGGAGGAGCCGAACACGCGCGCCGCGCTGAAGGCCCTGGTCGATTCGGGCCGGATCGACTTCGCCTTCGATCTCGCCCGGCTCGATTCGATGGACAGTCCGGTCGCCATGCAGTCGGACCTCGCCAAGTACTTCATTCTGCTGATCGTCGTGGCCGGCCTCGCCTTCTGGTTCGGCGGCCTGTGGATCGGCATTGCGACGACGCTCGTCGGCGTCGGCATCTATCAGATGCTCGGCAGGCCCTATCAGCGCCGCCGGCTCTACGCGCGCATCCGTGCCGAGGCGCTGGCGGACGACCTGCTGTGGCGCCAGCTCTGGCGCTTCGGCGGCCTGCGACTGATCTCGCGCGATCCGGCGCGGCCCGGCGAATGCGTCGCCCCGGACGGCGATTGGATCGGGTTTACGCGCGGATTCGCCGTTGAAAGCCAAGGGGCGAAGGATTAAGCAGGGTTTCCCGCGGCGCTTCCCCGCGTCGCCCCTCGCGTTCCGCCCTCGCATCCTGGGGTCCATAAGATGAAATTCCTAACATACAAGCTGCAAGGCAAGGTGAGCTACGGCGCGGTCGTGGATGACGGCGTCGTCGATCTCGGCAAGAAATTCGCCAAGAAGTATCCGTCGCTGCGCGCCGCCATCAAGGCGGGGGCGCTCGAAGACCTCAAGAAGGCGGTCAAGGGCAAGAAGCCCGACGTCAAGCTCTCCAAGATCAGCTACCTGCCGGTGCTGCCCGACGCACGCAAGATCATCTGCGTCGGCCTCAATTACAAGGCGCATCGCGAGGAGACCGGCCGCCCCGACACCGAGCACCCGACGCTGTTCGTGCGCTTCGCCGACAGCCAGATGGGCCACAACCAGCCGATGCTGCGCCCGAAGGAATCGGACCGGCTCGACTGGGAAGGCGAACTCGTCGTCGTCATCGGCAAGTCCGGGCGCCGCATTCCGCGCGACAAGGCGATGAAGCACGTCGCCGGCTATTCGATCTACAACGACGGCAGCGTGCGCGACTGGCAGCGCCACACCACGCAGTTCACGCCGGGCAAGAACTTCCCGTCGACCGGCGGCTTCGGCCCCTGGCTGGTGACGGCGGACGAGATCAAGGACATCACCGCGCAGACCTTGACGACGCGCGTCAACGGCGTGGTCAAGCAGCAGTCGCAGATCGACATGATGATCTTCGACATCCCGGCGCTGATTGCCTACATCTCCGGCTTCACCAACCTCAATGCGGGCGACGTCATCGTCACCGGCACGCCGGGTGGCGTCGGTGCTGCGCGCAACCCGCCGGAGTTCATGAAGCCCGGCGACGTCGTCGAGGTCGAGATCACCGGCATCGGCACGCTGCGCAACCCGATCAAGGCGGGCTGAGCGCGCGGCGCATCGAATCGCGATCGGTTGGCGGGCGGCCTCGTGGCCGCCCCGGGGCGGGCCGCCGGCCCGCCCTACGACGCCGCATCGACGGCGTTCACGTACCTCTCGAAGCCCGCCCGCATGTCCGCGGGAATCGCGGCGGGGCGCATGGTCGCCATGTCGATGACGACCGAGACGAGCGTGGCGGCGAACAGTAGAGTGCCGTCCTCCGTCGCCGCACGCACCCGATAGGTCAATGACGAGTTGCCGATCTTCGCCACCGCGGCATCCAGCGCGTAGCGATCGCCGGCGAACAGCGGTCGCGCGAATTCGCAATCGGTGCGCACCCACGGCGCCGCCAGCCTGCGCGTGCGCTGGATGTCGCGGAACGTCGCCCCGATCGCCTCGCGCCACAGCCCTTCGACCGCCTGGATCGCGAAGTCGATCGCCTGCGGCGCATAGATCGTGCCGGCGGGATCGGCCTCTCCCCAGTTCAGCCGCCGTTCTTCGCGATAAGTCTTCGTCATTGCCTCCTCCGGGTCGACAGCGCGCGAGTATCGTTGCGCCGCCGCGCCAAGTCACGCGGCCATGACGGAGAACGACCAGCGGACGGACTGGCCGCGCGTCTGCCTGCTCGTCGCCGCGGGGATGGTCGCGGCCTGCCAGATCGGCAAGGTGCCGCCGGCGCTGCCGGTGCTGCGCCTCGACCTCGGCATCGGGCTGGTCACCGCCGGCTGGGTGCTCGGCCTGTTCAATCTGCTCGGCGTCGTCGCCGGCTCGGTCACCGGCGCGATCGCGGCGCTGATCGGCGAACGCCGAGCCGCCCTCGGCGGGCTCTGGCTGGTGGCGCTCGCCGGCGCGCTCGGCGCGGCGGCGCCGGGGGAGAGCTGGCTGCTCGTCTCGCGCTTCGCCGAGGGTGTCGGCTTCCTGGTCGTCGTCATCGCGATTCCCGCGTTGCTGGCGCGCGCCGCCGCTCCCGGCGACCTCAAGCTCGCCTTCGGCCTGTGGGGCGCCTATATGCCGGTCGGCACCGCGACGATGATCCTCGCGGCGCCGCTGCTGATGGAGATCGCGGGCGGCTGGCGCGGGCTGTGGCTTGCCAATGCCGCCCTGATGGCGGCCATCGCCGTGACGCTCGAGCGTGCGACGGCCGGCACGGTGCTGGCGGCGCCGGTCGCGCAGCCGCGGCACGGCGGCCGCGCGATCGCGGCCGGCATCCTCGGCGATCTGCGCCGAACGGTCGCCGCACCGGGGCCGCTGCTGCTGGCGATCGCCTTCGGCAGCTACACGCTGCAGTACCTGGCGCTCACCGGCTTCATGCCGACGATCTTCGTCGAGCAGGATTTCGCGCCGGCCGCCGCGGCGCAGCTGACGGCGCTCGTCGTCCTCGTCAACGCGTTCGGGAATTTCGCCGGCGGCACGCTGCTCCATCACGGGCTCGCGCGCTGGATGCTGATGGCGACCGCGAGCGCGACCATGGCCGTGAGCACGCTGCTGATCTACGCCGCGAACGCGGGCTTCGCGTGGCGCTATGCGGCGTGCCTCGCCTTCTCCTTCGTCGGCGGCCTGCTGCCGACCTCCGCACTCGGCGGCGCGGCGGCGCTGGCGCCGGAAAGGCGGCTGATTCCGATCGCGAATGGCCTCGTCGTCCAGGGCTCGAACATCGGCCAGGTGATCGGCCCGCCGGCGGTCGCGGCGCTCGCCGCCTGGGCCGGCGGCTGGCAGATGTCGCCGCTGATCTTCATCGCCGCCGGCAGCGTCGGCGTCGCTGCAGCCGTGCTGCTGCGCCGGATCGAGCGCGCGCCGTGAACGCGCCCGCGCCTCCGCCGCCGGCGGCGATGACGCTGATCGGCGTCGCGGCGTCGCTCGTCGCGGTGCTGTGCTGGGCGGTGATGAGCGTGTCGACGCGCGGCCAGATCGCGGCGCGCGGTCACGATGCCGCGACGCTCACGCTCGTCCAGCTTGCAGCCGGCGGCGTCTTCCTGCTCGTCGTCAGCGGCGCGCGCGGCTTCGAGCGCGCGGCGATCCGCCTGCCCGCGACGTGGGTGATCGGGCTCTTCCGCGTCATCTCGGCGACCGCGTTCACCGCGGCGCTCGGCTATGCCGGGGCGGGAAAGGTGACGCTGCTGTCGGTCCTCAACGTGCCGCTCGGCGCGCTCGGCGTGTGGCTCCTCTTCGGGCGCGGCGTGACGGCGCTCGGCCTTGCCGGCCACGGCGTGATCCTGGCCTGCCTCGCCGGCCTGGCAATGAACCTCGACGGCGGCTTCGGCAATCCGGCGGTGCTGTGCCTGATGATCTCGGAATCCTCGGTGATCGTCGCGAGCGTGGTGTCGGAGCGCCACCCGCTCAACCAGGGCGCCGGGGTGCGGCTGCGCGCGCAGCTCACCGGCACGATCATGGTCATCGTCGCGCTCGGTTTCCTCGCGCTGTGGACGGTCGTCTCGCTCGCCGCGCCCGCCGGCATGGTGCCGCTGCTCGACCTCGCGGCGGCGCGCGCCTCGCTCGCCGATCCCTGGCTGTGGGTGATGGCGCCGGCGATCGGCATCCTCGCGCGCGGCCCGGCGATGTACTGCGCGCTGCACGCCATTCGCGCGCTGGGAACGGAACGCTACATGCTCATCCTCACCGGCATGCCGATCGCGTCGCTGGCGCTCGAACAGGGCGCGGTCGCCGCGGGCCTGCTGCCGCCGACGCCGACGGACTGGCGCGATCTTGCTTTCGCCCTGACCATGGCGGCCGCGGCCGCGCTGGTCATTCGCGCCCGCTGAGGCGCGCGTCCGCGCAACCATGGCGTCCGGGTCTTCCGGCCGGGCGCGCAGGCTGCGGCATTTGGCGCATTCCGGCCGCGAATCGCCCTGGGGCACCGTTGGTCCGTGCCGCGCCGGGCGCCGCACAAGGGCGCGTCGCGGGAGTCGGTCCGGACGCGTTCGTTGCGCCGCGGCGCTCACGGCATCGTGCAAATGCGAATCATTTGCAAATGAGGCCGGGCTTGTGTAGCCTTGCCGCGTTCGTGTTCATGGGAGTTGATCTTGAGAACGCTGAAACCGTTTCTGGCTGCCGCGGCGCTCGCGCTGGCGGTGGCGTCGTCAGGCGCCGCATCGGCGCAGAACCAGCCCAATCTACGCGGCCAGCCGGCCTTCGGCACGCTCAACCTCCAGGCCGGCTTCCAGCCCGACCCGCGCACCGTCCAGGTCCGCGCCGGCGGGCCCGACTCGGCGCAGGGCCTCGGCGCCGACTGCACGGGCTTCATCGACTTCCGTCAGGCGGACGTGAACCTCAACTACCAGTCCGGGCAGTACCCGCTCTACATCTCCGTCCAGGCGCAGGCCGACACGACCCTGATCGTGAACCTCCCCGACGGCAGCTGGATCTGCAACGACGACTTCGACGGGACCAATCCCGGCATCGTGCTGCAGCGTCCGGCGAGCGGCCTCTACAACATCTGGGTCGGCACCTTCGATCGCGGCCAGCTCCAGCCTTCGACGCTGCGGATCTCAGAGGTCGCGCCGCAGCAGCAGGGCCAGGCGCCGCAGCAGCCGGAGCAGGGCCAGCCGAACATCCAGGGCACGCCTGCCTTCGGCACGCTCAATCTCCACGCCGGGTTCCAGCCCGACCCGCGCACGGTCGAGGTGCGGGCCGGCGGTCCGAACCAGGCCAACGGCCTCGGCCGCGACTGCACCGGCTTCATCGACTTCCGCCAGCCCGACGTCAACCTGAACTACCGCTCGGGGCAGTTCCCGCTGTTCTTCGGTGCGCGTTCGCAGGCGGACGTCACGCTCGTCGTCAACCTTCCGGACGGCAGCTGGATCTGCAACGACGACTTCGACGGCACCAATGCCGGCATCCTGATGCAGCGGCCGCAGAGCGGCCAGTACAACATCTGGATCGGCACCTTCGATCGCGGCGCGCTGCAGCCGGCGACGCTGACGATCACCGAGGTTCCGCCGCGGCCGCAGGCGGGCAAGTAGGCGCGCGCAACGTCGGGGGGCGATCGCGCGCGCTTGACGCCCGGCCGGGTTCCTGCGATCCGGCCGGGCGCTTCCGTTGCGGCTGACGGTGCGGCTCAGGCCAGGCCGTCGATGCCTTCGGCAAGCGTCGCGATCATCGCCGGCGCCAGAACGTTGTCCTGCCACATCCCGCCCATCGTCTTGTTGGCGTCGAACAGCACCGGCGCACCGTCGAGCATCACGTAGTCGAATTTTCCGTAGTCGAGGCCGAGGCGCTGGCGCATCGCGCGCAGCTCCGGCGGCACGGCGGCGATGCGCTCGCGGCCGACGATGCTCGTGCCGAGGTCGTCGGGGCTGCGCGCGAGGATCAGGCAGCCGAACTCGGCGCGGCCGAGAAACGTCCAGCGCCGGGTCACGTACAGCGCGCCGCGCCGCTCCGGCAGGAAGCGCTGGACGACGAAGCGCGGATTGAGCCGCGCCAGGATCGGTATCTCCCCGGCCCGGCGATAGACCGGATAGGCATTCGATTCGAGCCGTCCCGCCAGCCACCACGGCATCGCGGATTCGGCAAGGCGGCGCGCCTGCACGGCCCAGCGTCCGTGCCGTTCGGCGCGCGCGCGCGCGACGTCGCGCTCGGGAATGCCGGCGTGATTGCGATCGGTCTTGAGCATGACCGGACCGGTGTCGCGATCGCCGATGCCGACCAGATGGGTGCTGAAGCGCCGCTTCGCGATGTCCGGTGCGGCGCCGTTGAGCACGCGCGGATAGCGTCGTGCGAAGGCGAGATAGGCGCTCGGCACCCGCGTCAGGTCGACGTGAAGCAGTGCCACGTCGGCGGGCACGAACTCGGCCATGCCGCGAAGCTGGCTGACCCGGTGGCCCGCCGCGCGCCAGCGGTCGGCGATCTGCCCGATCAGATAGGGGCGCGTCGCCACCGGATCGAATTCGTGATGGATGACTGCGATATGCGCCATCGGCAGGGCGCAGCATGCGCGCGCTGCGCAGAATCGTGCAAGCGCACGCATCGCACGACGCTATTGGTCGAAAATCCTAGGAAAATCCCCTTGAATTGTCGGCAGGTTTTACAACTCATGATCGTGCGTGAGGGGGCACCGAAGCAACGTCTTGATTCAAATCGGCTGGCCCCAATGGCGCGGCTATTGCTTAACGCCGGTGCATCAACGTCGGCGTCTTGCGTCTAGGTGGGGGAGAGGACATGGTTCGATGGCAGCGGCTAGGCGCCGTGATTCTGATGGTGCTGTTTGGCGCCCAGGCGCGCGCGGCGAACTTCTCCTTCACCGGCAGCTTCGCCAACGACACCGATCTGCAATATTTCACGTTCACGCTGGCAAACCCGACGGCGGGCGTCGCGTTGCGCACCTGGTCCTACGCGGGCGGAACCAACGCCGCCGGCCAAGTGATCCCGAGCGGCGGATTCGAGCCTTACCTGAACCTCTATTTCTCCGACGGCACGCAGATGAACCCCGGATCATCCGGCCCGTGCGCGGCGCCGCCGACCGGCAATCCCGTGGCCGATCTGCTGCCGGACCCGACCACCGGCGCATGCGGCGATGTCTACTACCCGACCGAGATATCGTTCCCCGGCGGCACCTGGGCGGCCGGAACCTATACGGTGGTGCTGTCGCTCTTCGCCAATCCGGGGATCGGCAACCTGTCGGACGGATTCTTCGCCGAGGTGGTGCTTGCCCCCTCCTACGGGCTGACCGTGCCGGGCAATTTCACCTGCATGGAAGGGTCGCCCGGCTATCAGGGGACCCCGCCGACCGCGCCGGTCGACGGCGCGTTCTGCGACCAGTTCGTATCCGGCGTCCAGCGCACCGGTTTGTGGGCGCTCGACATCCTCAATGTCGACAGCGCCACCGGGCCGACCAGCATCCCCGAGCCGAGCACGCTGGCGCTTTGGCTGCTCGGCGCCGCGTTCCTGGTGCGCCGCGGCCTGCGCGCCGCCTGCTAGCGTTCGCGCTCAGCCCAGCGCCTTCGCCCTCTCGCGCAGCACGTATTTCTGGACCTTGCCGGTGGAGGTCTTGGGCAGCACGCCGAACACCACGGTGCGCGGCGCCTTGTAGTGCGCCAGGTGTCCGCGGCAGAAGGCGATGATCTCCTCCTGCGTCGCGCGCATCTCGCCCTTCAAGGTCACGAAGGCGCACGGCGTCTCGCCCCATTTTTCGTCCGGTCGCGCCACCACCGCCGCCTCGAGCACGGCGGGATGGCGGTACAGCACGCTTTCCACCTCGATGGTCGAGATGTTCTCGCCGCCGGAGATGATGATGTCCTTCGAGCGGTCCTTGAGTTCGATGTAGCCGTCGGGATGGCGCACGCCGAGATCGCCGGTGTGAAACCAGCCGCCCTTGAACGCAGCCTTCGTCGCCTTCGGGTTCTTGAGGTATCCCTTCATCACGACGTTGCCGCGCATGAAGACCTCACCCATCGTCGTGCCGTCGGACGGCACGGGCTCGAGCGTCTTCGGGTCGGCGACCATGAGCCCTTCGAGCACCGGATAGCGCACGCCCTGGCGCGCCTTGAGCATGGCCTGCTGGTCGCTCGGCAGCGCCGACCATTCGTCGTGCCAGGCACAGACGACGACCGGCCCGTAGACTTCGGTGAGGCCGTAGACGTGGGTGATGGCGAAGCCCATGCGCTCCATCTTCTCGATCACCGAGGCGGGCGGCGGCGCCGCGGCCGTCATGACGGCGACCTTGTGGCCGCCCGTTCCGCGCGCGTCCTCGGGCGCGTTGATCAGCAGGTTGAGCACGACCGGCGCGCCGCACATGTGGGTGACGCCATAGCGGCCGACGGCGTCGAAGATCGCCGCGGCGTCGACGCGGCGCAGGCAGACATTGGTGCCGCCCTGCGCGGCGACCGTCCACGGGAAACACCAGCCGTTGCAGTGGAACATCGGCAGCGTCCACAGATAGACGGGGCGCTGCGGCATCGACCACACGACGATGTTGCCGATCGCGTTCAGGTAGGCGCCGCGATGGTGATAGACGACGCCCTTGGGATTGCCCGTCGTGCCCGACGTGTAGTTGAGCGCGATCGCCTGCCATTCGTCCTTGACCGGCAGCGGCGCGAAGTCGGGATCGCCGCCCGCTACGAATTCCTCGTATTCGACGGTGCCGACGCGCTCGCCGCCCGGCCCGATCGGATCGGCGATGTCGACCACCAGCGGCTTGCGCTTGGCAAGCTTGAGGGCCGCGGCGATCACCGGTGCGAATTCGGTGTCCGTCAGCAGGACCTTGGCCTGGCCGTGATCGAGCATGAAGGCGATGGTCGGCGCGTCGAGCCGGATGTTGAGCGCGTTGAGCACCGCGCCCGCCATCGGCACGCCGAAATGCGCCTCGTAATGCGCCGGAATGTTTGGCGCCATCACGGCGACGGTGTCGCCGCGCCGCACGCCGGCGCGCGCGAGGGCGGAGGCGAGCTGGCGGCAGCGCCGGTGCGTCTCGGCCCAGCTTCGCGCGATCGAGCCATGACGGATGGCGATCCCGCGCGGATAGAGTGCCGCCGAGCGCTGCAGGAAGGTTATCGGCGAGAGCGGCTCGGTATTCGCCGGATTGCGGCCGAGGTCCTGCTCGTACATCGGCAGGGACCGCGCTGTCGCCGCCCGCGCGGAATGCCGCTTCGCCCCGCGTGCCGTACCGGCTGACGTCCGTTTGCGTACTGCCATCGCCGCTCCTCCGCCTGTTGCACGACGATAATGCGGCGATGGCGCATCGGTCCAGGCGCGCGGTTTACCGGCCGGTTGCAATTCGCTATCATGATACACGCAGCCCGACCGCATGAGGCTGCGGGGCGGGGTGTCATGCGTCGTGTTGCAGCGATGGCGCTGGTCGCGCTGACGGGAATCGGCGTGTCGGGCTGCGCGACCCATGGTCAGCCCAACGATCTCGGCTTCCTGGCGGACGAGGCCGAGGCGATCGAGACCTTGCGGGTGGTCGGCCTCATCGGACTTTCGATCGGCGCCGCTCGCGGGCGGTACGCTTCGATCGCGCCGCCGTCATACTCGAGCCCGGAGCCCATCTATACTCCAGGCATCACGGCCGCCCATGAGGATGCCTTCACGCAGACCGGCAATCGGCGCCCGCGCTCGAATCTCGGCAACATCGATAACCCTTTCAATCATACGAAGGCGCGCAACCGCAGCGGCGGATTCCGCAATTCCTGGCGGATCCGCAGCGGCAACTGCACGCCGCAGCCGAACTGCATCCTGCGCGCGCGCTGAAGCGCCGGCCGCGTCGGGCGGTTTGGGCCCCCTCCCGGGCCCGCGCGGATTCATCGCCGGCGCCGCGCAGGAAAGGCCGGGATCGTTCGTGGATTGATTCAGCGGGGCGAGCGATCGCGCCGCGGTATCAATCCAGGAGACGATCCATGAAGCCCCTTACGAAGTTGTCGCGTGCTCTGGCGCTTTGCCTGGCGATGGCAGCTTCGCCCGCGCTTGCTCAGGATTTCGACAACAACCCGCCTGGTTGGCGTGGCGGCCCCGGCACCAACTGGGAAAATCCGCGCGGCCCGGTCGGCGGCCCCGGTGCGTCGCCCGACCGACGCGGCTGGTTCCGCGACCGCGATGGCAACCCGCCCGGGCCTCGCGGCGGCGCCGGGACGAACTGGGAAAACCCGCCCGGCTGGCGCGGCGGCCCGGGTGCCTCGCCCGATCGCCGGCGCTGGGCGCGCGACTTCGACAACAACCCGCCCGGCTGGCGCGGCGGCCCGGGAACGAACTGGGAGAATCCGCCGGGGCCGCGCGGTGGGCCGGGCGCTTCGCCGGACCGCCGCCGCCTCGCGATGCGCGACCGCGACAACAATCCGCCCGGCTGGCGCGGCGGCCCGGGGACGAACTGGGAGAATCCGCCGGGGCCGCGCGGGGGCTGGGGCGCCTCGCCCGATCGCCGCCGCCGCTAGCCGGTCGGTCCGCCGCGAGGGGAATCCGTCGCGCCGCCCTGCAAAGGCCGGCGCGGCGGATGCCGCGGCCGGCCGCCGCAGTCGACGTCGGTTGGGGATTGTCATAAGATACTTTTCCTTCTGCTGAACTCGGGTCAAGCGGTGCGGACCGCAGAAAGAAGGCAACGATGATCAGCAAACCCTTCCTGGCTGCCGCGACCTGCCTGTTTGCGCTCGCGGCGGCCGGCGCCGCAAACGCCAAGGATCGCGACAACAACCCGCCCGGCTGGCGCGGCGGCCCGGGCACCAACTGGGAGAATCCTCGCGGCCCGCGCGGCGGCCCCGGTGCCTCCCCAAATCGGCGCGGCTGGGTCGATCGCGACAACAACCCGCCGGGTCCGCTCGGCGGCCCGGGGACGAACTGGGAGAATCCGCGCGGTCCGATCGGCGGTCCCGGCGCGTCGCCCAATCGGCGGGTCAAGGACAACGACAACAACCCGCCCGGCTGGGTCGGCGGTCCCGGCACCAACTGGGAAAATCCGCGCGGCCCCGCCGGCGGCCCTGGGGCCTCGCCGAATCGCTGACGACGCAGCGCGCTGCAACCGCCGCGCACCGGCCCCGCGACGCTTCGCGGGGCCGTTTCGTTTCGCGCGCGGCATCACCGTGCCCGCAACGATGGAGGTCGCCCCATGCCCAAACGAATGACCGTCGTCCTGTTCGAGCGCGATGCGCCGACGCACTCGCGCGTTCAGGCGGTGGTCGAGGCGGACGGCGGCGTCACGATCGACGCTGTCGATGCGGGCCCGCTCGTCCGCGAGGTCTGGGGCGACGACGACTACGAGTATGCGCTGAAGGTGCCGGCGGCGCAGAAGGACCGGCTGCTGCTGGCCCTGCTCAGGCGTCACTACGGCGGCCATGCGAACGCCTTCGCGGAGATCCGCACCATGCTCAACGACAACGCGATTGCGTACGACTTCGACAGCTGGGCCTGAACGGGATCGCGCCGCCGTGCCGTCACGGCGAATTCCCGCCTGCGACCGCCGGAATACCCTATGCTGGCAAACGCGCCTTCTGGCAACAAGGTCAGCGATCGATGTGTTTCTCGGCGACCGCGAGTTTCGCCGTCGCCGCGGGCACCGGCGTCGTTGGCACGTTCACGCTTGCGCATGTCCGCAGCGCGCGCGAACTGCCGCTGGCGATCGTGCCGCTCGTTTTCGCGGTCCAGCAGGCGGTCGAAGGTCTGCTTTGGCTGCTGCTCGAGGGCGGGGGCCGCGACGCCCTGGTCGGCTTTGCGGCCACGACGTTCGCCGTATTCGCGCTGGTCGTCTGGCCCGTGCTGGCTTCGCTGGCGCCGCTGCTGATCGAAGCGCGGCCGGGCCGCGTGCGCGTCCTGTCGATCCTGTTCGCGCTGTCGCTCGGCCTCTCCGGCTACTTCCTCGTCGTCATCATCGGCCATCCCTATGGCGTGGCGATCGCCGGCCACAGCCTGCAGTACGACAACGGCGTGGTCTATCCCGGCCTGCCGCGCCTCGCCTACGTGCTGGCGACCTGCGCGCCGCTGCTGGTCTCCTCGCATCGCGCGATGCGCCTGCTCGGCGTCACCGTCTCGGTGGGGCTCGCGGTGTCGCTCGCGGTCTATTACGACGCGCTGTTCTCCGTCTGGTGCTTCTTCGCCGCCGCCAGCAGCGTCCTGGTCTATGCCCATTTCGCGGTCTTCCGGGCGCGCGGTCTCGCGGCCTGAGCGCCGGCGCGGCGTTCGGCCCGCTTCACAAACCTGGATCAATGCGGCATGTCTGGGGGCCGCACGATAAAGCGTCATCGCCCCCGCCGCCGAACACGGCCGGGCGGCGACCAACAGGGGGAACGCATGTCCTACGCCGCCGTCCATACCCGCTCGCTCCAGGACCCCGATGGTTTCTGGGCCGAGCAGGCGCGCGCGATCGACTGGATCAAGCCCTGGGACAAGGTGCTCGATGCCGGCCGGCCGCCGTTCTACCGCTGGTTCACCGGCGGGGCCCTCAACACCTGCTGGAATGCGGTCGACCGCCACGTCGCGGCGGGCCGCGGCGATCAGGCGGCGATCATCTACGACAGCCCGGTGACCGGGGCGGTCCGCACGATCAGCTATCGCGCGCTGCGTGACGAGGTCGCGCGCTTCGCCGGCGCGCTTTCCGGGCTCGGCGTCGCCAAGGGCGACCGCGTCATCATCTACATGCCGATGGTGCCGGAAGCGGCGGTGGCGATGCTCGCCTGCGCGCGGCTCGGCGCGATCCACTCGGTCGTGTTCGGCGGCTTCGCGGCCAACGAGCTCGCGGTGCGCATCGACGATTCGAAGGCGAAGGCGATCGTCTCGGCCTCCTGCGGCATCGAGGGCGCCAGGGTCATCCCCTACAAGCCGCTGCTCGACGGGGCGATCGCGCTCGCCCGTCACAAGCCGTCGGCCTGCGTGATCCTGCAGCGCCCGCAGGTGCAGGCGACGATGCTCGCAGGCCGCGACCACGACTGGTCGGCGCTTGCCGCAGCGGCGAAGCCGGCCGATTGCGTGCCGGTCGCCGCGACCGATCCGCTCTATGTCCTCTACACCTCGGGCACGACGGGCCAGCCCAAGGGCGTGGTGCGCGACAATGGCGGCCACGCGGTTGCGCTGCGCTATACGATGAAGGCGGTCTACGACATGGAGCCGGGGGAGGTCTTCTGGGCCGCCTCCGA
>JAEUKZ010000335.1 GCA_016793045.1 Alphaproteobacteria bacterium
GTCGAGCGCGAAGAGATGCATCGATTCGCTGGCGAGGCGGTCGGGCGGCTTGCCGATCATGTCCCAGCCGCGCGCGCGCGCGTGGATCGCGCGGATGACGCCGCGATGGGTGATGCACAGCGTCGGCGTACCGGCCGCCGCGATTTCGGCGAGCAGCGGTTCGACCCGGGCCAGCACGTCGCGCGGGCTCTCGCCGCCGGGCGGGCGGAAGTCGAGGCCGCGCGCCTCGTTGGCTGCCAGCGCCGCGCCGTATTGCGCGCGCAGCGCGGCCAGGGTGCGGCCCTCGTAGCCGCCCCAGTCCATCTCGATCAGGCGCGGGTCCGGGGTCGCGGCGAGGCCGAGCAGCGCCGCCGTTTCGACGGCGCGGCGCAGCGGCGAGCAGCGCACCGCGAACCCGTCGAGGTCGCGCGGCAGGCGCCGCCGCGCATATTGCGTGCGCGCTTCCGCCGAGAGCGGAATGTCCGCCCGGCCCTGGAGCCGCCTGTCGCGATTCCATTCGGTCGGCGCATGGCGCAGCAGGGCGAGCATGGTCATGACGCGCCCGCCGCGGCGAGGACGCGCGTCAGCGCCGCGCTGGCCGCATCGAGATCGTGAAGGCGCGCGACCTTGGCGCGCGCGGCCGCGCCCATCGCGCGCCGCCGATCGGGATCGTCGAGCAATGCCGCCACCGCGCCCGCAAAGGCGTCATCGTCGCCGCACGGCAGGACGAATCCGGTCCGGTCGTGCGACACGATCTCGCCGACGCCGCCCGCGTCGCCGACGACCGCCGGCAGGCCGGCGGCCTGCGCTTCGAGGATCGCCATGCCGTAGGCTTCGTTGATCGCCGGCCACACGAACAGGTCGCAGGCGGCATACAGGGCCGGCAGCTCCGCCTCGCCGCGCAGGCCGGCCATGCGAACGCTTGCTGCGACGGGCGCGAGCGCCGCGGCGACGTCCTGGCGCGCGAGCCCGTCGCCGACGACGAGGAGCTGCCAGCGACGGTCGCGGCAGCGCGCGAGCGCGGCGCCGAGATGGCGGTAGGACGCGAGCTTGTCGCCCGGGCGCATCATCGCCACCGCGAGCAGCCACGGCTGACCGGGGTCGAGATCGAACGCGCGGGCGACGGCCCGACGATGCGCGATGCGGTCATGCGCGGCCTGCGCGAACGGCCCCGCGTCGAGAAACGGCGGCATGCGGTGCAGCCGTTCCGCCGCGGCGACATAGGGTCTCAGGCCGTCCTCGTCGGCCGGGTTGACCGAGATCGCGGCGCGGGCCTGCGCCATCGCCTGGCAGACGGCGCGATGCCCGCCCGCCCAGGCGCCGGTCGCGCGCTTCTCGGCGATCGAGGCTTCGATGACGACGTAAGGGATCGACAGCGCCGCGGCGACGCTCGGGCCGATCCAGTCGGGCGCCTTGTAGTAGAGGTGATAGGTGAGGAAGGCGTGCGGCCGTTCGCCGAAGGGCCGCCGGCGCAGCCGCGCGATCAGCCGTGCCGAAAGGCGCCCGCCGAGCATGGCGATGCGCGCCTGGCGGTCGGCGTCGCCGGCGATGTCGAGGCTGCGCAGCCGCGCGGCGCGCTCGACCGTATGGCCGCCGTGCCGCAGCGCCTGCTCGATCAGCCGCGCCATGCGCCGGTCGCCCGACGGCACGGGGCTGTCGGGCGGCTTCAGCGGCGCGTAGAACAGGATTCGCATGGCCGGATCGCATTGGCGGCGAAGCGCGCCGTGATCTGGTCGATGCCGTGCGCCGCGCCGAACGCCGCGCGCACGCGCGCCGCCCCGCCATCGCCAAGGCGCGCGCGCGCGGCCGGGTCGCCGATCAGCCGCGCCAGCGCCGCGGCGAGCGCCGCCTCGTCGTCGGCCGGCACCAGCACGCCGCATTCCCCGTCGACGATCAGCTCGGGAATCGCCGAGACCGATGTGGCGATGCAGGCCAGCCGCTGGCTCATCGCCTCCATCAGCACGTTGGGCATGCCGTCGCGATCGCCGTCGGCGGCGATGCGGCTCGGCAGCACGAACAGGTCGGCGTCGCGATAGGCGGCCAGCACCTCGTCCGACGACGCCGCGCCGCGAAAGGCGACGCGGTCGGCGACGCCGGCCCGTGCGGCCTGCGCCGCGAGCGCGTCGCGCAGCGACCCGCCGCCGACATGGGTGAAGGTCCAGGCGCAGCCCTGCGGCAGCCGCGCGAGCGCGGCGATCAGCACGTCGAAGCCCTTTTTCGGCACCGCGCGGCCGACCGAGAGGATGCGCACCGGGGCTGCCGGGTCGCGCCCGTCGCGCGGCGAGCCGCGCGGCCCGGGGTCGGGGAAATCGCCGTCGGGCAGGCCGTGATAGACCAGCTCGACCCGCGCCGCGTCGGGCGCGAGGCCGGCCAGATGCGCGTGGCCGACGCCGGTGCAGGTGACGACGAAGGCCGCGTCGGCCAGCTTCTCGCGCTTCTCCCAGTCCGGCGTCGTCCAGACGTCCTTGGCGTGGGCCGAGGCCGACCAGGCGATCTGCCGCATCATCGCCGCGTAGCGCGCGACCGAGCTCGGCGTATGGAGGAACTGCGCGTGCAGATGGCGGATGCCGCCGGCGAGTTCGGCCGCGAGCACCAGCGCCTGGCCGAAGCGCCGGCCGCGATTGGGCGTGCGGTCGCGGCGCAGATCGGCGAGGAACGCGCCGCGCGCCGCCTTGTAGCCGGGCAGGCGCCGCGCGTGGCGCCAGCCGCGCCACACCCGTGCCGGCTCGCGCCAGAGATATTCGGGCAGATAGCGCACGGGTGCCGCGATCGCGTCGACCATCGCGTGGCGCTTGCGGTCGGTCGGGTGGCGCAGCGACCAGATCTCGAGCGCGAAGCCGCGCTGCTCGAGCGCGCGGATTTCGCGGGCGATGAAGGTCTCCGACAGGCGCGGCCAGCCTTTGACGACGATGGCGAGCGCGGGCGGGTTTTCGGTCACGCGGGGCCTGCGGATCGGCCGCCGTCCCCTGCGCGGCGGTGGGGGGACGGCGGCGGCGGCGATACGGCGCGGGGTCAGCCGCCCGACGCGACCGAGAAGCGATTGCGCATTCGCGGCCGCGCGAGGTGGCGGGTCATCAGCCGGTTGACGTTGGGCAGGCCGTCGAGCAGCCCCGGCACGACGATCTCCGACGGCCGCTTCTGGCGCGGCAGCATGCGCAGCGCGTTGATCATCGCGCCGACATCGCGCACGCCGTCGTCGGGCAGCATCTGGACGAGGCCGAGCTCGCTCGCCCGCTCGGCGCGGATCGACTGCTCGAGCCGGGGGGTCGTGCGCGGTACGATGATGGCGCGCTTGTCGAAGGACAGGATCTCGCAGAACGTGTTGTAGCCGCCCATCGCGATGATGCCGGCCGCGCGGTCCATCAGCGCTTCCATGTTCGCGTCGAAGGTGATGGCGTGCACATTCTTCAGGCGCTCGGCGCGGCGCAGGAACTCGGTCTGGCTTTCCGGCTGCATGAAGGGCCCAAGCACGAACACCGCCGGATAGGGCAGCTCGGCGCCGGCTTCGTAGGCGCGCAGCGTCCAGTCGATCAGCGCGTCGCCGTCGCCGCCGCCGCCGGTCGTGACCAGAAGATAAGGCTCGTCCGGCAGGTTCTTCACGTAGCCCTGGTTGGGATTGCACACCGTGCGGTGGAGATAGCCGGTATAGGTGATCTTGCGCCGGACCGACTTGGGTAGCGCGATGCCCGCCAGGGGATCGCAGATCTGCGGCAGGCCGTAGACCCAGATCTCGTCGTAGAGGTCGCGCACCGCGGGCAGCACGTTCTTGCGCTTCCACTCGGGCTCGAGCAGGCTCGGGTCGTCCATGACGTCGCGCAGCCCGAGGATCAGCGGCACGCCGCGCGACTTGAGCATGGCGAGCGTTCCCGCCACCTCGCCGCGCAGGCCGAGCGGCTCCTTGTCCACCAGGAACAGGTCGGGCGCGAAGGCCGCGGCCGTGTGCCGGATGATCGAGGCGCGGATCGCCAGCGTCTCCTTGATGTCGATGTGGAGATTGAGCGACGTGTACTCGCCGTTGCGCAGCTTGATGACTCCCGGCACGCGCACGAAATCCACGCGCGCGCGGAAGTCGAAGCTGCCGATGATCGGCGAGCCCGACAGGATGAGCACCGACACGTCCTTGTCGTGCTCGACGAGCGAATGGGCGATCGCGCGGCAGCGCCGCAGATGCCCCAATCCGAGCGTGTCATGGCTGTAGATCAGGACCCGCAGCCCGCGGCCCGCCCGCTTCTCATTGATCGTGGCCAAAGGGTTTTTCCCCCTGTTTGCCAAGGCCCCCGGAACGCCTGATGATTCCACAATCTCCCCCTTGGCGGGAATGCCGAAAACTGATCGCTTTGATAAATATATGTTATTCAACAGGGATTCGACGGCTTCCGCGACCCCTGTTAGGGTGTTTTTCCGGTCCTGGACCGGCGGACGCGCCGGCGTTAGGTAGTGTTGCGCGCATCCAAGTTCAACATCGAGGCCATTCGGCAGGATCCGATGGAAGGCAGTCTCTACCGCTTCGTGCTGCGCCATTCGCCGGTCGAAACGGCCTTGGTATGTGCGCTGACCCTCGCCTCGCTGCCGATCTACTACCTCGGTCTCGATGTTCCCAAGAACATCATGAACCAGGCGATCCTCGGCCGGGGCATGGAATACCCCACCCAGGTGTTCGGGGTCACGCTCGATCAGGTCGGCTACCTCGCCGTCATGTGCGCCGTCTTCTTCGTGCTGGTGATCGTCAACGGCGCGATCAAGCAGTACATCAACACCCTCAAGGGCCGCCTCGGCGAACGGCTGCTGCGCCGCCTGCGCTATGAGCTGATCGCGCGAATTCTCCGCTTCCCGCAGCCGCATTTCCGCAAGGTCTCGTCGGGGGAACTCATCCCCATGGTAACCGCGGAGGTGGAGCCGCTCGGCGGCTTCATGGGCGATGCGTTCGTGCAGCCGCTCATCCAGGCCGGCACGCTGCTAACGATCGTCACCTTCCTTTTCATCCAGAACCCGATCATGGGTCTCGCGGCGATCGCGATGTATCCCATCCAGGGCTACGTGATCCCCAAGCTGCAGCGCCGCGTGAACATGCTCGGCAAGGAGCGCGTGCGTACCGTGCGCAAGCTCTCCGACCGCATCAACGAGACCGTGGCCAGCGCCGGCGACGTCCATGTCCACGGCACCGCGAACTGGGAACGGGCGGATTTCTCGGAGCGGCTCGGCCTGATCTACCGCATCCGCTTCGAGATCTATCAGCGCAAGTCCTTCGTCAAGTTCCTCAACAACCTGCTGAACCAGATGACGCCGTTCCTGTTCTACGCGATCGGCGGCTACCTGGTGATCAAGGGGCAGCTGACCGCCGGCGCGCTCACCGCGGCGCTGACCGCCAACAAGGACATGACCTCGCCCTGGAAGGAACTGCTCGACTACTACCAGCAGTCCCAGGATTCGAAGATCAAGTTCGAGCAGGTCGTCGAGCAGTTCCGGCCCGCGGGCATGCTCGACGAGAAGATCCAGGAACCGATCCTGGAGCCGCCGCCGCCGCTCGACGGTCCGATCGGCTTTGCCAACGTGTCGCTGGTCGACGACGCGCAGAACCGCGTGCTGGAGGCGGTGACGCTCACGATCGCGCCCGGCGAGACCGTGGCCGTGCTCGGGCCGCCCTCGGGCGGCAAGGATGCGATCGCCATGCTGCTCGCGCGCCTGATCGTGCCGAGCGGCGGGCGGATCACGATCGGCGATGCCGATCTGACGACGCTGCCGGAGCCGGTCACCGGCGCGCGGCTCGGCTACGCGCCGCCGCACGCCTACCTTGCCTCCGGCACCGTGCGCGATACGCTGATCTACGGCCTGCGCCAGCGCCCGGTCACGGCGGCGAAGCGCGATCCCGCGGCCGAGCATGCGCGCCAGCGCTGGCTCGCCGAGGCGGCGAAGGCCGGCAATCTGCCGCTCGACGTCGAGGCCGACTGGGTCGACTGGTCGCGCGCCGGCATCGACGACCGGCGCCAGTTCGCGGCCCGGGCGATGGAACTGCTCGACGCCGTCGACATGGCCGACGACGTCTATCAGTTCGGCCTGCGCGGCCGCGTCGATCCGGCGACGCAGCCGGAGATCACGGACGCGATCTTGAAGGCGCGGGCGGCGCTGCGCGCGCGAATCGCCGATCCGGGACTCGCCGCGCTGGTCGAACCGTTCGACCCCGACCGCTACAACACCAACGCGACCCTGGCGGAGAACCTGCTCTTCGGCACGCCGGTCGATCCGGCGTTCGAGGTCGACGTGCTGGCGTCGAACCCGCTCGTCCAGCGCGTGCTGACCGAGGCCGGGCTGATCGACGAACTGATCATCATCGGCCGCAAGGTCGCCGAGACGATGGTCGAACTCTTCGCCGGCCTGCCGCCGGGCCACGAGTTCTTCGAGCAGTTCTCGTTCATCTCGGCCGAGGACCTGCCGCAGTTCCAGGCGCTGCTGGGGCGCACCCAGGCCGACGTCGCCCCCGTCAATCCGGCGGACCGCGCGCGGCTGCTGACCCTGCCGTTCAAGCTGATCGACGCGCGCCACCGCCTCGGCCTGTTCGACGACGCGCTCAAGCAGCGCATGCTCGCGGCGCGCGGCGCGCTCGCCGCGGCGCTGGCGCGCGAGGCGCCGACCGCGGTCGCCGGCTTCGACCCCGAAACCTACAACGCGGCGGCGACGATCCAGGACAACATCCTGTTCGGCAAGGTCGCCTACGGCCAGGCCAAGTCGTCGGCGCGGGTCGGCACGCTGATCGCCGAAGTCCTCGACGAACTGACGCTGCGTCCGGTGGTGATGGAGGTCGGCCTCGACTTCGCGGTCGGGGTCGGCGGGGCGCGCCTCACCGCCGCGCAGCGCCAGAAGCTGGCGATCGCGCGCAACCTCGTGAAGCGGCCGGATCTGCTGGTGATCAACAACGCGATCGCGTCGCTCGACCAGGCGTCGCAGACGCGCGTTCTCGACGGCGTGCTGCGCGAACGCGGCAAGAGCACGCTGGTGTGGGTGATGGAATCGACCGCGGCGGCGCGGCGGTTCGATCGCATTCTCGTGGTGGCCGATGGGCGGGTCGCCGAACAGGGACGTTTCGACGAGCTCAACCGCCCGGGAACTGCCTTCGCCGCGCTTGCGGCGCAATAGGAGCTTCGCCATGTCGATCAAGGAAGAAGTCGATATCCTGCGGAACATTCCGCTGTTCGCGAAGCTCGAACCGGCCAAGCTGAAGCTGCTCGCCTTCACCAGCGAGCGCCTGACCTTCGCGCCCGGCCAGCCGCTGTTCAACCAGGGCGACGCCGGCGACGCCGCCTACGTGATCATCGACGGCGAGGCCGACGTGCTCGTCGACACCGCCGCCGGCAAGACGCGCGTCGCGACCCTCGGCCGCAACGCCATCGTCGGCGAGATCGCGATCCTGTGCGACGTGCCGCGCACCGCGACGGTGCTCGCCAACTCGCCGCTCACGGTGCTGCGCATCGCCAAGGACACGTTCTTCCGGCTGGTGACCGAATTCCCGCAGATGGCGGTCGAGATCATGCGCGAGCTGGCGCTGCGCGTCGAACGGATGAACACGCAGCTTCGCGAAGCGATGTCGCGCAAGGCGAGCTGACCCATGCGTTCCTTCGCATTGCTGGCCGCCGCGGCGGCAATGGCGGCGCTCGCCCTTCGCGGCCCGGCGGCGGCGCAGGACTTCTGCGGCGGCCTGCGCACGCTCGAACGCTCCGCCGAGCGGGATTTCAGCGACGTCATCGACACCCAGCGCAACCGGCTCGGCTCGCCGCGCGGACGGCGCGTCCTGCCCGATGCGCTGACGGCGGAGATCCAGACCGCCCAGGGTCGCGACCGCGTCCGCACCGTGTCGTACATCGCGACCTTCGGCGGCTGGAGCGGCATCGGGCGGCCGAACGGCAGCCTGGTCGATCGCGTGCGCGGCTGCTATCCCGCCGCGCAGCCGACCAGCGAGGCGCGCGCCGGCGGCGGACCGACGACCTGGTTCCAGATCGGCGCGCGCACGCGCATCGGCGTCGAGGAGACGACGCAGGGCCAGGAATATCTCGCCTACGTCATCGTCGAGCGCCGCAGCGGCGGTTGAGCGGCACTGGACGGTACGCGCGCCAGCGGCGAGAATGGCGGCAAAGTGCCGCAAGCGGCACACGACCTTCCGAGGAGGAAACGATGCAGATCGTCCAGGCCGATGCGGTCGCGCCGCGCGAAGTTTCCGGCCACCGCACCGGGCACATCGAGTTCCAGCAGCTGATGCAGGGCGAGCGCGGCGCGCTCGACAATTTCGAGCTCAGCCGCGTGCACAATCACGCCAGCTACTACACCCCCCGGCACCGGCACAATTTCGAGCAGGTGCGCTACGTCATCTCGGGCGAGTTCGAGTATTCGGCGCGCAAGCGCATGAAGGCCGGCAGCGTCGGCTTCTTCCCCGAAGGCACCCCCTATGGCCCGCAGAATGTCGCGGAATGCATCATGCTGACGCTGCAGTGCGGCGGGCCGTCGGGCGACGGGTTCATGAGCTATCGCCAGCTCCATGACGGCCACCTCGAGCTTGCCAAGCTCGGCACCTTCAAGGACGGCATCTTCACCCGCGCCGAAGCGAGCAACCGCGGTCCCGGGGTGCGCAAGAACCAGGACGGCTACGAGGCGATCTGGGAACACGTCAACGGCCGCAAGCTCACCTACCCGAAGCCGCGCTACAGCGAACCGGTGATCATGTACCCCGACGCGATCGACTGGAGCGCGGGCGGCGCCCCCGGCGTCGAGCGCAAGCTCTGCGGCATCTTCGACCGCAACGTCCACATCGAGCTGGTCCGGCTCGCCCCCGGTGCGCGCCTGTCGGTGTCGGCGCCGCGGGCGATCCAGCTTCTCTACGCGCTGAGCGGCCGCGGCACCGCCGACGGCCGGCCGTGGACGGCGGAATGCGCGTTCAAGGTCGCGCGCGGCGAGCGCGGCGAAGTCGTCGCCGATGCCGAAACCACGCTGCTGCACATCGGCATGGCGGAGATCGCGGCCAAAACCTCCGCGACGCGCGCGGCCTGATCGGCAAGCACAGGGTGATTCCATGAACCTCGTCATCCGGGCCGCGGCGCTGGCCGCGGCCGTCGCGCTGGCCGCGCCCGCATCGGCGCAGGCGCCGCAGCGCGGCGGCACGCTCGTGTTCTCGATCACCGGCGAGCCGGAGACCTACGACTGCCACGCCAGCCCGTCGATCGCGGTGCTGCAGCGCGTGGCGCCGCACTACTCGACGCTGCTTAAGGTCGACACCACGACCTATCCGCGCGTCGTCGGCGACGCGGCGGAACGCTGGACCGCATCGCCCGACGGCCTCGTCTACACCTTCACGCTGCGCGAGAACGTGCGCTTCCACGACGGCTCGGTGCTGACGTCGGAGGATGTGCGCGCCACCTTCGATCGCATCCGCAATCCGCCGCAGGGCGTGGTGTCGCTGCGCCGCGCGCTGCTCGGCAACATCGCCGCGATCGAGACGCCCGACGCGCGCACGGTCGTCTTCCGGCTGTCGCAGCCCAATGCGGCGATGCCGATCATCTTCGCCAATCCGTGGAACTGCCTCTACTCCGCGCGCAAGCTCGCCGCCGGCGGCAGCTATCCGGCGCGCGAGGTGATGGGCACGGGCCCGTTCCGCTTCGTCGAGCACGTCGCCGGCGACCGCTGGGTCGGCGCGCGCTTCGATGGCTATTTCCTCGCCGGACGCCCCCATCTCGACGGCTTCCGCGCCATCAGCATCGCCGGTCCGGCGCTCATCAATGCGCTGGCGGGCGGGCAGACCATGGCGGATTTCCGCGGCGTCGCGCCAGCCGAGCGCGACCGCCTGCGCGCCGAGCGCGGCGAGCGCATCCGCTTCGCCGAGATCGCGCAGACCGGCACGCTGATGCTCACGTTCAATGCCGAGCGGGCGCCGTTCAGCGACCCGCGCGTGCGCCGCGCGCTCTCGATCGCGATCGACCGCTGGGGCGGGGCCGAGCCGATGGGCCGGCTGACGATCTTCGGCATCGCGGGCGGCTTCCTGCGGCCGGGCGACGCGGTCTATGCCCGCAGCCGCGAGGAGCTGTCGCGGCTGCCCGGCTTCGGGCCCGACATGGCGGCGAACCGCGCCGAGGCGCGCCGCCTGCTCGCCGAAGCCAACGTCGCGAACCTGACCGTCACCTTCACCAACCGGCCGCAATACACGCCGATCGGCGTCTTCCTCATCGACCAGTGGCGGCAGATCGGCGTGACGACGCGCCACGAGCAGCCGGAGAACACGGCCTTCTTCGCCTCGCGCTCGAGCGGCAACTTCGACGTCATCGCCGATGCGATGAACGAATACGTCGACGACCCGTCGCTCTACTTCGCGCAGTTCCTGTCGCGCGACCGCAACCCCTCGAACATCTCGCGCTCGACCGACCGCACGCTCGACACGCTCTACGACGGACAGGCGCGCAGCCTCGACCAGGCCGAACGCGTGCGTCTCGCGCGCGCGTTCGAGGAGCGCCTGCTGACGGAAGCCTATTCGGTGCCGCTGTTCTGGGCGCGCCGCATCGTTCCGTCGGCGGCGGAGGTGCAGGGCTTCACGATCACGCCCAGCTACTTCCTCGGCCAGGACCTGGCGGAGATCTGGCTCGCGCGCTGAGGCTGCGCTAGCGCGCGATGTCGACGACCACCGGCACGTGGTCGGAGGTCTGCTTCCAGTCGCGGCAGTCCTTCAGCACGTAGACCGCCTTCACCTTGTCGGCGAGCGCGGGCGAGACCCAGATGTGGTCGAGCCGCCGGCCGCGGTCGGAGGCGCGCCAGTCGCGGTTGCGATAGCTCCACCAGGTGTAGATGCGCTGCGGCTCGGGGTGCAGCGTGCGCACCGCGTCGATCCAGCCGTGCGAGGCGATCGCGGCCTTGAGCAGATCGGTCTCCACCGGCGTGTGGCTGACGACGTCGAGCAGCTGCTTGTGCGACCACACGTCGTTCTCGTACGGCGCGACGTTGAGATCGCCGACGAGCACGCGCGCGCCGGTCGCCTTGGGCAGGATCGTGGTGCCGCCGAGTTCCTCGAGGAAACGCAGCTTGTGCGCGAATTTGGGATTTGCCTGCGGGTCGGCGATGTCGCCGCCTGCCGGGACGTAGAGATTGTGCAGCTCGATCCCCGCGACTTCGACGACGACGTGCCGCGAATCCTCCTTGCCGGCCCAGAAGCGGCGCTCGTGCCTGACGACGGGTTTGCGCGAGAGGATGGCGACGCCGTTGTAGCCCTTGTCGCCATGAAAGGCCTGGTGCGCGTAGCCGGCGGCGGCGATCGGCGCGCCCGGGAAGGTCTCGTCGGGCGTCTTGGTTTCCTGCAGGCAGATCACGTCGGGCGCCGCGAGCTTCGCGAGCTCGAGCACCAGCGGCAGCCGCAGGCGGACGGAGTTGATGTTCCAGGTGAGGATGCGCAGGCGGCGGCGGGCCGGCGGCAGCGCAGGGGCGGCGTAGGGGAGGATGTCGGTCATGATGCCGCGGCAGTCTACCGCAGCTTGCCGGGGCGCGGGTACCGCCTCACCGACGCGACGATCGCTACCCCGAAAAAGGTGAGGCGCCCGGTTTGGGGGAAACCGGGCGCCTGCGCTCCAGCTAAGGAGCCGGGGGCGTCAGGGGGTGCGCCCCCGAACGGCCGACGGGGGAGCCGGCCGCTCATTCAACTGAAATAGGATGTCGCGGCCCGGCGACAAGGTGCGGCGACCGAACAATCGATCCGGCGCGGCGCAGGCGTTCAGGAGTCCGCATAGAGCGCGCGCACGGTATCGGCGGCGCGCGCCGGGTCGCCGAATACCATGAAGTGGCCGTGATCGCGCCAGACCGAGATCCGCGCGCCCGGCAGCCGCGCCGCCGCCTCGAGGACGATGGCGGTGACCCAGTCGCGATCGGCGCCGGCATCGGGATCGCCGCCGATCATGTGGACGCGATCGGGATACGGAAACCGCGGCAGGCAGCGCCAGGTCGAATCCTCGCCGAAGCCGGCATACATCGCCGCCTCGATTTCAGGGCTGCAGGCGAGCTCGAACGTGCCGTCGGGGCGCGGCCGCAGCGTCGCGGCGATGTGCGTGCGCAGGTCCTCGCGCGAGAAAGCGGCGAAGATGCCGCGCCCGAAGAGGTAGTCGACCAGCATGTCGGGTCCCGCCCAGATGCGGCGGCGCACCAGCGTGCGGGCGATCAGCATGCGGTTCTTCTCGCGGGCCTCGGCGTAGCTGGCGGTCTGCGGCGGCGGAAACAGCGGCGGCTCGAACAGCGCGAAATTGCCCCATGGCAGCGCCGCGAAGTCCTCCGGCATGCAGGCGCCGAGGCGCAGCAGCGCGGCGGCGTTGAGCGAGTGGGCGGCGTAGTGGATCGGTCGGCCCGGCGCCAGCGCCGCGACGGTTCGCGCGATGGCCGCGACGTCGCGGGCGAAGCGGTTGGGCGCATAGAGCGGTTCGACGCCGTCGCCCGGCGGAAGCGACGACGGCTGCGGCGCATCGGAGCCGCCGTGGCCGCGCGCGTCGAACGCGAAGACGTCGGCATCGGCCGCGAGCCGGGTCAGCAGCGGCAGATAGGAACCCGCCGCCGAACTGCCGCAGTGGCCCCACAGCACGACCGGTCCGCCGCGCCGGCCCGCGCGCAGGCGATAGAGGCGCAGCGTCAGCCCGCCGTCGCCAGGAACCGCGATGGCTTCAGCAACCGCCGCCGCGATCGATCGGAACGGAATCGAAGCGGAAGCGTCGTGCATTCGATGTTGCGCGAATTCGGCCGCGCCGCCGTTCAGCGCTGCGGCACCTGGCCGACATCGGTGATGTGGCGGAACAGCGCGTTGTCGAGCGGCATCCCGACCTGCACTTCGTTGAGGACGACGCGGGTCGAGCGGCCCTGGCTGTCCTGCACGATCCAGTTGACGAGCTGGAAGGGCTGGGTCTGGAAGGTGAAGGTGATGCGGCCCTCGCGCGGGTCGCGCGTCTTGACGATGGTGACGTCGAGCCGGTTGGCCGCGCGGCCGACGCTCACCACGGCGATGTCGCCGGCCAGCCGAAGCTGATCGCGCACGAGATACGTGGCCGGCGTCGAATCGAGCGGAATGAACTGCGGCTGGCGGAGCTGGCTGTCGTAGTGCTGCAGCATGCCGCCATTGGCGATCAGGATCGTCGGAACCGGCGGATCGTATTCGAGCCGCAGCCGGCCGGGGCGGGACAGGTAGAACGTTCCCTGCGAGCGGCCGCCGGTCTGCGTCAGCTGAATGAAGCGGGCGCGCAGCGTGCGGATGGAGTTGAGATATTCCTCGACGCGCGCGATGTCGGCGCGGTCCGCGTCGGTCTGCACGGCCGTCGTCGGCGCCGGCTGCGGCGCGGGCTGGGCCTGCGGCGCCGGCTGCTGCGGCGTCGCCGGGCGCGGTACGACCGGGGCCGGGGCCGGGGCGGTCACCTGGGCCTGGACGCCCGGCGCAATGGCCGCAAGGGCCGCCGCCGTGCCGAGACCGCCCAAAAGGGAGCGACGAGAAACGCAAAGTTTCATGGCTATTCCAAATACATAGGGCGGGCGGGCGCGCTGCCAAGCCGGCCCCAGCCGGCAGACGTATAGGCGATCTGTCCGCGGCCGGCAAGCCAAGGGTTGGCCAGACCCTACAACAACGTGTTGACCCGTCCGGACTATTTCGCCGTGCCGGGGCGGACTTCAGGGCCGGTTCAGGAACGGATTGTTGGGCTGGCGGCCGCGCGCGCGCGGCGGAAACGCTGCGGCAAGGTAGTCGACGATGAGCCGGCGATCGGCGTCGTCCGGCGGCGGCATGTTTTGCTGGCGGATCATGTCGTCGATCGTCGCGTCCCAGCGCTCGCGCGGCAGGCCCTGGCGGACGATGATCGCGATGCCGTGACATGCCGTGCAGGTGAAGAACGTCTCGTCGCGTCCCTGTCCGGCCGGAAGATCTTCCGGGCGGTCGTTGTGTTCCTGGGCTTGCGCCGTGCCCGCCGCGAGGCCGAGCGCGAGCATCGCCACGAGCAGCATCGCAGCCCCCGGCCCCGCGAGCCCGATCACGAGCGGACGAGCACCGCGACGCGGTGATAGGCGTTGGCGCCGTAGCCCTGGGGGTTCCAGTCGCCGGCGACGTGCGGCTGCGACGCGCCGTTCGCATCGGTGGCGCGGCACCAGATCTCGTAGTAGCCCGTGCGCGGCAGGGTGACGTTCGCCGTCCAGCGCTGCCAGTCGTAGCGGTTGCGCGGCGCGCCGAGCTGGGCGCGCTGCCAGGTCCGCCCGTAGTTGATCGAGACTTCCACCGAACGCACCGAAAGGTCGCCGGCCCAGGCGGCGCCGCGCAGGCGCAGCGGCCGGTTTCCGGCGGCGGTCGCGACCAGCTCGGCGCCGTTCGCGGGGTTGGTGACGATCGCGCGCACCGGCATCGATTCGAGAATGCGCAGATTCGATTCCGGCGTGGTGCCGCCGGGGATCATCGGGTTGATCGCGACGCGATAGCTGGCGCCGGTCATGCCCGGGCCGTCATGCTCCTTGTCGCGGATCCAGATGCGGGTCACCCATTTGTGGCTCGCCGACCCCGCCCAGCCGGGATAGATCAGCCGTGCCGGCCCGCCATGGATCAGCGGCAGCGGCTCGCCGTTCATTTCGAAGACGATCAGCGAATGTTCCTCCAGCGCCTTGGGCAGCCGCACGCCGCGCGACAGCGCCGGCCGGTCGGTGGCGCCGGACAGATGCGGATCGGCGCCGAAATGCGCGGTGTACTTCGCCGAGGGCTTGAGGCCCGCCGCCTGCAGCACGTCGCGCAGCCGCACGCCCGTCCAGCGCGCGCAGCCCATGCCGCCGTTGCCCCACTGGTTGCCGCGCGCCTCCGGCACGAAGGCGCTGCGCCCGTTGCCGCCGCATTCGAGCTGCATGAAGTAGGTGACGGGGCGGAAGCGCTGCTTGAGTTCGCCCAGCGTCAGCTCGAGCGGCCGGTTGACCTCGCCGTCGATCTTTATCTTCCACGCATTGCGGTCGCCCGAGACTTCCGGGATCAGGCCGTTGTTGCGGATGTAGAATTTGTCCGTGGGGGTGGTGTCGTCGTCGAGCATTGCTTCGGGCGTCTCGGCGACGAGCGGGCGTTCCTGGAGCAGGACGAGCCGCGCCTTGCCGGGCATCTGCAGCAGGCGCGGGCCCTGTGGTGCTGCGGCGGCGGGCGGTTGCGCCGCCGGCGTCTGCGCCAGCGCCGCCGGCACGAGTCCGCCGGGCATGTCGCCGGCGAAGGGGATGCGCGCGCCGACCGCGGCGCCGATCGCGGCGAGCCCGGCGCCGCGCAGAAAGCCGCGCCGCGCCATGGCGCCGCGCTCGTCGCGCTGGTCCGCCGGCCGGCGTCCGAAGATCAGCGCGTCCGCCCGCTCGCGATCGTCGCGATAGAGTTCCTCGATGCTGCGTTCGCGGACTTGTGGCAAGCGATGCTGAGCCATGGCGCGATCCTCCCTTCTCGGCGGCCGGGTCGGCCGCGCTTCCCCTGATCGGGATATTAGAGGTCACTTATAGACGAATTAGAGGGATTCGAAAAGGGGACGTCTCACGACGATGCGCCGCGCCGCCGCGCAAACCATCGCCAGGCCAGCCAGCCGGCCGCGATCACGCCGGCGATGATCGCCAGGGCACCCCAGCCGGACACGTATTGCCGCAGGTAGGTGAAGGCGAGATCGCCGAAGATGCCGACGCCCAGCCAGTAGGGCGCCCACAAAGTCGCCGAGGTCCAGTTGGCGACCTGGAAGCGCATGCGCGGCATGTCCATCATGCCGGCCACCAGCGGAATCACCGCGCGGACCGGCCCGAGAAAACGGCCGAGGAAGACGCTCGCCACGCCCCAGCGATGGAAGAAGGAGTGCGCCTGCGCGAGCATTTCCGGGTGGCGGGTGAACGGCCAGATCCGCGTCACCGTTTCACGGAAGTAGCGGCCGATCAGGAAGCTGATCCAATCGCCGGTCGCCGCGCCCGGCACGGCCCACATGACGATCCACCAGAAGTCCAGCGCGCCCTGGCCGATCAGCACGCCGACGAAGACCATCGCCGCGGTCGCCGGCAGCAGCAGGCTGACGAAGGCGAGCGATTCGCCGAAGGCGAGGAAGAACACGATCGGTCCCGCCCAGCTCTGATGGGCGCTGATGAACTCCCGGATGATCTGCTCGAACTGTTCCAACATTTCCGGCGGCTTTCAGCGTCGCGTGCGGGGCGGTAGGTACATGACCCCAGGGTGGGGGTCAAACAATGCGCAGCGGCCGTCTCCCGCGGCGGCCGTGCGGTGCCGCGGCAGCGCGCGGAATAGCAGGCTACCGAATCACGTCCTATGATGGATCCGCGCGTCACGCGGCCGGGGCCGGTCATCCCCGGACCGGCTTCGGCGGGGCGGCGCAGGATTTCGTCGCGCCGCTCGTGCGCAACGCGGAGGGTTCTGATCCGGCTGCCCGGCCGGCACCTTCGTTCCAGGGGGGACTTTATGCCGAACGACAAGGGATGGGTCGACAAGGGCGCCGGCGCCAAGGGCTGGGATTCGGCCGGCGACGGCGGCTTCAAGACGAACCCGTCGGCGGAGAAGGAGGCGTTCTTCTCCAAGGATTTCGTGAAGAAGGCCGCGATCGGCGCGGTGGCCGGCGCGACCGTCGTCAGCGTCACGCGCGTGTCCTGGCTCGGCCGGCTGCGCAGCGCGGTGTTCGGCGTCGTTCTGGGACTCCTCTTCATCCCGCTGTCGATCTGGCTGCTGTCGTGGAACGAAGGCCGCGCGGTGCAGACCGCGCGCTCGCTCACCGAAGGGGCGGGGCTGGTGCAGCCGGTCGCCGCGGACCGCGTCGATCCGGCGGCCGAAGGGCGGCTCGTCCACGTCGCCGGGCCGCTGGCGGTGACCGGCCGGGTGCGCGATCCCGATTTCGGCATCGAGGCGCCGGCCGGCACGATCCGCCTGCAGCGCGCGGTCGAAATGTATCAATGGCGCGAGACCTCGCGCAGCGAGACCCACACCCGCACCGGCGGCGGGCAGGAGACGGTGACGACCACGACCTACGAACGCGTGTGGTCATCGACGGCGATCGATTCGAGCCGCTTCCGCGTGGCAGACGGACACCAGAACCCGCCGATGCGCTACGCACCCCGCCACTTCATCGTCGAGGGTGCGACCGTCGGCGCCTTCCGTCTTGGCGATTCGCAGCTTGCATCGGTCGGCGCGAGCGAGCCGCTGCCGATGGCGGGCGCGCCGGCGTCGTCCGGCGGCAAGGGCGCCGCGCCGGCGTCGGGGCCGCAGGTCGTCGATGGCCGGATCTTCGTCGGCGCCGACCCGCTGGCGCCGCAGATCGGCGACACGCGCATCACCTTCACGATCGCGCGGCCGCAGACGGTCAGCATCGTCGCGCGCCAGGTCGGCAACGGCTTCGAGCCCTACCAGACCCAGGCCGGCGACGCGATCCAGATGGTCGAGGACGGCGTCAGGCCCGCCGCCGCGATGTTCCAGGCGGCGCAGGACCAGAACGTCTTTCTGACCTGGATGGTCCGATTCGGCGGTTCGCTGCTCATGTTCTTCGGCTGGCTGATGATCCTGCGCCCGATCGGCGTCGCGGCCGACGTGCTGCCGATCCTCGGCACGCTCGTGCGCGCCGGCACCAGCCTCGTCGGCCTCGCCCTCACCGCGATCGTGGCCCCCCTCACCATCGCCATCGCCTGGTTCTGGGTGCGGCCGCTGCTCGCGGCAATCGTGTTCGCCGGCGGCGCCGCCGCCACCTACCTGATCGTCCGGCTCGCGCGCAGCCGCCGCCCGGCTGCCGCGGCGCCGGCCCAGTGAACTGCCAGCAAAGGGAGATCGTCCGCCATGCGTAAGGTCCTGCTGCCCGCCGCGGTCGCGGCCGCACTGCTCGTTCCCGGCGTCGCGCACGCCGCCTACTACGTCTACTGCGCCAACAACCGCATCGAGGTCTCGCACAGCGATCCGAACCAGATGCGCATCGCGCGCGGCAGCGGCGTGTGCACGCTGGGCCAGTTCGGCTTCCTGTCGTCCGCACAGGACTTCGCCCGCAACAACTTCGGCGGCGCAGGCCGGCCCTGCAGCTGCCGCTGAGCCGCCGCCCGCTACGGGGTGTCGTTGACGGTGACGATCAGGCTGCTGGTCGAAGAGGCGGTGACGCCGCCGTGATCGGTCGCGGTGGCGGTGACGCTGAGCGTGAAGTCGCTCGCATCGCCCGCCGCCGGGGTGATCGTCAGGCCGGACAGGTCGACCGGAGCAAGCGTCCACGAACCGTCGCCGTTGTCGGTCCCGGCCGACAGCGTGGCGCCTGACGGCACGTCGTCGATCAGGTACGACAGCGACTCCGAACCGTCGTTGTCGTTGAGCACCGCGCCGATCGACAGTGCGATCGCCGTGCTCTCGTCGCCGCTGGCATCCGACACGGTGAGGGTGGGGGCGTCCGCGACCGCATCCACCGTGACGTCGAGCGTCGCGGAGATGCGCGCCGTGTCGCCGGTCAGCGGGTCATAGCTGCTCGCCTCGATCAGCAGCGACAGGTCGTCGTCGCTGCCCGGCGCGGGCGTGATGGTGAGGCCGCTGAGATCGATCGGCGACAGCAGCCAGGTGCCGCCACCCTGGTTGACGCCGTTCGAGAGCGTGGCGCCGGCCGGCACGCTGCTGATCAGGATCGACAGCGTCTCGTCCGGGTCGACCAGCGAGGCGACGATGTCGAGCGCGATCGGGCTGTCTTCGTTGCCGGCCGCGTCGTTGACCGCGAGGCTCGGCGGGTCGGCGCCGCCGGTGACGGCGACGATGAGGTCGCGCGTCGTCAGGGTCTGCGATGCGCCGTCGGTGGCGACCGCGGACACGCTCAGCGTGAAGTCGAGCACGCTGCCGCTGGGCGGGGTGATGGTGAGCCCCGTCAGGTCGGCCTCCGTCATCGACCAGACGCCGCCGCCGAGATCGGTGCCGGCGGAGAACGCCGCGCCGGCGGGCACGTTCGCGAAGCGGAAGCTGAGCGTCTCCGAGCCGTCGAGGTCGTTGAGCGCGCCCGAGATGGTGAGCGGGATCGCCGTGTCGGCATCGCCGCTGGAATTGACGAGGCTGAGCGTCGGCGCGTCGGCGACCGGATTGACGGTGACGGCGAGCGTCCCCGATTCGACCAGCGAGCCGCCGGCCTGGTGCGTCGCGGTGGCGGTGACGGTCAGCGAGAAATCTGCATCGGTGTCTGCGGCCGGCGTGATGGTGAGGCCGGAGAGTTGTGCCGCCGTCAGCACCCACGTGCCGCCGCCCTGGTCGGTGCCCGCCGACAGCGTCGCCCCGGCGGGAACGCCCTCGATCGTCACGCTCACCGTGTCGGTCGGGTCGGCGACGATCGCGGCGATGTTCAGCGCGATCGCGCTGTCCTCGTTGCCCGACGCGGCCGGCGTCACCAGCGTCAGCGGATCCTGCACGACGATGACGTCGAGCGAGTGGCTGGTCGTCGCGGTGGCGCCGCCGGTTTCGGTCGACGTCGCGGTGACGGTCAGCGTGAAGTCGCCGGCGTCGCCCGACGGCGGCGTGATCGTCAGGCCGGCAAGCTGCGCCGCGGTCAGCGACCAGGTGCCGCCGCCCTGGTCGGTGCCCGCGGAAAGCGTCGCGCCGGACGGCACGCCCGCGATGGTGATCGCGATCGATTCCGAGCCGTCGGTGTCGACCAGCGCGGCGTCGATGTCGAGCGCGAACGCGGTGTCCTGCAGGCCGACCGCGTCCTGAACCGTCAGGCTCGGCGCGTCGACGACCGGCGCGACGGTGATCGCGATGGTCTGGTCGGCGCTGTTGGCGGTGCCGCCGGCGCCCTCGGTCGCGATCGCGCGCACCGTCAGGGTGAAGTCGGCGTCGCTGTTCGCCGGCGGCGTGAGCGTGACGCCGGAGGCTTGCGCCGCGGTGAGCAGCCACACGCCGCCGCCTTGATTGCTGCCCGACGACAGCGTCGCGCCGGCCGGCACGCCGCTGATGCGGAAGGTCAGCGTCTCGGAGCCGTCGGTGTCGGCGAGGCTGCCGCCGATCGTCAGCGCGATCGCCGTGTCTTCGTTGCCGCTCGCGGTGCCGGTCAGCGTCAGCGTCGGCGTGTCGGCGACGGCGTTGATCGTCACCGCGAGATTGGCGGACGTGGTCGCGGTGTCGCCGCCGCTCGTGTCGGTGCTGGTCGCCGCGACGACGAGCGTGAAGTCCGCATCGCTGCCGGCGACCGGCGTGAGCGTGAGTCCCGCGAGATCGCCCGGCGCCAGCGACCACACGCCGCCGCCCTGGTCGGTGCCGGCCGACAGCACCACGCCGGCGGGCACGCCGCTGATCGTCAGCGACAGCGTTTCGGCGAGGTCGGTGAGTGCGGCGCTGATGGTGAGCGCGATCGCGCCGCCGTCCTCGGTGCCCGACGCGGGGCTGACGCTGAGCGTCGGCGCGTCGGCCGATCCGACGACCGTGACGGCGAGATTGGCGCTGCTCGTCGCGGTCGATCCGCCCGCGTCGGTTGCGGTCGCCGTGACCGTCAGCGTGAAGTCGGCCGCGTCGTTCGCCGGCGGCGTGATCGTAAGGCCGGCGAGCTGTGCCGCGGTGAGCGTCCACACGCCGCCGCCCTGGTCGGTGCCGGCGGACAGGACGGCGCCGCTCGGCACGCCCGAGATGGCATAGGACAGCGACTCCGAACCGTCGCTGTCGGCGAGGCTGCCGCTGATCGACAGTGCGATCGCGGTGTCCTCCTCGCCGCTCGCCGGGCTGACCGAAAGGTTGGGCGCGTCGGCGACCGCGGCCACCGTCACCGCGAGGTCGGCGCTGGTCGACGCCGACACGCCGCCGTCGGTCGAGGTCGCGGTGACCGTCAGGGTGAAGTCGCCGTCGCTGTTCGCCGGCGCCGTGATGGTGAGCCCGCTGAGCTGCCCGGCGGTGAGCGTCCACACGCCGCCGCCCTGGTCGGTGCCCGCGGACAGCGTCGCGCCCGAAGGCACGCCGGCGATGCTGATCGCCAGCGTCTCGGAAGGGTCGGCGAGGCCGGCGGTGATGCTGAGCGCGATCGCGGCGTCTTCGTTGCCGCTCGCGGGGCTGACCGACAGGCTCGGGGTATCGGCGACCGCGGCGACGGTGACGGCGAGGTCGGCGGAGGTCGAAGCCGTGCTCGCGCCGTCGCTCGCCGTGGCCGTGACCGTCAGGGTGAAGTCGGCATCGCTGTTGGCGGGCGGCGTGACGGTGAGTCCGGCAAGCTGCCCGCTCGTCAGCGTCCACACGCCGCCGCCCTGGTCGGTGCCGGCGGACAGCGTGGCGCCCGTCGGCACGCCGGAGATGCTGATCGCCAGCGTCTCGGAGCCGTCGCCGTCGGAAAGCGAAGAGCTGATGTTGAGCGCGATCGCGGCGTCTTCGCTCCCGCTCGCGGGGCTGACGGCGAGGACGGGGGCATCGGCGACGGGATTGACCGTCACGGCCAGCGTGGTGCTGTTCGTCGCGGTGCCGCCGGCGCCTTCGGTCGCGGTGGCTGTGACGGTGAGCGTGAAGTCGGCGTCGCTGTTGGCGGGCGGCGTGATCGCGAGGCCGCTCAACTGGGCCGGCGTCAGCGTCCACACGCCGCCGCCCTGGTTGGTGCCGGCGGAAAGCGCGGCGCCGGTCGGAACGCCCGACACGGTGATCGCCAGGGTCTCGGAACCGTCGGCGTCGGCCAGCGCCGAGGCGATCGAAAGCGAGATCGCGCTGTCCTCGCCGCCGCTGGCGGCCGACGCGCTCAATGTCGGCTGATCGGCGACGCCGGCGACCGTCACGGCCAAGGTCGCCTGCGTCGAGGCGGTGGTGCCGCTGCCGGCGTCGGTGCTGATCGCGGCGACCGTCAGGGTGAAGTCGGCGTCGCTGTTGGCCGGCGGGGTGATGGTGAGGCCGCTGAGCTGGCCGGGCGTGAGCGTCCACACGCCGCCGCCCTCGTCGGTACCGGCGGAAAGCGTCGCGCCCGACGGTACGCCGGCGATGCTGATCGACAGCGTCTCGGCGGCGTCGGTCAGCGCCGCGGTGATGGCGAGCGCGATCGCCGAATCCTCGCTGCCCGACGCGGCGCCGACCGACAGGGTCGGCGCGTCGGGTGCGGAATCGACCGTAACGTCGAGCGTCTGGCTGGCCGTCGCGGTGCTGGCGCCGTCGGTCGCAGTGGCGGTCACCGTCAGCGTGAAGTCGCCCGCGTCGTTGGCCGGCGGCGTGAGCGTCAGCCCGGCAAGCTGCGCTGCCGTCAGCGACCACGCGCCGCCGCCGAGATCGCTGCCGGCGGAAAGCGTGGCGCCGGCCGGGACGTTGCTGATGACGATCGCCAGCGACTCGGACCCGTCGACGTCGCCGAGCGAGGCCGCGATGGTGAGCGCGATCGCCGTGTCCTCGGTGCCGGTCGCATCGGACACCGAAAGGCCCGGCGTGTCGGCGACCGGGTTGACCGTCACCGCCAGGGTCGCGACGGTGCTTGCGGTGCTCGCGCCGTCGGTCGCGGTCGCGGTGACCGTCAGCGTGAAGTCGGTGTCGCGATTGGCGGGCGGCGTGATCGTCAGGCCGGAGAGCTGGCCGGCGGTGAGCGACCAGATGCCGCCGCCGAGATTGGTCCCGGCGGACAGCGACGCGCCGGTCGGCACGCCCGCGATGGCGATCGACAGCGTCTCGGACGGATCGGTGAGCGCCGTCGTGATCGACAGCGCGATCGCCGAGTCCTCGTTGCCGCTCGCCGCCGCGGTGGAGAGCGTCGGCGCGTCGGCGACGGCCGCGACGCTCACCGCGAGGCTGGCGCTCGTCGTCGCCTGCGCCCCGCCGGTGTCGGTCGCGGTCGCGGTGACGGTCAGCGTGAAGTCGGCATCGCTGTTGGCGGGCGGCGTGATGGTGAGGCCGGAGAGCTGCGCCGCGGTGAGCGACCAGGTGCCGCCGCCCAGGTCGGTGCCGGCGGAGAGCGCGGCGCCCGACGGCACCCCGGCGATCGTGATCGCCAGCGTCTCGGAGCCGTCGGAATCGGCGAGCGCGCTGGTGATCGACAGCGCGATGGCGGAATCCTCGCTGCCGCTGGCCGGGCTGACGGCGAGCGTCGGCGCGTCGGCGGCGGCCGCGACGCTGACGGCCAGCGTCGTGCTCGCGTTCGCGGTGCTGCTGCCGTCGGTCGCGGTCGCGGTGACGGTGAGCGTGAAGTCGGCGTCGCTGTTGGCGGGCGGCGTGATCGTGAGCCCGGAGAGCTGCGCCGCGGTGAGCCGCCAGATCCCGCCGCCGAGATTCGTGCCGGCCGACAAGGTGGCGCCGGTCGGCACGTTGCTGATGGTGATCGCCAGGGTTTCGGAGCCGTCGGTGTCGGCGAGCCCGGCGCTGATCGACAGCGCGATCGGCTGGTCTTCGTTGCCGCTGGCAGGGCTCGTCGAGACGCTCGGCGTGTCGGCGGCGCCCGCGACCGTCACCGCGAGATTGGCCGTGCCGGTGGCGGTGGCGCTGGTCGAGCTTTCGGTCGCGGTGGCGCTGACGGTGAGGGTGAAGTCGGCGTCGCTGTTCGCCGGCGGGGTGATCGTGAGCCCGGAGAGCTGACCCGTCGTCAGCGACCATACGCCGCCGCCGAGATCGGTGCCGGCGGACAGGGTCGCGCCCGCGGGCACGCCGGAGATCGTCACGTTGCCCAGCGTCTCCGAGCCGTCGGTGTCGCCGAGCGCGACCGTGATCGCCAGCGCGATCGCCTGGTCCTCGCCGCCGCTCGCCGGGCTCACCGTGATCACCGGCGCGTCGGCGACGGCGTTGACCGTCACCGCGAGCGTCGTCGCGGCGGTCGCGGTCGATCCGCCGGTGTCGGTCGCGGTCGCGGTCAGCGACAGCGTGAAGTCCGCCTCGCTGCCGGACGGCGGCCGGATGGCGAGGCCGCTGATCTGCGCGCCGGCGACGGTCCACACGCCGCCGCCGAGATGGGTCCCGGCGGAAAGCGTCGCGCCGGTCGGCACGCCGGAGACCGTGAGCGTCATCGTCTCCGAGCCGTCGGTGTCGCCCAGGGTCGCGATGATCGGCAGCGTGATGAAGCTGTCTTCGCCGCCGGCGGCGGCGGAAGCGGAGATCGACGGCGTATCGACGACCGCATCGACGACGACCACGAGGTTCGCGCTGCGCGTGCCGATCAGCCCCTCGGGCGTCGTCTCGGTCGCCGTGACGACCAGCGTCACGTCGGCGTCGCTGTTGGCGCGCGGGATGAAGGCGAGGCTCGCCAGGTCGTCGGGGTCGATCGCCCAGACGCCGCCGCCGAGATCGGTGCCGACCGAAAGCGACGCGCCCGACGGCACGCCGCTGATCGTCAGCGACAGGCTGTCGCGCGCCTCGGAGACGGAGGCGGTGAGCGTCAGCGGGATCGTCGTGTCTTCGCTGCCCGACGCCGTGGCGACGGTGATGTTGGGCGGCGGGCCGGGCGGCGGGCCGTTGAGGATGAAGAACGTCGGCGGGGCGAAGCGCTGGTCGAGCGAATCGTTGCGGTCGACGAGGACGATCGAAGGCGGCGCGCCACCCGCGAAGTCCGACGAGCGCGCGAAATAGGCGCCGAACGGATCGCCGTAGGTCGGGTCGAGCGAGCCGGTGGCGAAGTGGGAGTCGAAGCGCGCGCTGCCCGACGATTGCGGCAGGTCGGCCGGCGGCGTGCTGCCGCGATCGAGCGGCGCGTTCGGTTCGGACGGCGTGTCGCCGCGCGACGAACCTTCGCGCAGCGGCGTCGTCTGATCGCGGCCCGGCGGCAGGACGGTCGGCGTCGCATTGAGCAGCTCTTCCAGGGCCGCCCAGTCGAAGGGCTGTTGCGGGCCCGGCACCTGGGCAAGCTCGGTCGCCCGGCGCGCTGCTCCGCGAGCCGGATCGCTGATCGTCGAAGCGAGGCCGTCGAAGGCTGGCATCGGGGCGGCGCGATCCTGATGGGCGTTGATACGCGGCGGAATCTTCTCCGCCCGTTCGAGCGTCAGTTTCGCGCA
>JAEUKZ010000346.1 GCA_016793045.1 Alphaproteobacteria bacterium
CGCCCCGGCGATGCCGAGCAGGATCGTCGCGACGTAGGGATAGCGCTGCCAATGGCAGAGCTCGCACGGGCGCAGGCCGCCGATGAACTGCGAGCCGAGCGCGGTGCCGAGCACGGCGGCGCTCGCGGCGGCGATGAAGGCCAGAAGGCGTTCGCTGGTGATCATGCGGCGTCTATAGCCCGCGCGGGCGCCGGCGCGCCAATCACAAGGCGTAGCGCACGAGCACGAAGCCGCCGACGACGCATGCCACCAGCCCGGTCGTGACCAGGGTCAGGTAGCGCTCGACGAAATCGCGGATCGGCGCGCCGAAGCGCTTGATCAGCGCGACGACCAGGAAGAACCGTGCGCCGCGGGTCACGATCGACGCCAGCATGAACACGGTGAAGTCGAACTCGGCGACGCCGCTGGCGATCGTCACCAGCTTGTAGGGGATCGGCGTCAGGCCCTTGATCAGGATGATCCACAGACCCCATTGCGCATAGGATTCGCGGAACTGCGCGAAGCCTTCCTGCAGCCCGTAGAGGTCGATCACCCATCGTCCGACCGTCTCGTAGAGGAAATAGCCGATCGCGTAGCCGAGCGCGCCGCCGGCGACCGACGAAATCGTGCACACCGCCGCGATGCGCCAGCCGCGATCAGGCCGTGCCAATGCCATCGGGATGAGCATCGCATCCGGCGGGATCGGAAAGAACGAGCTCTCGGTGAACGAGACGGCGGCAAGCACCCATAGCGCCCCCGGCCGGGAAGCGAGTGCGATCACATAGTCATAGAGCCGACGGAGCATGGCACCCCCTGGAACGCGCGGGACCATAGCGATCCTCATGCGGCACTGCAACATAAGGTGAGACGTGGCGGCTGCCCATGCTTAACCGTTGCTTCACCCCGGATCGTTAACACTAGCAAGGCCGCCTTTCCGCCCGGCGCAAAGCCGCGCGGCGGCGCGTTGACGTGGGGGCGCGGCGATGCTGGGTCGTTGGCTGCGGGCAGCGGGGAGCCCGAAATATCTTCGCAAGGTGATCGTCGCGGCATCAGCCGCTGCGGTCGTCGTCACCAGCGCCATGACCGCCTTCATCGTGATGCGCGAGCGCACCGCGACGGTCGAGCACGCGACGATCCGCCAGGCGGAGGTCGTGAGCATGTTCGCGGCGCAGACCATCCGCGCCTTCGAAGCCGTGGACGTGCTGCTCAACGCGATCGCCTTCCGCATCGAACAGCGCGGCAGCGTCAATGCGGCGCTACAGCCGGAATGGCTCGCCATGCTGCAGGGCGAACTCGCCCGGCTTCCGCATGTCCGCGCGATCACGCTGGTCGATCATGGCGGAACCGTCCGCCACGTCATCGCCGGGACCGACGGCGCCGCGCCCGGCGAGGCATCGACGCCGACGCACAGCGTCGGCGACTCACTCGCGGATCACGGCAGCTTCATCTATCACCGCACCCGCTCCGACCTCGCCTTGCGCGTCGCGCGGTCGACCGTGGGCGGCGGCCGCGGCAGCCATCTCCTCGTCGCCAGCCGGCGCGTCGGCCGGACTGAGGAACGCTTCGTCGGCGCCGCCATGGTCTCGATCGACCCTGCGTTCTTCGCTGCGATCGGCGAGACCCTCGCGCTGGGCGATCTCGGCTCGCTCGTCGTCTACAGCGACGACGGGGACATGATCGGCCGCTATCCATCGGCGCGGCCGCTGATCGGCCGGTCCTTCGCCGACCGGCCGCTCTTCCGCGAATACCTGCCGCGCGCGCAGAGCGGCTCCTACATCACCCCCGGCAACGACCGCCGCGGCAGCCGCCTCGCCACCTATCAGCGCGTCGACGGGCTGCCGATCGTGCTGTCGATGTCGCGTGGGCTCGACCTCATCCTCGAGCCGTGGCGCCGCTTCGCCGTCACCGCCGGCGCCGCACTCGCCATGCTGCTCGCGATCGTCGCGCTGACGGCGTTCGCGATGCTGCGCATGGTGCACCAGATCGACACCGCGCAGGCGGAGGCGCGCGGCGCACGCGACGCGGCCGAGCGCGCCAACCGCGCCAAGTCGAGCTTCCTCGCCAACATGAGCCACGAGTTGCGCACGCCGCTCAACGCCGTGCTCGGATTCTCGGAGATCATCGAGACGCAGATGTTCGGGCCCGTCGGCCACGCGAAATACGGCGAGTACGCGAC
>JAEUKZ010000357.1 GCA_016793045.1 Alphaproteobacteria bacterium
CGGCTCGAGCGCGCCCATCTCCAGCAGGCGGGTCTGGTTGGCGATCTTCACCAGCGCGCAGTCGGGCGCATTGTTGGCGACGATCGACGCGAACAGGCGCGTCACGTAGTCGTTGCCGCCGCCCCACGGAATGCTCTCGGCGTTGATGCGGATGCCGGGGTTCTCGCGTTGGAACTTCTCGACCAGCTGCGCCGGCGTGTTGGCGGGATTGTCGAAGTGATACCACCAGCGCACGGTCGTCGGCGCCTGGGCCCAGCCGGGCCGGATCGCGGGGGCGGCGAGCGCGGCAGCGCCGCCGGCCTTCAGCAGAGTGCGACGGGAAAGCATGGGGGACGTCCTCCTGTTCGTTGCGTGTTCGTTGTCGATCGGCAATGCGGGAACGGCGGTCACGACGCCTGTTCGGCCGGCGCCACGTCGACGATCGTGTCGACGTGGTGTTCGAGTGCGCGCGCGAGCGCGGCGCCGTCGTGCGCCGCGAGCGCCGCGAGGATCGGTCGATGGCGCATCGACGTCTGCGCCAGCGGCCGGCGGTGGCGCGGCGCCCACAGCTTCGATCGGTGGGTGTGCAGGATGCAGCGCACCAGAATCTGTTCGAGCGCATCGAGCCGCGCGAGGCGGAAGATCGCGAGGTGGAAATCGATGTCGAGCGCGAGCAGGCCGTATTCGTCGCCGGCGGCGGCGGCGGCGTCCATGCGCGCCTGCAATTCCACGAGCGCGGCGAGGTCGGCCGCGGTGACGCGCTCAGCCGCGCGCCGCGCCGCGCGCGCCTCGATGCGCCGGCGCAGTTCCAGGAGCTCGTTGGCGACTTCGGGATCGAGATCGGTGACCATCGTCCCGCGATGGCCACTGCGTACGACCAGCCCGTCGGCCTGAAGGCGCAGCAGGCTCTCGCGCACCGTGCCCTGGCTGCAGTCGAGCTCCTTCGCCAGGCCGAGTTCGGTCAGCGTGTCGCCGGGCTTGAGTTCGTTGAGGATGATGCGCCGCTTGATCGCGGCGTATGCGGCGTCGAGCGCCTGCTGCCGGGCAGCCATGATCGTTCGCGTCCTCCCGATGACGTGGGACAGCGAAACGGTCACGACTCGCATCCCACATTATCGATATTGATAATGCAGGACGCCTGCCCGAAGATCAATCAAATTCTACGCCGCTCAACCAAGCGCGGCCAGCGCATCGCCGCAGCGACGCACGACCGCGCTTCCACCCCGCGAACCGTCGCCGACGCGCGACCGCGCGCGGCCCTACTTCGAACCGCCGTCGTCCTTCTTCTTCTCTTCGCTGTCGCTCACGACCGACGCGGCCGGGCGCACGGTGCCGACGCTCGCCTTGCCCTTGTCGTCGGCCTTGCCGTCGGGCCCCTTCGCGACGATGCCGTGGTCCGCCCCCCGGTCGACCGCCGGCGCCGCGGTCGCGGCGGGTGCAACGGCAATACCGAGCGCGGCAACCGTTGCCACGCCCAAAAGCGGTCGGACGAGCCGACGCAGGGACGCACCGGAGATGCTGGTCATCGCTGCCTTGGTCATGTCTGGCCTCCTTCGTTCTGCACGTCATTGCACAAGCGACAGTCCGCGCCCGGCCTCGTCGCCGCCTGTCCGATTCATGACATCGCATTCATGATGCATGACCGGCGGCGGACGGATCGGCGCCGCGGGGACCGCCTGCGCGTGCAGGTAGGAATCGCCGGCGCGGGCTTCAAGGGGGCGGCCTTGAACAAGACCGTGATCGCCCGTTAGGCTCGCCACCGGCGCGGCGGCCGGTCGTCGCGCCCATCAGCGAAAGCCGCGCCGCCATGAGCCCCCTCGATTCCGCCGCCCCCGCGCTCGTCATCGACCCCGAAACCGCGGAAATTCTTGCGGCCGCCCGTCAGAATCCGCTGCCCGACTACGCGAACATGCCGCTCGCCGAAGGCCGCAGGACCTTCATCGAACTCAGCCGCGTGTGGAACGACCCGCTGCCTTCGCTCGCGGTCGTGCGCGACCTCACCCTGCCCGGGCCCGCCGGCCCGCTCGGCGCACGATTCTACGCGCCGCGCGCGGGCGCGAGGCTGCCGGTGCAGCTCTATCTTCACGGCGGGGGCTGGACGTTCGGCAGCGTCGATTCGCACGACCGTGCGGCGCGGCTGATCGCCCAGGACGCCGGCATCGCGGTGCTCAGCCTCGACTATCGGCTGTCGCCGGAGACGAAATTCCCGGGGCCGCGCGACGACGCGCTGGCGGCGCTGCGCTGGATCGCCTCGGGCACGCTCGGCGCCGACGTCGATCACACGCGCGTCGCCGTCGGCGGCGATTCCGCGGGCGCCAACCTGGCGCTGTGCACGATGATCGGTGCGCGCGACGGCGGCGCGCCGCTGCCGCGCACGGCGACGCTGATCTATGGCTGCTACGCGCCGGTCTTCGACACCGCGAGCAACCGCCGCTATGGCCGCGACTACCTGCTGACGACGGAGCGGATGCGCTGGTTCTGGAAGAACTATCTCGGCGACGCCGACCCGGCCAAGGGCGGCGGCGCGCCGCTCTACGACCGGCTGGGCGGCCTGCCGCCGCTGTACCTGAACGCGGCCGGGCTCGATCCGCTGCTCGACGATTCGATCCTGATGGCGGGCAGGCTCGCCGAGGCCGGCGTGCCCTATCGTCTCGACGTGCACCCCGGCGTCCTGCACGGCTTCATGCAGCAGACCGCAAAGGTCGCGCGCGCGCGGGCCGCATTGGCGGCGATCACCGACCACCTGAAGCGCGCGCTCGCCTAGGCTGTAGGGGCGGGCCTCGCGGCCCGCCCGGGACGGCCGGGAGGCCGTCCCCTACAACCGGCGCGTCAGACTGCGGCGATGCAGGCGATCTCAACCCGCAGGCCCGGCGCGGCGAGCTTCGCCTCGACCGTGGCGCGTGCGGGCGTGTTGCCGGCGGAGACCCAGGCGTCCCACACCGCGTTCATCTCGTTGAACGTCGCGATGTCGGTGAGCCAGATATTGGCCGAGAGCAGCTTCGACTTGTCGGTGCCGGCGCCCTTGAGCAGACCGTCGATCTTCGCGAGGATCTCCTTGGTCTGGGTCTTCACGTCGGCGCCCACGGTGTCGGCCACCTGGCCGGCCACGTAGACCGTATTGCCGTGGACAACCGCACCGCTCATCCGCGGACCGGGGCTCACGCGCTTGATCGTCATCGTCGTTTCCTCGTACGTCATGGACAGGATGGCCGGCGGAACCGCCGGCGCAGGGACGCGCATTCATAGGGCCCGCGGCCGATCCGCGAAAGAGCGCCGTCGCGTCATTCGGTCGCAGTGTGGCCTTGACTCTTCGGCGGCGCCGCGCAATCAATGGAACGTCGTTCCGATTTGAAACGCTGTTCATGTCCAACCTCGATCGCGGCTTCGACGTCATCGAGCTGCTCGTCCAGCACCGCGACGGGCTGCCGCTGACCGTGATTGCGGAGCGGCTGAACCTGCCCAAGAGCGGCGCCCATCGCCTGCTCGCGGCCCTGGTCCAGCGTGGCTACGTCCGCCAGGAGCCGCGCACGCAGGACTACGCGCTCACGCTGCGCCTGGCCGCGCTCGGCCTCGAATTCCTGACCGCGAGCGGCATCACCGACGTGTGCCAGCCCGTGCTCGACCGGCTGGCCGCCGAAAGCGGCGAGCTGGTCCGCCTGACGGTCGCCGAGGCGGATGGCCTCACCTGGATCGCGCGCGCCCAGGGCGCCCAGTTCGGCCTGCGCTACGACCCGGAGATGGGCGCGCGCGCCGTGCTCCACGTCACCGCCGTCGGCCAGGCTTGGCTCGCCGCGATGCCGGACGACGAGGCGGCGCGCCGAGCCCTCGCCGAGGCGGGCTTCGGCGACCCTGCCCGCTTCGGCCCACGCGCCATCCGCTCGCTTGCTGAACTGCTCGATGTCCTCGCCGCTACCCGGACGCGCGGCTGGGGCATGGTGAGCGAACAGGCCGCACCGGGCACCGCCGCGATGGCGATGGTCGTGCGCGCCGGCAGCGACCCCGGCGCCCCGCCGGTCGGCACGGTCAGCATCGCAGGCCCGAGCGTCCGCCTGACCGAGCAGCGCATGGCCGAGCTCGCGCCGCGCCTGAACGCCGCCGCACGCGAGTTGTCCAGGCTGTGGCCGATGCGCCGCTACGCCGCGGGCGCCGCGCGCTCCGACCACGTCGCCGCAGAGGCCCCGCTGTGAACGCCCGCCAACCGTCCCTGCCCGCACGCGCCGCCGCCCTCGCCTGGGAGCGGCGGCACGTGATCGTCACCTTCGTCCTGCTGTTCGTCGCGTGGGAGGTGCTGGTGCGCGCCTTCAACGTGGCGACCTATCTGCTGCCGCCGCCATCGATGATCTGGACGGAATTCGCGCGGCGCTGGCCGCGCGTGTCCGGCCATGTCTGGTCGACGACCTTGGAGATCGTCGCCGGCTATGCGGTGGCGATCGTCGTCTCGGTGCCGCTCGCGCTCGCCATCGCCAATTCGCGCTTCATCGAGAAGACCGCCTATCCCGTGATCGTCTTCCTGCAGATCATTCCCAAGATCGCGATCGCGCCGCTGTTCGTCATCTGGTTCGGCGTCGGCTACACGCCGCGCATCCTGCTCGTCTTCCTGCTCTGCTTCTTCCCGATCGTGATCGCGAGCATCGCCGGCTTCCGTTCGGTCCGGCCGGAAGTGATGGAGTTCGCGCGCTCGACCGGCGCCGGCCAATGGCTGATGTTCCGCAAGATCGGCGTGCCGACGGCGCTGCCGAGCATCTTCACCGGCCTCAAGGTCGCCGCCGCCCTCGCCGCCACCGCCGCGGTGGTGTCGGAGTTCGTCGCGTCGGACAAGGGGCTCGGCTACCTGCTGCTCGAGTTCAACGCCGACCTCAACACCCCGATGGTGTTCGGGATCATCGTCCTGCTCAGCATCATCGGGCTTGCCGTCTACTACATCGTCGAGTTCATCGAGCGCATCGCCATTCCGTGGCATGTCTCGCAGCGCGGCAGCAGCACCGGGATCGGCGCGATGTAGCCGCTCCCCGCGACCCCAGTCACGACGCAACTCGCCACAAGGCGAAACCCCAGGAGGAAACGCATGACCACGACACGCAGAACCCTGCTGAAATCCGCTGCCGGCGCCTTCGCCGCCAGCACGCTCGCCGCCCCCGGCATCGTTCGCGCCCAAGCGGCCGATGCCGTCTCGCTGCGCCTCAACTGGTACATGGGCGGGCTGCATGCGCCCTACTACCTCGGCAAGGAGCGCGGCCTCTTCACCGCCGAGCGCATCGACCTGACGATCAACGAAGGCCGCGGCTCGGCCAACACGGTGCAGGTCGTCGCCTCGAAGTCCGACACCTTCGGCATGGCCGATTCGGGCAGCCTGATGGCGCTCGCCGCGCGCGGCGCGCCGATCCGCGCGGTGATGTCGGTGCTCAACTCGACCTCGTTCGGCGTCATCAGCCCGGCCGACCGGCCGATCCGCAACGCGCAGGAGATGCGCGGCAAGCGGCTCGCGGCCGGCCCCGGCGGCGCGCCGGCGCTGCTGCTGCCCGCGGTGCTCGCCGCCAACAACCTGCGCCGCGAGGACGTGACGCTGGTGCAGGTCGACCCGGCGGCGGTGCCGGTGACGGTGATGGAGGGACGCGCCGACGGCCTGCTCGGCGGCGTCGACGACCAGCCCTTCCTGATGGCGCAGCGCGGCTTCCGCACCCATTCGCTGACCTATGGCGCGATGGGCGTGGACATCGTCGGCATGACCATCCTCGCCCACGAGGACACGATCCGCTCCAGCGCCGACATGATCCGCCGCTTCGTGCGCGCGGCGCAGCGGAGCTGGCAGGCGGCGCAGGAGAACCCCGCCGCGGCGGTCGAGGCGATCCTCAAGATCAAGCCCGATCTCAACCGCGAA
>JAEUKZ010000379.1 GCA_016793045.1 Alphaproteobacteria bacterium
GCCTCGGCCTGGGCGACGGTGCGCGGGAAGCCGTCGAGGATGAAGCCGTTGCGGCAATCCGGCTCATCGATCCGCGCCGCGATCATCGCGATCACGACTTCGTCCGGCACCAGGGCGCCGGCGTCCATGATCTGCTTCGCCCGCTGGCCGAGCTCGCTGCCCGACGCCACCGCGGCGCGCAGCATGTCGCCGGTCGACAGCTGGACGATCTTGTAGCGGTCGACGAGGCGCTTGGCCTGCGTCCCCTTCCCTGCCCCCGGCGGCCCCAGGAGCACGATCCGAATCGCCATTCCCACCCCCTGAACGAGGCGTCAGTTGCGCCGGCCGCGCAGCTTCGCCTTCTTGATCAAGCCTTCGTACTGGTGTGCCAGCAAGTGCGAGTGGATCTGCGCCACCGTGTCCATGGTCACGCTGACGACGATCAGCAGGCTGGTGCCGCCGAAATAGAACGGCACCGCGTAGTGCGAGATCAGGATTTCCGGCAGCATGCAGACGGCGCTCAGATAGAGCGCGCCGACGACGGTCAGCCGGGTCAGCACGTAGTCGAAGTAGTCCGCGGTGTTCTTGCCCGGCCGGATGCCCGGCACGAAGCCGCCGTACTTCTTCAGGTTGTCCGCCGTCTCCACCGGGTTGAACACCACCGCGGTGTAGAAGAACGAGAAGAACAGGATCATCAGCACGTAGAGCGTCATGTAGAGCGGCTGGCCATGGGCCAGCAGCGCCGCGACCTCGTTGAGCCAATGCGCCTCGGTGCTCTGCGTGAAGCTGGTGAAGGTGAGCGGCAGCAGCAGCAGCGACGAGGCGAAGATCGGCGGGATGACGCCGGAGACGTTGATCTTCAGCGGCAGATGCGACGACTCGCCGCCGAACATCTTGTTGCCGACCTGGCGCTTCGGATACTGGACGATGATGCGGCGCTGCGCGCGCTCCATGAACACGATGAAGGTGACGACGATCACCGACATCAGCAGGAGGAGGATGATGAAGATCGCCGAAAGCGCGCCGGTGCGGCCGAGTTCGAGGGTCGCGGTGAGCGCCGACGGCAGGTTGGCGACGATGCCCGCGAAGATGATCAGCGACGAACCGTTGCCGACGCCGCGCGCCGTGATCTGCTCGCCGAGCCACATCAGGAACATCGTGCCGCCGGTAAGCGTGATCACGGTGGTGATGCGGAAGAAGATGCCGGGATCGATGACGGCGCCGCCGGCCGAACCGCGCATGCCCTCGAGACCGAAGGCGATGCCGAGCGACTGGAAGATCGCCAGGCCGAGGGTGAGGTAGCGGGTGTACTGGTTGAGCTTCTTGCGCCCCGCCTCGCCTTCCTTCTTGAGCGCCTCGAGTTGCGGCGCCACCGCGGTCATCAGCTGGATGATGATGGCCGCCGAGATGTACGGCATGATGTTGAGCGCGAACAGCGTCATGCGCCCGAGCGACCCGCCCGAGAACATGTCGAACATCCCCAGCAGGCCGCCGCGGGTCTGGTTGAAGATCTCCTGCAGAACGTAGGGATCGATGCCCGGAATCGGGATGTACGAGCCGAGCCGATAGACGATCAGCGCGCCGAGCGTGAACCAGATCCGCTTCTTGAGTTCCGGCGCCTTGCTGAAGGCGCTGAGATTGAGACTGGCGGCAAGTTGCTCGGCGGCGGACGCCATGGGCGGCTCCTTCAGCGCTCGACGCCCGCGGGCGCGCCGGGCGGCATCTGCCCGGCGGTCGCCACGGCGGGGCCGCGGTATGTGACGACACAACGGCGCGCCGCGCACTCCACCCCCGCGCCCTCGCAGGGGCCATGGGGGAGGCGTGCGCGCATCACCGCTCGATCTCTATATAGGGTGTCGAGCCGCCGCTTTTCAGGCCGGCTTCGCTTCGGCCGGCGCTGCAGCCTTGCCGCCCTTGCCCGTCGCCTTGGCGCGCTTGGCGGCGCGCTTGGCCTGCTTGGCCTCGGCGTCCTTCAGCACCGCCGCGCGCACCTGCGGCAGCAGCGTCACCGAACCGCCCGCCTTCTCGATCGCGCCGACGGCCGACTTGGTCGCGCCGACGCACTCGATCGAAATCTTGGCGCTGAACTTGTCGCTGCCGCGACCGAGCAATTTGAGGCCGTCGAAGCTGCGGCGCAGCAGGCCGCTCGCGACCAGCGTGTCGATCGTGACCGGCGCATCGAGCTTCACCCGGCCCTCGTCGATCGCCCACTGCAGGACGTCGAGATTGAGCTCCTGGTACGCCGGCGCGAAGGCCGCGTTGCTGAAGCCGCGCTTGGGCAGCCGGCGATAGAGCGGCGTCTGGCCGCCCTCGAAGCCGTTGAGCGCGACGCCCGAGCGCGCGGTCTGGCCCTTGCCGCCCTTGCCCGAGGTCTTGCCGAGGCCCGAGCCGATACCGCGGCCCACGCGCTTGGTGGCGTGCTTCGCGCCGTTCTTGTCGCGAATCTGGTTGAGCTTCATCGTCGTCGTTCCTTCGGCGCTCAGCCGATCTCCTCAACCTGCAGGAGATGGCGGACCTTGTTGATCATGCCGCGCACGGCCGGCGTGTCGACCAGCTCGCGCGAGCGATGGAGCTTGTTCAGGCCGAGGCCGACCAAGGTCTCGCGCTGGTCGTCGGTGCGCCCGATCGGGCTGCCGGTCTGGGTCACGCGGACGCGCTTGCCCGCGGCCGCCGTCTTCGTCTTCTTCGCCATGGCGCGCCGTTACTCCCGTGCCGCGGCGGCCGCGGCGTCGCCTTCGCGACGGCCGATGATGTCGCCGACCTTCTTGCCGCGCTTGGCCGCGATCGAACGCGGGCTCGACATGTTGCGGAAGGCCGCGAACGTCGCGCGGATCATGTTGTGCGGATTCGACGAGCCGACCGACTTCGCGACGATGTCCTGCAGCCCGAGGCTCTCGAAGATCGCGCGCATCGGGCCGCCGGCGATGATGCCCGTGCCCGGCTTGGCCGAGCGCAGCACCACTTCGCCCGCGCCATAGATGCCGCGCACGTCGTGGTGGAGCGTGCGGCCTTCGCGCAGCGGAATGCGGACCATGCCGCGCTTGGCCTGGTCGGTCGCCTTGCGGATCGCCTCGGGCACCTCGCGCGCCTTGCCGGTGCCGAAGCCGACGCGGCCCTTGCCGTCGCCGACGACGACCACCGCGGCGAAGCCGAAGCGCCGGCCGCCCTTGACGACCTTGGCGACGCGGTTGATGCCGACGAGCTTCTCGATCAGCTCTGGCGCGTCGCGATCCTCACCGCGGGAACGTTCGCCGTCGCCGCGACGCGGACGCCGCTCGGAGCCGGGGTTGGGTGCCATCGAAACCTTCCTTGCCGATTACTAGAACGCGAGGCCGCCCTCGCGGGCGGCGTCGGCGAGCGCCTTGATGCGCCCGTGGAAGAGATAGCCGCCGCGGTCGAACACGACGGCCTTGATGCCCGCCTTGACGGCGCGCTCCGCGACGAGCTTGCCGACGGCCTTCGCCGCCTCGACATTCCCGCCGGACTTCAGCTTGCCCTTGAGATCGTCGTCGAGGCTCGACGCCGCGGCGAGCGTCCTGCCGTTGGCGTCGTCGATCACCTGGGCATAGATGTTGTGCGAGGAGCGGAACACCGAAAGCCGCAGCCGACCATGCGCGTTCGCGCGCAGCTTGACGCGGGTGCGCCGCTGGCGGCGCTCGAAGAGGTCCTGGGGCTTGCTCATGGCTTACTTCTTCTTGCCTTCCTTGCGACGGATGTGCTCGGCGGCGTACTTGATGCCCTTGCCCTTGTACGGCTCCGGCTTGCGGTAGCCGCGGATCTCGGCCGCCACCTGCCCAACCAGGCGCTTGTCGGCGCCGGTGATCGACAGCGTGGTCTGCTTCTCGCCGACCTTGATCGAGATCCCGTCGGGGATGGCGTACTTGACGTCGTGGCTGTAGCCGAGCTGCAGCGACAGGACGTTCTTGCCCTCCGCCGCGGCGCGATAGCCGACGCCGTTGATTTCGAGATCGACCGTGAAGCCCTTGGTCACGCCCTCGACCATGTTCGCGATGAGCGCGCGATTGGTGCCCCAGAGCGCCTGCGCCCGCTTCGAGGTCGAACGCGGATGGAGGACGATCTTGGCGCCGTCGAGCTTCGGCTCGATCTCCGGATGGACATCGAGCTTGAGCGTGCCGAGCTTGCCGGTCACCGAAAGCGCCTGGCCCTTGAGTTCGGGCTTGACGCCGGCCGGGACGGCCACTGCGAGTTTGCCGATACGCGACATGGCTTCCTCAGAACACCTTGCAGAGGACTTCGCCGCCGACATTGGCAGCGCGCGCCTCCGCGTCCGACATGACGCCGCGCGGCGTCGACAGGATCGCGATCCCCAGGCCGCCCGAGACCTTGGGAAGATCGTTGATCTTCGAGTAGACGCGCCGGCCGGGCTTCGAAATGCGATCGATGTCGCGGATCACGGGTTCGCCCTCGTGATACTTGAGCTCGATCGTGAACTCCGCGATCCCCTGGCGCTTCTCGGCCCAGGAGAATCCGCGGATATAGCCTTCGCGCTTGAGGACTTCGAGCACGTTCGCCCGCAGGCGCGAGGCCGGGCATGCCACCGTCTGGTGGTGGGCGGCCTGCGCATTGCGGATGCGCGTCAGCATATCGCCGAGCGGATCGGTCATCGCCATCGTCCGAAATCCTCCTACCAGCTCGCCTTGACCATGCCGGGGATCTGCCCGATCGATGCCAGCTCGCGCAGCTTGATGCGGCACAGTTTGAACTTGCGATACGTGCCGCGCGGGCGGCCCGTGAGCTCGCAACGGTTGCGGATACGCGTCGGCGCCGAGTTGCGCGGCATCTCGGCAAGCTTCAGCCGCGCCGCGAAGCGGTCTTCCGGCGGCAGCTCGCGGTTGTCCGCGACCGCCTTGAGCCGGGCACGCTTGCCGGCGAACTGCTTCGCCAGCTTCATGCGCCGCTTGTTCTTCTCGACCGCACTCTTCTTCGCCATGGCTCTTCGCCTTTCGCCCGCTCGTGGGGGTCAGTTCATGAACGGGAAGTTGAACCCGCGCAGGAGCGCCTTCGCCTCCGCGTCGGTCTTCGCCGTCGTGCAGATCACGATGTCCATCCCGCGGACCGCATCGATCTTGTCGTAGCTGATCTCGGGGAACACGATCTGCTCCTTGAGGCCCAGCGCGTAGTTGCCGCGCCCATCGAAGCTCTTGCCCGGCAGACCGCGGAAGTCGCGCACGCGCGGCAGCGCGATCGTCACCAGGCGGTCGAGGAACTCGTACATCCGCTTGCCGCGCAGCGTGACCTTGCAGCCGATCGGCAGGCCGCGGCGCAGCTTGAAGTTCGCGATCGCCTTCTTCGAGCGGATGACCTGCGGCTTCTGGCCGGAGATCGCGGTCATCTCGGCGACCGCCGCTTCCAGCTTCTTCTGGTCCTGGACGGCTTCGCCCACGCCCATGTTGATCACGATCTTCTCCAGGCGCGGCACCTGGAAGGGGTTCGTGTAGCTGAACTCCTTCATCAGCTGCGGGCGCACCTCGGAGGCGTAATGTTCCTGCATCCTGGTCATGGCGCTCACCGATCAATCATCTCGCCGGAGCGCGCCGCAACGCGAAGCTTGCGGCCGTCGACGATCTTGTAGCCGACGCGCGTCGGCTTGTTGTCCTTCGGGTCGATATGCGCGACGTTCGACACGTGGATCGGCAGCTCCTTCTCCACCACGCCGCCGGGCTGGCCCGGACGCGCCTTGGTGTGGCGCTTCGCCACGTTCACGCCCTGTACGACGACGCGCATCTCGGTCGGGTTGACCTGCAGCACGCTGCCGGACTTGCCCTTGTCCCGCCCCGCGATGACGACGACGTTGTCGCCCTTCTTGATCTTCAGCTTGGCGGCCATCACAGCACCTCCGGCGCGAGGCTGATGATCTTCATGAAGCCCTTCGAGCGCAGCTCGCGCGTCACCGGCCCGAAGATGCGCGTGCCGATCGGCTCGCCTTCCTTCGAGATCAGGACGGCGGCGTTGCGGTCGAAGCGCACGCTGGACCCGTCGACCCGGTGAATCTCCTTCGCCGTGCGGACGATGACCGCCTTGTGCACGTCGCCCTTCTTCACGCGGCCGCGCGGGATGGCTTCCTTGATCGCGACGACGATGACGTCGCCGATCGACGCGGTCCGCCGCTTCGAGCCGCCCAGCACCTTGATGCACTGGACGCGCCGAGCGCCGGAATTGTCCGCGACCTCGAGATTGGATTCGACCTGGATCATGGCGCGTCAGCTCCCCGCCTGCGTCTGCGCCTGCGTCGGCACCGAATCGACGATCACTTCCCAGCGCTTGCGCTTGGACAGCGGCCGGCATTCGCGGATGCGCACGGTCGCGCCGGACTTGATCTTGTTCGACTCATCGTGCGCGAGATACTTCTTCGACTGCATGATGAACTTCTTGTAGATCGGGTGCATCACGCGCCGCTCGACCAGGACCGTGACGGTCTTGTCGCAAACGTCGCTGACGACCACGCCTTGCAGTTCGCGCTTGGGCATAGGGTCGTTCCTTCTCAGGCCTTGGCCTGATCCGCGCCGCGACGGCTCGCGAGCACGGTCAGGATGCGGGCAATGTCGCGCCGGACCTGGCGCACCCGCGTGGTGTTCTCGAGCTGCCCGCTCGCGCGCTGGAAACGCAGATTGAACTGCTCCTTGCGCAGCGTCGCGAGCTCGGTGCTCAGCTCATCGACCGACTTGGCGCGGACGTCAGCGGCCTTCATGGTCAGCTCCCTTCGCCCAGACGGACGACCATCCGGGTCTTCATCGGCAGCTTCGCCGCGGCAAGCGTGAACGCCTCCTGGGCGATCGCGCGCGGCACGCCGTCGATCTCGAACATGATCCGTCCCGGCTTCACCCGGCACATCCAGAACTCCGGCGACCCCTTGCCGGAGCCCATGCGGACTTCGGCGGGCTTCTTGGAGACCGGAACGTCGGGGAAGATGCGGATCCACACGCGGCCGACGCGCTTGAGGTGGCGCGTGATCGTGCGGCGGGCCGACTCGATCTGGCGCGCGGTGACGCGCATCGGCTCGACCGCCTTGAGGCCGAAGGCGCCGAAATTCAGCGTCGTCCCACCCTTGGCGAGGCCGTGGATGCGGCCCTTGTGGGCCTTGCGATACTTGGTGCGGGCTGGTTGCATCATGGCAATACGTGTCCTCGAGCGTCAGGCATTCAGCGCGCCGGGGCCTGTTCGGCCGCGCGCTTGTCCTGGGCCATCGGGTCGTGCTGCAGGATCTCGCCCTTGAACACCCAGACCTTCACGCCGCAGGTGCCGTAGGTCGTCTTCGCCGTAGCACTGCCGAAATCGACGTCGGCGCGCAGCGTGTGCAGCGGCACGCGACCTTCGCGATACCATTCCACGCGCGCGATCTCGGCGCCGCCGAGCCGGCCGCCGCAGTTGATGCGGATGCCGAGCGCGCCCAGGCGCATCGCCGACTGCACCGCGCGCTTCATCGCGCGGCGGAAGGCGACGCGGCGCTCGAGCTGCTGCGAGATGTTCTCGGCGACGAGCTTGGCGTCGATCTCGGGCTTGCGGATCTCGACGATGTTCAGGCTGACCTCGCCCTTGGTCATCTTGGCGAGGTCGGAGCGCAGCTTCTCGATGTCCGCGCCCTTCTTGCCGATGACGACGCCGGGCCGCGCGGTGTGGATCGTCACGCGCGCCTTCTTGGCGGGGCGTTCGATCACGATGCGCGACACCCCGGCCTGGGTCAGGCGGTCGGTCAGGTACTTGCGCAGCTGGAGATCCTGGTGGAGCAGCTCGGCATAGTCGTCGCGCGCGAACCAGCGCGAATCCCAGGTCCGGTTGATCCCGAGCCGGAGCCCGATCGGATTGACTTTCTGGCCCATCTTACGCGCTCTCCTGGCGTTCGCGGACGATCACGGTCAAATGGCTGAACAGCTTCGTCACCGACGAGGCGCGGCCGCGGCCGCGCGCCTGGAAGCGCCGCATCTTCAGCGACTGACCGACATGCGCCTCCGCCACGTAGAGGCGGTCGACGTCGAGCTGGTGGTTGTTCTCGGCATTGGCGATCGCCGCCTGCAGCACCTTCTTCACGGTGCCGGCGATCCGCCGCTTGCTGAACGTGAGCTCGGCCAGCGCCGAACTCGCCGCCTTGCCGCGGATCAGCTCCGCGACCAGGTTGAGCTTGCGCGGGCTGGTGCGGATGGTCCGCAACACCGCCTGCGCCTCGTTGTCCTTGAGCCGTCGCTCGCGCGCCTGCTTGCTCATGGCTATTCGCTTCTCGTTGCCTTCTTATCCCCGGCCGTATGGCCGTGGAAAACGCGGGTCGGCGCGAACTCGCCGAACTTGTGCCCGACCATATGTTCGGTCACCAGAACGGGCAGGAACTTGTGCCCGTTGTAGACGCCGAAGGTGAGGCCGACGAACTGCGGCAGGATCGTGGAGCGGCGCGACCAGATCTTGATGATCTCGTTGCGCTTGGACTCGCGCGACTTCTCCGCCTTCTTCAACAGGTAGCCGTCGATGAACGGCCCCTTCCAAACCGAACGTGCCACGTCGGTCCTCCGTTACTTCGCGTTCCGGCCGCGGACGATGTACTTGTCCGTGGCCTTGTTATGACGGGTCTTGTAGCCCTTGGTCGGCTTGCCCCACGGCGTGACCGGGTGGCGGCCACCCTTGGTGCGGCCTTCGCCGCCGCCGTGCGGATGGTCGATCGGGTTCATCGCCGTGCCGCGCACGGTGGGGCGGACGCCCAGCCAGCGGTTGCGGCCGGCCTTGCCCAGCTTGATGTTGCCCTGGTCGGGATTCGAGACCGCGCCGATGCTCGCCATGCACTCGGCGCTGACACGACGCAGCTCGCCCGAGGAGAGGCGCAGCAGCGCGAAGCCCTGATCCTTGCCGACGAGCTGGACGAATGCGCCCGCCGAGCGCGCCATCTGGCCGCCGCGGCCGGGCTTGAGCTCGATGTTGTGCACGATCGTGCCGACCGGAATGTTGCGCAGCGGCAGCGCGTTGCCCGGCTTGATGTCGGCGCGCTCGCCCGAGACGATGCTGTCGCCGATCGCCAGGCGCTGCGGCGCCAGGATGTACGCGAGTTCGCCGTCGCTGTACTTCACCAGCGCGATGAACGCGGTGCGGTTCGGGTCGTACTCGATGCGCTCGACCGTCGCCGGCACGTCGAACTTGCGCCGGCGGAAATCGACGACGCGATAGGCCTGCTTGTGGCCGCCGCCGTGATGGCGCGTGGTGATGCGGCCGGTGTTGTTGCGCCCGCCGCTCGCCGTCTTGCCCTTGGTCAGGGCCTTGACCGGGCCGCCTTTCCACAGCTCCGAACGGTCGATGAGAACGACCTGGCGGAGACCCGGGGTGACCGGCCGGAATGACTTCAGTGCCATCGTGTTCGCTCCTCGCCCGCGCCGTCAGAGCGTCGCGGTGACGTCGATCGACTGGCCTTCGGCCAGCGATACGATCGCTTTTTTCCAATCCGAGCGCTTGCCGAGGCGGCCCTTGAAGCGCTTGACCTTGCCGCCGACGTTGATCGTGTTGACGGCGGTGACCTTGACGTTGAACAGCCCCTCGACGGCCGCCTTGATCAGCGGCTTGTCGGCGTCCTTGCGGACGCGGAACGTCACCTGGTTGTGCGCGGAGCCGGCGGTCGCCTTCTCCGTGATCACCGGCGCCAGGATCACGCCGTAGAGCTGTTCCTTCGGCAGGGCGGCCTTCTTCTTGGCGCTCATTTCAGTCTCGCTTCCAGGTGCTGGACCGCGGCGCGCGTCAGCACGAGCGTGTCGCGGCGCAGGATGTCGTACACGTTGGCGCCCTGCTGCGGCAGGACGTCGACGCCGGGGATGTTGCGCGCCGCGCGCGCGAAGTTGACGTTGAGCTCCGGCCCGTCGATGACCAGCACCGACGACCAGCCGAGCTTGCCCAGGCGCTGCGCCAGTTCCTTGGTCTTGAACGAATCGCTCGTCGCGGCGTCGAGGACGACCAGGCGGCCTTCCTTCTGCTTCGTCGACAGCGCCGTCTTCAGGGCGAGCTTGCGGATCGCCTTCGGCAGGTCGAATTCGTGGCTGCGCGGCGTCGGCCCGAAGATGACCGCGCCCTTGCGCCACTGCGGGCTGCGCGTCGAGCCCTGGCGCGCGCGCCCGGTGCCCTTCTGCTTCCACGGCTTGCGCCCGCCGCCGGAGATCTCGCCGATCTCCTTGGTGTCGTGCGTGCCCTGGCGGCGCTTGGCGAGCTGCCAGTTGACCACGCGCGTGAGGAGATCCGGCCGGGTCGGCAGACCGAATACCTCGTCGGCGAGATCGATCTCGCCGGCGCTGGTGTCTTCGAGTGTCTTGACTGAGACTTTCATGACGTCTGTCCTGATCTCGGCGCCTTTAGGCCTTCACTGCAGCGGGAAACGGCGCATCCTTGGGGCGCGCGCGCTTGACCGCATCGGTCACCTGAACCCAGCCGCCCGGCGAACCCGGGATGGCGCCGCGGACCATGATCAGGCCGCGTTCGATGTCGGTGGCGACCACCTTGAGGTTCTGCACGGTCACGCGGTCGACGCCGTAGTGGCCGGCCATCTTCTTGTTCTTGAAGGTGCGGCCGGGATCCTGGCGGCCGCCGGTCGAACCGTGGCTGCGATGGCTGATCGACACGCCGTGCGACGCCTCGAGGCCGGCGAAGTTCCAGCGCTTCATGACGCCGGCGAAGCCGCGGCCGACCGTGATGCCGGCGACGTCGACGAACTGGCCCGGCACGTAGTGCGCGGCGGTGATCTCCGCGCCGACGTCGACGAGGGCGTCGGGGCTCACGCGGAACTCGACGACCTTCCTCTTCGGCTCGACCTTCGCCTTGGCGTAGTGCCCGCGCATCGGCTTGCCGACGTTCTTGACCTTCGCCTTGCCGACGCCGAGCTGGAGGGCGACGTAGCCGTCCTTCTCCTGGCTGCGCTGGGCGATGACCTGCAGGCCGTCGACCTTGAGCACGGTCACGGGCACGTGGCTGCCGTTCGCGTCGAACAGCCGCGTCATGCCGACTTTTTGGGCGATCACTCCGGTACGCATCTTCCGGTCCTCAGAGCTGCTCGATGTTCACGTCGACGCCGGCCGCGAGGTCGAGCTTCGACAGCGCGTCGACCGTCTGCGGCGTCAGGTCGACAATGTCGAGCAGACGGCGATGGGTGCGGATCTCGAACTGCTCGCGGCTCTTCTTGTCGACGTGCGGGCTGCGGTTGACGGTGAAGCGCTCGATGCCCGTCGGCAGCGGGATCGGGCCGCGCACGCGGGCTCCGGTACGCTTGGCCGTGTTGACGATCTCGCCCGTCGATTGATCGAGCACGCGGTGATCGAAGGCCTTCAGCCGGATGCGGATGCTTTGATTGACCATTTCACGTCTCTGTCAGGTTCCGCGGCGCGCTTGCCGCTCTGTCCGTCACGCCGCGGAACGCGGCCTCGTCCTCAGTTCTGCGGATCCCAGGCCTACTCGATGATCTTTGCGACGACGCCTGCGCCGACGGTGCGGCCGCCCTCGCGGATCGCGAAGCGCAGGCCCTCGTCCATCGCGATCGGCGCAATCAGGTGCACCTCCATCGCGATGTTGTCGCCCGGCATCACCATCT
>JAEUKZ010000384.1 GCA_016793045.1 Alphaproteobacteria bacterium
GCCCCGGGCACGATCGAACGGCGCGACGTCCGCATCGAGACCGCCTTCCCCGGTCCCGGCGCGCGCGACGCCTTCGAGATGGTGACCCGCGCCGTCACCGGCGACCGCTTCACCCTCGACCGCAGCCTCGGCACGCCCGACATGCCCGGCGGCAAGGACTGGCGCTACTTCTTCAGGCTGCGCTATCGCGGGGGGACGGCCGAATTGGCGGTCCGCCACGGGCTCGTGCTGCCGGAGTTCCTTGCCCTCAGCGCCAAGACGGATCGCACCGCGGCCGAGGAACGCGAAGTGATGCGCCTGCGCCAGGACCTCAGCGACCGGTTGATGGCGGCGCCGGCCGACCAGATCTTCGACGGCGGCCTGTCGGCGCGTTGAGACGCACGGGGCCGCATTGCCGCCGGCTCTACCCCCGAATCGCCTCTGGTCCGCATCCGTTCCGCCGGATCGCGGGGATGCGCCCGGGCCTTTGCGCGCATTTTAGCCATAAACCGCAGAAATTGTTCGATTAACGGACTTGCGACATTTGCAGAATATTCTTGGGACCTGGGGGAGGTTTGCGTAGGATAGGAATCGAATGATGAGTCCGGGCCGTTCAATTGCGCGTCTGCTGATCGCGTCGATATTGATGGTTGCGGGCGTTGCGAGCGGCGCCGGGGCACAATCCCCGCCGATCGAAACGCGGCGGTGTTCCGTTCCCTCCGCCCTCCTCGATTCCCCCTACAATCTGCCGCGCACGCGGGCGCGCCTGTCCAGCGGGCAGAGCCTGACCATCGTCGCGCTCGGCTCGTCGTCGACCGAAGGCATGGGCGCGACGTCCCCGGCCCACACCTATCCGAGCCGCCTCCAGGCCGAGTTGCGCCAGCGCTTTCCGCGCAGCGCGATCACCGTCCTCAATCGCGGCGTCAGCGGCGAGGAGACGTCGGCTATGCTGGCGCGCTTCCGGCGCGACGTGATCGACAATCGCCCCGACCTGCTGATCTGGCAGGCCGGCACCAACAGCGCATTGCGCGACGGCGACGTGGCGCGGCTGGTCGACGACCTCCAGCGCGGCATCACGATGGCGCACGCCGCCGGCATCGACGTGATGCTGATGGAGCCGCAGAACGCGCCGCGCGTCACCGCCAAGCCGCACTGGCGCGACTTCGTGCGCCATCTCCATCTCGTCTCGCAGATCGAGCGCGCGCCGCTGGTGCTGCGCTTCGAGGTGATGTCGCACTGGCTCGAGAGCGGCCAGTTCACGATGGCGGAGATGATCGCGCCCGACGGGCTGCACCTGACCGACGCGAGCTATTACTGCCTCGGCCGGATCGTCGCCGCGATGATCACGCGCCAAGCCCCCGCCGACATCGCGACGCTGCGCTGACCGCGCGCAGCACCGGCCTGCCTCACGCCTGCGTCAGCGCGCGCAGCTCCCGCCCCGCCACCGTCAGCGCCGCGAGGTCGACCGTCGGCGTCGCCTTGAGTTCGCCGATCAGCGAGTCGAAGCGCGCCAGTACGGCGCCGCGCCGTTCGAGCCACGGCTCCAGCGACGCCGCACCGCCGTCGCCCGCGATCACGCGGCGGGCCAGATCGGCCTGCTGCGCCGCCAGATCGGCGACCATCGCCTCCGCCGCGCGACGCTGCCAGCCGCCGCCGGCGGCGAGGCCGACCGCCTTGCGTGCGAGCCAGGCGACATGGAGCCGCGCGCCGATGGCGAAATAGACGCGCGCGACGCGCTCGAGCGCCGCACCGCCGGCATCGCTTGCGATGCGCACGATGTCGAGCGCCGCTGCAAGATCGGGCAGCGCCGCCACCCGCGCGGCAAGTTCCGCCGGCAGGCCGGCGTGTTCGAGCGCCTTGGCTTCCTCGCCGAGTTCCAGGACGCGATCGGCATCGAGGACCTGCGTCAGCGTCGCGGCCAGGGTCGCCACGCCGGCGGCGTAGCGGGCACGCGTTTCCTCGACGTCGAGGCGGCGCGCCCCGCCATCGCCGATCGGCGCCGCGGCGACGATCCACGGCACGGCGCGGGCGAGCAGCGCCTGCGTCGTCGTCAAGGCCAGGGTCTGCGCCTGCGCCGGCGCCTTGTTGTCGAGCGCTTCGATCTCGCGCCACAGGCCCGTCATCGCGAAGACGTCGCGCGCGACGAGGTAGGCGCGCGCGACCTCGCCCGGCGTGCCGAGGCCGCGCTCGACGAGGTCGTTGAGGAAATACGCGCCGGTGCGGTTGACGAGTTCGTTGGTGACGACCGTCGCGATGATCTCGCGCCGCAGGCGATGGCGGAAGATCGCCTCGCGATGCGCCTCGCGCAGCGGGACGGGGAAGTAGCCGAGGAGATCCGCGCCGAGCGCGCCGTCGTCGGGCAGGTCGCCGGGCAGCAGCGCGTCGTAGAGCGACAGCTTGGCGTAGGCGAGCAGCACCGCGAGTTCCGGACGCGTCAGCCCGCGGCCGGCGGCGAGCCGCCGCTTGAACTCCTCGTCGTCGGGCAGGAATTCGATCGCGCGGTTGAGCCGCCCCGACTTCTCGAGCGCGCGGATGAGCCGCAGCGCCGGATGCAGGCCGGCGACCCCGTCCGCCTCCGCCACCGAGAGCGCCTGGGTCTGCAGGTAGTTGTCGGCGAGGACGAGCGCCGCGACCTCGTCGGTCATCGCCGCCAGCAGCGCGTCGCGCTGCTTGAGCGTCATGTCCCCGCGCGCGACGACGTCGCCGAGCAGGATCTTGATGTTGACCTCGTGGTCCGATGTGTCGACGCCGGCCGAATTGTCGATCGCGTCGGTGTTGATCTTGCCGCCGCCGCCGCCAGCACCGACCTGCGCATATTCGATGCGCGCGCGCTGGGTGACGCCGAGATTGGCACCCTCCCCGACCACGCGGGCGCGGATGTCGCGCGCATCGATGCGCTGCGCATCGTTGGCGCGGTCGCCCGCATCGGCATGGCTTTCGCCCGACGCCTTCACGTAGGTGCCGATGCCGCCGAAGAACAGCAGGTCGACGGGCGCCTTGAGGATCGCCTTGATCAGGTCCGACGGCGTCACCGATTCGCCGACGCCGAGCAGGCTGCGCATCTCGGGCGTGGCGCGGATCGACTTCACCTTGCGGTCGAACACGCCGCCGCCGGCCGAGATCAGCTTGGCGTCGTAGTCCGCCCAGGACGATCGCGGCAGCTTGAACAGCCGCTCGCGTTCGGCGAACGAGGCGGCCGCGTCGGGCGCCGGATCGAAGAAGATGTGGCGGTGGTCGAAGGCCGCGAGCAGCCGGATGTGGCGCGTGCGCAGCAGGCCGTTGCCGAAGACGTCGCCCGACATGTCGCCGACGCCGACCGCCGTGAAGTCCTGGGTCTGCGTGTCGAGGCCGAGCTCGCGGAAATGGCGCTTCACCGCCTCCCACGCGCCGCGCGCGGTGATCGCCATGCCCTTGTGGTCGTAGCCGGCCGAGCCGCCGGAGGCGAAGGCGTCGTCGAGCCAGAAGCCGTAGTCGCGCGAGATGCCGTTGGCGATGTCGGAAAACGTCGCGGTGCCCTTGTCGGCGGCGACGACGAGATAGGGATCGTCGCCGTCGCGGCGCACGACGTCCGCGGGCGGCACGATGCCGGTAGGCGTGATCGTGTCGGTGACGTCGAGCAGGCCGCGCATCATCGTGCGGTAGCATTCGATGCCGTGCGCCAGCCATGCCTCGCGGCCCGCCTCGGGCGCGGGCGGGCGCTTGACGTAGAACCCGCCCTTCGAGCCGACCGGCACGATGACGGCGTTCTTCACCATCTGCGCCTTCATCAGCCCGAGGATCTCGGTGCGGAAATCCTCCGGCCGGTCCGACCAGCGGATGCCGCCGCGCGCGACGCGGCCGCCGCGCAGATGCACCGCCTCGACGTCGGCGCTGTAGACCCAGACCTCGACCAGCGGGCGCGGCAGCGGCATCTCGTCGATCGCGCGGCTGTCGATCTTGAAGGCGACGTAGGGTTTGCGCTTGCCTCCGGGGCGCTGGAAATAGTTGGTGCGCAGCGTCGCCTGGATCAGATTGAGATAGCGGCGCAGGATGCGGTCCTGGTCGAGATTGGCGACGCCGTCGAGCAGGTGCTCGATCTCGACCACCAGGCCCTTGGCGCGGGTGCCGGCGCCGGGCGGCTGTCCGGGCGTGTGCAGCGCGCGGAACAGCTCGTTGAACTTGCGCACGATCACCGGGTTCTGGGCGAGCGCGTCTTCGACATAGGCCTGGCTGTAGGAAATGCCGATCTGGCGCAGATAGCGCGCATAGGCACGCAGCACCGTGATTTCGCCGAGCGCCAGGCCGGCGGTGAAGACGAGGCGGTTGAACCCGTCATTGGCGGCCCAGCCGGCCCAGACGAGACTGAACACCTCCTCGAAGCGCGACTTGATGTGGGTGAGATCGACGTCCTTCACCTCGCGCGCGACCATCGAGAAGTCGTGCATCCACACCGGCTCGGGCGCTTCGCCCGGGTCGATGCGGAAGGGGTCCTCGGTCATCACCTTGAGCCCGAGATTCTCCAGCACCGGCAGCACGTCGGAAAGCGGCACGGGCCGTCCGCGGTGGAAGATGCGCAGGCGCAGTTCGTTCTCCGCCGCGTCGACGGCGCGATAGAGGTTCACGGCGAGCGGCGTCTTGCCGGCCACGACCGCGTCGATCGTCGGCACGTCGCCGACCACCATCTCCGGCGCGAAACGCTCGCGATAGCCGGCGGGAAACGCGTCGGCGTAGCGCCGGAACATGCCGAGGCCGCGATCCTCGCCGTGGCGCACGACCATCGCCTCACGCAGCCGCTCGCCGAAGCCGCGCGCCGCCTCGACGATCCGGCGCGTCACGTCGGGAACGTCGACCGGCGGGATCGCGCCCTGCGTTGTCTTGACGATGAAATGGACGCGCACCAGCACGGTCTCGTCGGCGAACTGGCTCTGGAACGCCGTCACCGAGCCGGCAAAGGCGGCCTCGAGGATCTTCTGGATCCTGATGCGCAGGTCGGTCGTGTAGCGGTCGCGCGGCACGAAGACGAGGCACGAGACGAACCGCTCGAACGGGTCCTTGCGCACGAAGAGCGCGGTCCGCTGGCGTTCTTGCAGGCGCAGGATGCCGACCGCCGTGGCGAAAAGTTCGTCCGCCGTCGCCTGGAACAGTTCGTCGCGCGGGAAGGTTTCGAGGATGTGGGTCAGCGACTTGCCGTCGTGACTGGCGGGCGCGAAGCCCGCGCGCGCCAGCACCGCGGACACCTTTTCCGCCAGAACCGGGATCAGGCGCGGGCTCTGGTGATAGGCGGTCGACGTGAACAGCCCGACGAAAAGATGCTGGCCGACAACCCGGCCCGAGGCGTCGAAGAGCTTGATCACGACCGCGTCGAGATGGCCGGTGCGATGCACCGTCGAGCGGCGATTGGTCTTGGTGATCAGCAGCGGGTGCGGCGCACGGACGAAGGCGCTGACATCGGCCGGCAGGCTGTCGAGATTGCGCAGCCCGTCGAACACGACGACCTCGTCGTCGCGCAGGAGGCCGAGCCCCGCGCCGGCGACGACGTTGAGCTTCGCCGCCGCGCCGTCGGACGCGAAGGCATACTGACGATAGCCGAGGAAGGTGAAATTCTCGCTCGCCAGCCATCCGAGCAGCGCGTCGGCACTGTCGAGTTCCGCCTTCGCCACGCCGGTCACGCCGCGCGCGAG
>JAEUKZ010000389.1 GCA_016793045.1 Alphaproteobacteria bacterium
CTCCTCGGCGGCAACGGCTACATCAACGACTACCCGACCGGCCGGCTGCTGCGCGACGCCAAGCTCTACGAGATCGGCGCCGGCACCTCGGAGATCCGCCGCTGGCTGATCGGCCGCGAGCTGGTCGCGGAGGGGGCGTGAGCGCAGCCGGCTCGACCGAGCCAGCGGCCCCCCACGCGCCCGATCGCCCGGCCCCGCGGCTGCAGAGCCTCCTCCAGCGGGATCTCGAGCGGCACGTCTATCCGCTCGGCTATTCGCGCGGACTGGACGGGCTGCGCGCGGTCGTCACGCTCGCGGTCGTCGTCTTCCACCTGCGCGCGCCGCTGCTGCCCGGCGGCTTCGTCGCGATGGACGGCTTCTTCGTCCTCAGCGGGTACTTCATATCGGCGCTGCTGCTGCGCGACCGGGCCCGGCACGGGCACGTCGGAATCCTCTCCTTCTATCGGCGCCGGGCCGCCCGCATCGTGCCGGCGCTGGCCGTCATGCTGGCGGCGACCCTGCTGTATCGAGCACTGACGCGGCCCGACTGGGGGTGGGGTGCGATCGTTGATGCCGTCGGCTATTCGCTCGCCGGGGGCTGGTGGCTGATGGCGGGCGGAACGCTCGATCCGGCGTTCGGCCATCTGTGGTCGCTGGCGATCGAGCTGCAGTTCTATGCCGTCTGGCCGGTCGTGTTCCTGACCCTGCTGGCGATCCTCGGCACGGGCTGGCGCCTGGCGGCGACGATCATCCTGCTCGCACTGGCGGTCTGGGCGTGGCGGCTATGGGCCGCCGAGGCCGGCGCGCCGTGGCAGCGGCTCTACGGCTTCATCGACATGCGGGTCGACTCGATGCTGTTCGGCGCGGCGCTGGCGTGCGCCCTGCCGCTCGTCGGCGGGCCGGCGCGGACGGCCCTGGCGGCCCGGCTGCGGCCGCTCGCACTTCCGCTGCTCGTGCTCGGCGTCGTCACGGGCTACGCCTTCGTGCACACCGGGCGGGCCTACTACCAGTTCGGTTCGGTCGTCTGCGGCGCGCTGCCCGCCGTTCTCGCCGTCGCCATCCTCGTGCTGCCCGGGACGACGCTGCTGCATCGCATCTATGAACGGCCGGAGCTGGTCGCGCTCGGGCGGATCTCCTACGCGATCTACCTATGGCATTTCCCGATCCTTTGGATTATGCGCGAGGACCTGATGTGGCAGGCTGGAACGCGGGCCGCGGTCGGGTTGCCATTGACGATCTTGGCGGCGGTCACATCTTACGTGCTCGTCGAGCGCCACTTCATGCGCCGCGCGCCCGCGACGGCGCTTACTGCGAGGGTCCGGCCGACATGATCTACCTCGTCGCCATCGTCCTGCCGCCGCTCGCCCTGCTGCTCTACGGGCGGGTCCTCCAGGCGGTCGTCAACCTGGTCATGTGGGCCGCTTCGGCGCTGATCTTCATCCTAACCCTCGGCGTGCTCGGCGGGCTGTCGGCGGCGCTGTGGCTGGTCTGCGTCGTGCATGCCATCCTGGTCGTCAATCGCGTCCAGAACGACCGGCGCAACCGCGCCCTGATCGACGCGATCGAACGCAGCGGACGCTAGACATGCGCAAGCTCATCAGTTCGGGATCGGCCTTCGAGGCGCAGGCCGGCTACAGCCGCGCGGTGGTGGACGGCGACGACGTGTTCGTTTCCGGCACCACCGGCTTCGACTACGCGACCATGGCGATCGCGCCCGATGCCAAGGCCCAGACCGAGCAGATCTTCCGCAACATCGAGGCGGCGCTCGCGCAAGCCGGGGCTTCGCTCGCGGACGTCGTGCGCGTGCGCATCCATCTCGTCGACGCTGCCGATTTTCCGGCCGTCTCGGCGGTCGTCGGGGCGAAATTCCGCGACATTCGTCCGGCCAACACCACCGTGATCTCCGGCCTCGTCGACCCGCGCATGAAGGTCGAGATCGAAGTCACCGCCCGCAAACGGAGCTGAACAGCGACATGCCGACGATCCTCATCACTGGCGCCGGGCGCGGGCTCGGCTTCGAATTCGCCAAGCAGTATGCCGCCGACGGCTGGACCGTGATCGCCACGGTGCGCAAGCCCGAGGCGGGGCGCGCGCTCGCCGAACTCGGCCGAAACGTCGAGATCAACCTGCTCGACGTCACCGACCGGCCGGGCATCGCCAAGCTCGCGCGCTCGCTCGACGGCCGCGCGATCGACGTGCTGCTGTGCAATTCGGGCATGATCGGCTCGCGCGAGGCGACGGTGGCGGAAGCGGACTACGCGGTCTGGCACCAGACGATGGAGGTCAACCTGATGGCCCCGGTCGCCATGGCCCAGGCCTTCCTGCCGCACGTCGCGGCGAGCGGGCAGAAGCTGATGGTGTTCGTGACCAGCCGCATGGGATCGATCGCCCAGACCACCGGCGGGTCGATGATCTATCGCACCAGCAAGGCCGCGCTCAACATGGCGGCGAAGAACCTGTCGATCGCCTTCGCGGACAAGCAGGTCGCGGTGATCGTCGTCCATCCCGGCTGGGTCAAGACCGACATGGGCGGTCCGGGCGCCGCGATCACGCCGGAGGTGTCGATCGCCGGCCTGCGCAAGGTGATCGCCAAGGCGACGCTCGCCGACAGCGGCCATTTCTACAACTACGACGGCATCGAGTTTCCCTGGTAGCCGGCGGGGCGCCTCAACATGATCCTGACCGAAGAGCAGAGGATGATCCGGGACGCCGCGCGCGCCTTCGCGGCCGAGCGGCTGGCCCCTGGCGCCGCGGAGCGCGACCGCTCCGGCACGGTGCCGAAGGCCGAACTCGCGGAGATGGGGCGGCTCGGCTTCATGGGCATGACGGTGGCGGCGGACTGGAACGGCGCCGGCGCCGATCACGTCGCCTTCGCGTTGGCCGTGGAAGAGGTGGCGGCGGGCGACGGCGCGGTCTCGACGATCATGAGCGTGCAGAACCTCGTCGCCGGCGTGGTCAACCGCTTCGGCACGACGGCGCAGAAGGAGCGCTTCCTCAAGCCGCTCGCCGGCGGCGACGTGATCGGCGCCTTCTGTCTGACCGAGCCGCAGGCCGGCTCCGACGCCGCCGCGCTCAAGACGCGCGCTCGCCGCGACGGCAATCACTGGGTGATCAACGGCACCAAGCAGTTCATCACGTCGGGGGCCACCGCCGGCACCGCGATCGTCTTCGCGGTGACCGACCCGGAGGCGGGCCGCAAGGGCATCACCGCCTTCGTGGTGCCGACCGAAACGCCCGGCTATCGCGTCGCCCGCGTCGAGGACAAGGCCGGCCAGCGCAGCTCCGATACCTGCCAGCTCGTCTTCGAGGACATGCGCCTGACGCCCGATCTGATGCTCGGCGAGGAAGGCGAGGGCTACCGGATCGCGCTCGCCAATCTCGAGGGCGGGCGGATCGGCATCGCGGCGCAGTCGCTCGGCATGGCGCGCGCCGCGTTCGAGGCTGGCCTCGCCTACGCCAAGCAGCGCGAGTCGTTCGGCCGGCCGCTGATCGAGCACCAGGCGATCGGCTTCAAGCTCGCCGACATGGCGACCCAGATCGCGGCGGCGCGGCTGCTGATCCACGAGGCCGCGCGTCTGCGCGATGCCGGCCAGCCCTGCCTGACCCAGGCGGCGATGGCCAAGCTGTTCGCCTCCGAGATGGCGGAGCGCGTCTGCTCCGATGCCATCCAGATCCACGGCGGCTACGGCTATCTGTCCGATTTCCCGGTCGAGCGCATCTGGCGCGACGTGCGCGTCTGCCAGATCTACGAAGGCACGAGCGAGGTCCAGCGCCTGCTGATCGCCCGCGACCTCGCACGGGCGTGATGTCGCCGGCGTTGAACTAGATCAGGGCCGCCACGATCCCGGCGACCGTACCGAGCGCCAGCAGCATCGTCGCAAAGATGGCGATCGCGAAGCCGCGATGGCGCTGTTCGGGCGCCGCGACATAGCCGCGCGCGTAGATGATCCGCCCGATCGGCCAGATCACGCCGATCAGCGCCGTCCAGCGGTCGCCCCAGGCGGCGGCGCACAGCCACAACACCGGCAGGAACAGCACCATCTGTTCGAGCGTGTTCACCTGGACGCGGTAGATGCGCGCGAATTCCGGCGGACCGTCGATCGACGGCGGCGGCACCTTGAACTGCGAGCGGGCGCGCGCGACGCGCAGGGCGTCGGCGAAATAGACGGCGAGCGCCGCGATCGTCACGGCGGCGGTCAGCGGGGCGGCGATGGTCATTCGGGGTGTCCTCGGGTGGCGGAAACCGGCGGCCTCGCGCTATAAGCCGGGACGCAACGCCGAACGCAAGGACTACCACCCATGCCCCAGCCCGTCGAATTCTGGTTCGACTTCTCGAGCCCCTACGGCTATCTCGCCGCCCAGCGCATCGACGCGATCGCGGCGCGCCACGGCCGCGACGTGGCCTGGAAGCCGTTCCTGCTCGGCGTCGCGTTCAAGATCGCGGGCACCGCTCCGTTGCTCGACGTACCGCTGAAGGGCGCCTATTCGAAGCACGACTTCGCGCGCAGCGCGCGGCTGCTCGGCGTCTCGTTCAAGCTGCCGGCATCGTTCCCGTTCTCGGGCGTCGCCGCATCGCGGGCGTTCTACTGGCTCGATGGGCGCGACCCGGCGCTCGCGGTGCGCTTCGCCAAGGCCGCGTATCACGAAGCGTTCGGCGAGGGCCGCGACATCGTCGGCGCGGAGCGGGTCGCCGCGATCGCCGAGACGCTCGGCATCGCGCGGGCCGACACGCTCGCCGCCCTCAACGACCCGGCGGTCAAGGAGCGCCTGAAGCGCGAGGTCGACGCCGGCATCGCCAAGGGCGTCTTCGGCTCGCCCTACATCATCGTCGACGGCGAGCCGTTCTGGGGCTCGGACCGGCTCGACCAAGTCGACCGCTGGCTGGCGACGGGCGGATGGTGAGCTCGCGGGGGGCCTCCGCGCCCGCGGTCTGGGCGCGTCCGGAGGTCTTGTTCTGGGGCTTCGTTCTGCTGCACGGCGCGCTGTGGACGCTGCTGCCGGCCGTGCTGTTCGTCAACCCGCCGCTCGACATCATCGAGTCGCGGGTCATGGGGCGGGAATGGCAGCTCGGCTACGCCAAGCTGCCGCCGCTGCCCTGGTGGACGGCCGAGGCGGTGCGGCTCGTGGCGGGCGATCGCTTCTGGCCGCTCTATCTGACGGCGCAGGTCTTCGTCGGCGTCGCCTTCTGGGCGGTGTGGCGGCTCGGCCGCGCCCTGCTGCCGGCCTGGGGGGCGCTGGTCGGCGTCGTCGCGCTCGCCGGCCTCCACTACTTCAACTTCACCGCGCCCAAATTCAATCACGACGTCGCGCAGCTGCCGTTCTGGGCATTGACCGGCCTGTCGTTGTGGCGCGCGTTGCGGTTCGGACGCGACGGCGACTGGCTGCTGCTCGGCGTCTGGCTCGCTGGCGCCTTCTGGGCCAAGTACTTCGTCGTCGTGCTGATCGTGCCGCTGGCGCTGTTCATGCTGGCGGAGCCGGCGGCGCGGCGCGCGCTCGCCACGCGCGGGCCGTATCTCGCGGCGGCGGTCGCGCTCGCCCTGGCGGCGCCGCATCTGTGGTGGCTGGTCGCGCACGATTTCATGCCGTTCACCTACGCCGAGGCGCGGGCGGCGCCGCCGCGCGGCGCGCTCGACCATCTGACGCGGCCGCTCGGGTTTCTCGCCGGCCAGCTCGTCGCGCTCCTGCCGGTGGCGCTGGCCGTCGCCGTCGCGGTCTGGCCGCGCCGGGCGGCTGCGGAAGATCGCGTGACGGCGCTTTCGGCCTTCGACCTGCGCTTCCTGGCGGTGATGGCGATCGGGCCATGCGCGACCCTGCTGGCGCTGTCGCTGGCGACCGGGCGCTTCCTGGTGGCGCTGTGGGGCTACCCGCTGTGGTGCTTCGCGGGGCTGTTCCTGGTGGCCCTGCTGCGGCCGGCTTTCGATGCCGCAGCGCGGCGCCGCGTTGCGATCGTCGTCGGCGGGACCGCTCTCGTAATCGCCGCCGCCTTCGTCGTGGGCAACGGCGTGATGCCGCATTTCGACCGGCGCGACCGGGCGATCCAGTTTCCCGGCCGCGAGCTGGCCGCGGCGGTCACGGCCGCATGGCGCGCCGAGACCGGCCGGCCGCTGCCTTATGTCGTCGGCCCGATGTGGCTGTCGGGCAACGTCGCGACATTCTCGCCCGACCGGCCGCGTGCGTTCGTTGACGCCGACGCCATCGGCCATCCCTGGATCGACGTCGCCGACGTCGCCCGCCGGGGCGCCGTGATCGTCTATTGGACCGACTCGGCGGAGCCGCCGCGGCTGCCGGCCGCGCTGCAGGGGGCAGAGGCCCGGCCGCCGCTCGAGCTGCGGCAGCTCGGCCGGCGCGACGGCATCGTGCGAATCGGCTACGCGATCCTGCGGCCGCGCGGTCCCTGATCGTCGGGACCGCCGGCGGGCGCCTTCCCGGCCACCGTTTCCTGCGCCGCGGGGAAGCCGTGCGTCTCGCTGATGACGTAGAGCGGCCGGCGCTTCACCTCGGCGACCATCAGTGCGACGTATTCGCCGATGATGCCGAGGCTGATCAGCTGGATGCCCGCGAACAGCATGATCGCGACGATCAGCGACGGGTAGCCCGGCACGTCGATGCCGAGGATCAGCGTCTTGATGAGGAAGTAGATGCCGTAGCCGATCGCGCCGAGCGAGACGATGACGCCGAGGAAGGACCAGATCCGCAACGGCACGGTGGTGAAGGCGACGATGCCGTCGATCGCCAGGCGGTAGAGCTTCAGGAAGTTCCAGCCCGACGTGCCGGCATTGCGCTCCGTCACGTCGTAGGGCACGCCGATCTGCTTGAAGCCGAGCCAGGCATAGAGGCCCTTGTTGAAGCGCGTGCGCTCGCCCAGGCTGTTGAAGACGTCGACGACGGCGCGGTCGAGGAGGCGGAAGTCGCCCGCCCCTTCGGGCAGCGAGACCTCGCCGATGCGCGCGAACAGCCGGTAGAACGCGCCGGCCGCCCAGCGCCTGCGCTTGGTCTCGGTACGCCGGTCGGTACGCTGCGCATAGACCATGCGATAGCCCTCGCGCCAGTGGGCGAGGAACGTCTCGATCATCTCCGGCGGATGCTGCAGGTCGGCATCCATCAGCACCACGGCGTCGCCGCGCGCGAAGCGCAGCCCGGCGGCGACGGCGATCTCCTTGCCGAAGTTGCGGCTGAGCGCCACGACGCGCAGGCGCGGGTCCTGCGCGGTGCGGGCCTTCAGGCGCGCGAGCGTGTCGTCGAGGCTGCCGTCGTCGACGCACACGATCTCCGCGGCCATGCCGGCGCGCCCGAGTGCCGCATCCAGGCGCGCGAACAGCGCGTCCAGATTGGCGCTTTCGTTGTGCATCGGAATGACGAGCGAGAGCAGGGGCAAGGGCGGCCTCGGGCGGCGACTGCGGGCGGGTGGGCGGATCATAGTCGGCGCCGCCGCGCCCGTGTAGCGCCAGATGCAGGGCGGCCAGATCGCCGGTTCCGGCGCGGCGCGGCGCCATGCTACAAGCAGCCGATGGTCAAGGGGTATCCATGAGCGCGATCCGCACTGCCGTCGACCTCCGATCCGATGCCGCGCGGGCCAACGACGCGGCCATGCGCGCGCTCGTCGCGGACTTGCGCGCCAAGGTCCACACGATCAAGCAGGGCGGCGGCGAACAGGCGCGCGCCAAGCACATGGCGCGCGGCAAGCTGCTGCCGCGCGAGCGCGTGCGCATGCTCCTCGATGTCGGCTCGCCCTTCCTCGAGCTCTCGCAGTTCGCCGCCCACGGGATGTATGGCGGCGACGTCCCGGCGGCAGGGATCATCACCGGCATTGGCCGCGTGGCGGGCCGCGAGTGCGTGGTCGTCTGCAACGACGCCACGGTCAAAGGCGGCACCTATTTTCCGCTGACGGTGAAGAAGCACGTCCGCGCGCAGGAAATCGCGCGCGAGAACAACCTGCCTTGCATCTATCTGGTCGATTCCGGCGGCGCCAACCTGCCGAACCAGGACGACGTCTTTCCCGACCGCGACCATTTCGGCCGCATCTTCTACAACCAGGCGACGATGTCGGCGGCCGGCATCCCGCAAATCGCGGTCGTGATGGGGTCGTGCACCGCCGGCGGCGCCTATGTGCCGGCGATGGCGGACGAAAGCATCATCGTGCGCAACCAGGGCACGATCTTCCTCGGCGGCCCGCCGCTGGTGAAGGCCGCGACGGGGGAGGTCGTGACCGCAGAGGAACTCGGCGGCGCGGACGTGCACGCGCGCGTTTCCGGCGTCGTCGACCACTATGCCGCCGACGACGCCCACGCGCTCGGCCTCGCGCGATCGATCGTCGCCGGGCTCAATACCCGGAAGGCGCCGGCGGCTGCGCTTGCGGCGCCGGTCGACCCGCTCTATCCGGCGGAGGACATCTATTCGATCGTTCCGCAGGACCTGCGCAAGCCCTACGACGTGCGCGAGGTCGTGGCGCGGATCGTCGACGGCTCGGAACTCGACGAGTTCAAGAAGCTCTACGGCGCCACCATCGTCACCGGCTTCGCGCGCATCTGGGGCTATCCCGTGGGCATCGTCGCCAACAACGGCATCCTGTTCTCGGAATCGGCGCTCAAGGCCGCGCATTTCGTCGAACTCTGCGCCCAGCGCGGCATTCCGCTCGTCTTCCTGCAGAACATCGCCGGCTTCATGGTCGGCAGGAAATACGAGGCCGGCGGCATCGCGCGCGACGGCGCCAAGATGGTCGCCGCGGTGGCCTGCGCCCGCGTGCCGAAATTCACGGTGATCATCGGCGGCAGCTTCGGCGCGGGCAACTACGGCATGTGCGGGCGCGCCTACGGGCCACGCTTCCTGTGGATGTGGCCGAACGCGCGCATCTCCGTGATGGGCGGCGAGCAGGCGGCGAGCGTGCTCGCGACCGTCCGGCGCGACAATCTCGAGGCGCAGGGCAAGACCTGGCCGGCGGAGGAGGAAGAGGCCTTCAAGACGCCGATCCGCACCCAGTACGAACAGCAGGGCCACCCGTACTACGCGTCGGCGCGGCTGTGGGACGACGGCATCATCGACCCGGCGGAGACCCGCGCCGTTCTCGGACTTTCGCTGTCCGCCGCGTTCAACGCGCCGGTCGAGCCGACGCGCTTCGGCGTGTTCAGGATGTAGGCCATGGCGGGATTCCTGTCCGACACCGACGCGCGCGGCGTGGCGACGATCACGCTCGACCGCTCGATCATCCACAACGCCTTCGACGA
>JAEUKZ010000398.1 GCA_016793045.1 Alphaproteobacteria bacterium
CCGGGTGACGCTCGACCATTCGCGCAACGCGACGCTGCACGCGGAGAAGAAGGCCGCGATGCTGGCGCGCCGCGCGCACCAGGAGGACGGCCTGAACACCGCGCGCTTCACCGTGCGCGAACGCGTGGTCGCCCGCGACGAGAGCGGCAACGCGGTGCCGAACATCGAGCGCGTGGTGGTGGAGGTGTGATGGCGGACGTATTCCGAGCAGGACGCGGCGGACGGCCGTTGCGCCCGCCGCCCCGGACACTCTGGACGGATTTTGCATGACCAACGACCGCCCCCGCCTCGCGATCTGGACCGATGTGACGGCGCTCGGCGGCGTCGGCGAGTTCAACCATTCGATGGCCGTCGCCATGCAGGCGCGCGGCTACGACGTGACCGCGGTCGCGCCCGACTTCGACGATGCGCGTCGCGAGCGCGAACGCGCACTGGGCGTGGCGCATGTTGAAATCCAGTACCCCTGGCGCCCCGGGCGCGGAACGACGGTCGGCAGCATCGACCAGGCGCGAGACGTGCTGGCCGCGCTGCGCCCGGACGTCCTGCTCTTCGGCGACGGCAACGCCGCCGCCAATCTGGTCGAGAAGAAAGCAGCGGCGGCGCTCGAGATCCCGATGCTGTTCTCGATCGGCATCGTGCAGCCGGAGCACTGCCCGCAACGCGACGCGTGGCCCATCTTCGAGGAGATCTTTTCCGCCGCCCATTCGGTCGTCTGCGTCTCGCGTGAGAACGCGCACGGCCTGGCTGCGGTCTACCCGATCGGGCGCGCGAAGCCCACGATCATCCGGTACGGCCGGCCCCAGCGGTTCTTCGACCCGGTCGATCCTGCCCGGCGCGCGGCGCGTCGAAGCGAAATCGGCGCGGGGGCGGACGAGACCCTGTTCTTCACCGCCGCGCGCTACGACGCGATCAAGGGCTACAAGCTCTACCTCCAGGCGCTCGATCGGCTGCGCGCCAGCCCGGGCTGGCGGCGCATGCGGTTTGCCTGGGCCGGCGGCGGACCGCTGGAGGCGGAGCTCCGCGCGAGCCTCGGCGCGCTCGGTATCGCGGATCGCGTGCACCTGCTCGGCCCGCGCAGCGACATCGACGCCTGGCTGGACGCGGCCGATGCATTCGTCCTGCCCTCCTATGCCGAGGGCATGCCGCTCTCGATCATGGAGGCCATGGCGAAGGGGTTGCCGGTGATCGCGACCGCCGTGAACGGCATCCCGGAGCAGGTCGGCCCGACGGCGATCCTGCTCGACGATCCCAAGCAGTTTCCCCGTTCGACCGTCCGCAATCTGGCGCGCGTGATCGAAACGGTCGCGAACACGCCCGCCGAACGGAAGGCCTTCGGTGCCGGCGCGAAGCAGCGCGCGGAAGCCCTGTTTCGCGAAGACAGGATGGTCAACGACTATGCGCGCCTGATCGGGGCCGCCAGCCGGCGCGCGCCGCCGGGACAGGTGCCGCGGGACTACGTTTCGCCCAACTTCTCGCAGACGGCCCCGGACGCCGCCTTCCCGAACATGATCGCCGGCAACACCGGCGAATGCGAATGGCCCTATCTGCGGCGCGAGATCATGCACCGCTGGATGGTGGACCGGCGATACCCGGACACCGGGTTCCTCAGCCGCGACGAAGCCCACATCCTCTACAACGCCGCGCTGCCGTTCGCGGGCAAGCCGGCGCTGGAGATCGGCTGCTTCATGGGCTGGTCGACATGCCACCTCGCGCTCGCGGGCGTTGAGCTCGATGTCATCGATCCGATCCTCGACACCCCCGATACGCGGGCGTCGGTCGAGGGCTCCTTGACCGCCGCGGGAATCCGCGACCGCGTGAATCTGGCGGGTGGACTCAGTCCCGCGATGGTCGACACGCTCGGCGGTCGCGGCCGCAAGTGGTCGCTGATCTTCATCGACGGAGACCACGACGGTGCGGCACCGCGGCGCGACGCGCAAGCCGCCGCGCGCTACGCCGCCGATGACTGCCTGGTGCTGTTCCACGATCTCGCCGCGCCGTCCGTGGCCGAAGGCCTGCGATACTTCAAGAGCCAGGGCTGGAACACACGCATCTACGCCACGATGCAGGTGATGGGCGCAGCCTGGCGCGGCGCAGCGCGGCCGCCCGACCACACGCCGGACCCGTCCATCCGCTGGTGGCTGCCGCTGCACCTCGCCGATCTCGTCGAGACGGGCGCGTTTCAGCGCCTGCAGCCGCTTGCCGCGCCCTTCACGATGACCTCGATTCCGCGCCAGGTCGCGCTCCACCACGCTGTACGGTACGTCGTCGACAACGGCATCGAAGGCGACGTCGTCGAATGCGGCGTCTGGCGCGGCGGTTCCATGATGCTTGCCGCACTGACCCTCCTCGACCTTGGCGTGTCCGATCGCAACCTGCTTCTCTACGACACCTTCGCCGGCATGACGAAGCCGGATGCGCGCGACGTCGAGTCGATGACCGGACGTCCGGCCGAGCAGCTGCTCGCCGCGTCGCCGCGCGACGACCAGAACCACTACTGGGCGATGGCTCCGCTCGACGCGGTCAAGCGCAACATGGCACTGACGCGCTATCCGGCCGAGCGGGTCGATTACATCGTCGGCGACGTGTGCGAAACGCTCGAACACCGGGTGCCGCAGCGGATCGCGCTGCTCCGGCTCGACACGGACTGGTACGCATCGACGCGCCACGAACTCGAACGGCTGTTCGATCTTCTGGGTCCGGGCGGCGTCCTGATCGTCGACGACTACGGCCATTGGCAAGGCTCGCAGCGCGCCTGTGACGAGTTCTTTTCCGGCCGGATCGAGCGCCTTCACCGCATCCCGGACGAGGAGATCGGGCGGATTGCCGTAAAGGGCGCGGCGGAGCTGCCGGCGGATCTGCTACGGCGTCTGTCGATCACATAGCACGCGGCAGGATTCGGCATGAAGGTCTGCGCAATCAACTTCTGGCCCGGCTTCTCGTTCACGGCAGGGCCGGTCGGCTACCTGCTTTCGCAGGCCGTCGGCGCGGTCACCGCGGTCAACGACGAGCGCGAGGCCGACGTCGTTCTGACCAGCGTCTATTGGAAGACCCGGCCGATGTTCCCGGCGAAGACGATCTGCTGGAACTGGGAGAACGTGCGGCCGAACTACGGGCTGTACAGCTATTCGATCTCGTCCGATTTCGATTCGTATGGCGGCCGGAACAGCCGGGTCCCGGTCTGGTACGGCGAGTTGTCATGGCCCGGCTACGCACGCAGCGCGCCATCCGCCAACAGCGACAACCACGGCTTCGAACCCATGGTCGACGTCGATACGCTGTTGCGCCCGCGCAAACGGGAGGACGCGGCGCGCGCTTCGTTCTGCTGCTTCGTCGCCGGCAACCCCGAACCGCATCGGCTGCTTGCGGTCGAGGCGATCGCGAAGACGGGCCGCGTCGACGTCTTCGGCAACGTCGCGGGGCGGCCGCTGCGTTCCTCGAAATACGATACGCTCGCGCAGTACCGCTTCAACCTGTGCTTCGAGAATTCGATCTTTCCGGGCTACTACACCGAAAAACCGCTGCATGCCTGGGTCGGCGGCTGCATCCCGCTCTACTTCTCCGACCCGAATTTCGTCGCCGACTTCAATCCGCGCGCCGTCGTCAATCGCATCGACTTCACGACGCTCGACGACTTCGCCCGCCATGTCGCGGCGATCGATGCCTCGCGCGATGCCCGGGACGAACTGCTCGGCCAGCCGCTGCTGACGCGGCGGCCCGACATCGAGCCGGCGATCGCGTTCCTGCGCGACGCGTGCCGGCGCATCGTCGAGTCCACGCGCCAACCGATGGTGAATCTCCGCTTCAGCCTGGGCAGCGGCCCGCAGGCGCGCTGAGCGTCCGCGGCCGGCCGCAGCGCACCATGAATCCGTCGCCCACCACGCCAGGCCCT